>JBBDYI010000244.1:0-18131 GCA_040901705.1 Pirellulales bacterium | reverse complement strand
TTCAGCGATCATCCTAATTGTCGCTAAAGGGCAGAGCTAATTGACGCCGAACAGTGCGATCCTTGTCGCTACGGAAGGTGTACGTCGGCGACCAGCCGGCATTGTTGACCAGATAGTTGAGCCGCACGTTCTGCGGCCCTTCGGCCAGTTTGTCGAGAAACAGCACGGCCTCGCGAATCGTCTTCGACGACCCGGCGGCGATCTCGGCCCGTTTCCGCTCGGCCAGCGAAAGCTGTTCGGCGAGTTGCTTGGCTTCCTTTTCGAGGGCGACCTGCTCGGTGACGATCAGCTTGCGCTGCTCGAAGGAGTACGTCGTGATCTTTTCGAGCGCCTCGGCGTCGAGCACGCCTTTGGAAAGCTCCGTCTTGGCCGTGGGGGCGACGAACCCTTCGAGTTGATCGAGGTAGGCCGTTCGCTTGACGAGCAACTGCTGCGACTTGGCGTTGACGTCGATCTTCTCCTGCAGGCCGGCGATCTCGTCGTCCAGCTTGCGGACTTCCTCGCGCGGTTCGTCGATCACCGCGCGGCTGCGAAATCGTACGGCGCGGACCACGATGGCGTCGCTTCCTTCGGCGAACAGGCTTTCGGCAACGATCTGCTCCGGCAAGTCGCCCACGACCAGATCGATCACGCCCTTGTCGCCGTCGACCGGCACGGTGCGTGTGATCATTGCCTGCCCGCGATACAGCGTGACGTGCGACACGCGGCCGGACGCGGACTTGTCGACGGCGTTTACGCGTTCGGCCCACGAGACGCCAGACAGAGCAACAACAAACGCAAGCGCGAGCGCGCCACAAAGCGCGGCGGCCGACGCGGCGAACGATCGATGGATGGACCGATGCATGAGATTTCTCCGAAAGAGGCAAAACCGGGAACCGTGGGTGCGAACACGTGAGAACGCACCTCTATCTTTGGGTCTTTGACGACCGCGCGGCAAGGCGAGTTCGGTAACGGGCTTGTAACGGCCGGCGCGATTGTGCGGCGGCGGCCCGCCGCGGGAGTCATTCCAGCGAGCCGGCGGCGACGCGCGGCGGGGACGTCGGGCGACTCGCACGTGCTACGCTTGCACGGCAAGACGCCCAAACGCGCGGCGTGCGGAACCGCGCGACATCGAAGAGCGATCACCGAAACGATTACCGAACTGAGAGGCTATCTACCAAGAATCGCCGAGGATTCTTACTGTAGGAGGCGAATCCTTTCGCCGAGACACTCGCTTTGCGGCTCAGTCGGCGAAAGGATTCGCCTCCTACAGTTTGAAAAACAAGCACGTTCTTTGTAGATAGCCTCTGGGCAACTCAACTGCGGAGCGTTTTCATGCCGTTCTACGCGATTCTGATCTTCTGCGGCGCAGCGGCCCTGTTTGGGGCCATGCTGCTCGGTGGCGAAGGATTGAGCCCGCGACGCCGGCGCAGGTCCAGCGGCCTCGACAGCAGCGGCAGCGGAGACGGCGGCTGGTCCTTCGGTGGGCCGACAGATTACAACGACAGTGGCACGACGGGCTTCGACGACGACTGATGACAGCCGTCGCGCCGCGTGAAGGCTGCTCACTTCGCGGCTTCGAAAACCTTAAGCAGATCCAACGTAGCCATTATGGCAATGATGGTGAAGAAGCCTCCCGCGAGCACCAAGCCTACACGGTTGAACCAACCTGGACGCAATTCCTTGGGAAGCAGCGCCGTATTGATGTACAGCGCATGCAAGCAGCTAAATCCGAGTGCGTAATTGTAGATGTTACCGGCCCATTTCAAGAGCGACTCGGGCACACCGATAAACGCCATCGCAATCGTGCCGAGCGTCGCGTAGCAACACAACACCAGGAAGTACAGCTTTCGGATACCTTTGGCGTCCCACTTCTGAAGTCGGGGGCTGCCGGTCCAGAAAACGTCGACCCAGCGCCGCAGCACGCCATCGGCGGTCGTTACCATCGTCGTTGAGAGAATCAGGAAACCGCACAGGATCGTGCAGTACCAGAAAAACCCACCCCAACCGGGCGTCACGGAATCGCGGACTCCATTTGCGGTCATCACCGCGGCATTCCAGCCGTCTTCCTTTGTCCCGCGCGGCAAGAACTGCACCGATAACATGCTCGGCAAAGCGATGCCGATAAAACACGCTGGCATCCAAACGATCAATTGGTCGCGTGCGACGTGACGCAACCACCCTCGCCAGCGACGCAACGAATCCGTCGTCATGCGAAATACAGTTCCCATATGAGACAACGAAAACTTGTGGCCGCCGATCGCGCTTGGAATAGCGCCGACGTGGACGCCCATGCCCCAGCCTTGATCGCGCGTGTAGCCACTGACCGCGGTGTTCGTTAAGCCGCCGGAGCCAGAAATCGCCGCCATCGCTGCGAGCAGCGCGACCACAGACCAATCCAGTTGCGGCATGGACCTCCCTTCCCACAGCGCGAGGAACACGTTGTCGGTCGAGACGATTGGATTGCCGCCGGCAGGATCGGGAGTGCTGACCGGTATCGAACCAAACTTCACGAACCCGCTTAAGATGTCCCGCCACGTCGACGGTTCGGAGTAAAGCACCGCCACAATCGTCAGAAAACCCAAGACGGCGATGACCTTGAACGTCATCACCGCCTTGAGCGAGTTGTAAACCTTTCCGCCGAAGATTAGCGGCAACAGTGCTCCTAAGAACAGCAAGATGCCAAAAGTTCTCAAGATGTCCTTGTCGGTGAAATCCATCCACAAGAAAACCGATGTGATCGCCGTGGAATTTGGCACGGGCAGCCGACCAAATAGCACCGCAAACAACGGTGGCGCCGCGTTGGCCGCAGCGTAGGGCAGCAGGGAGCCGAAATCGAGGAACAAATATGCAACCAACCAGAACTTCGGCCCCGGCAGCGTGCGGAACTTGCCCGTAAAGATCGGTTCGCCGCTGTAGAGCGTGTAGCGGCTGATTTCAAAATTATAAACGACCTGTCCGAGAATGCTCAGTGTCGCCAACCACAACATCGCGCCGCCATATCGTGCGGTCACCAGCGGACCGAGCAGCCACTCACCGCCGCCGATCGCCGCCCCGCCGCTGACCAGTCCAGGCCCCAACAGCAACGCGAGGGTCCGCCACGTGACGCGGGGCGCCTCCGGCAGTTCGCCGACGTTCCACCGCGGCATCCGCTGCGAACCGGGATGCGGAGCCAGCGGCGCGGCGGCCGCTGCCGAAGATTCTGCCATGTCGTACTTCCCTCACGCACAAGATTAGGATTCGTGCGCGGCGGATCGATCCACCGCCGCCTCGGTGAACTGTGGCGCTCGGACGGCGGCCTCGCGCCACGTCAGTGGCCAGGGCCGGCGGCGTCCGATGCTGCGACGCCCTAAGCTACCCGCCTCGCGGGCAGGGTGCAAGATAATAACGCAAGTTACCGTCGATTCGGCAGCGCGGACCCGGCAGCGCGGCGGAAATCGTTCGCTCGCAAACCGCGCTGCGGCTACGCGAACTCACGCGTGTTCGCTGCCGTTTTGTTCGACGAGCTTCCCGTCGTCCAATTCGTAGCGATTCTGCATCAACGCGGCCAGTTCGAGGCTGTGCGTGACCGTGATGAGCATGGTTTGTTCTTCGCGGGGCAGATCGAGCAGCATTTGCGCGACGGACGACGCCGTGGTGCGGTCGAGATTGCCCGTCGGTTCGTCGGCCAGCAGCAATCGCGGCCGGTTGATCATGGCGCGGGCGATGGCCACGCGCTGCCGCTCGCCGCCGGAAAGTTCTGCCGGGCGATGATCGAGCCGATGAGCCAGGCCGACACGATCGAGCAGCGACCGAGCGCGATCGATCGAACTGTTGGCCGCCGCGCCGCCGGCGATGGTCGGAATCAGCACGTTTTCCAGCACCGAACATTGCGGCAGCAGGTGGTGATCCTGGAAAACGAAGCCGATGGCGGTATTGCGGAATTTGGCCAGGGCCGGCTCGTCGAGGGCGAAGGGATCGCGGCCGTCGATCGACACGCTGCCGGAAGTGGGTCGTTCGAGCGTGCCCAAGATGTACAGCAGCGTGCTCTTGCCGGAGCCGCTAGGGCCGAGGATGGCGACGTTTTCGCCGGCGGCGACGGACAGCGATACGCCGCGGAGGACCACCAGCGGGTCGGTCCGCGTGGGGTATTCTTTGGTAACGTTGGTGATTTGGAGTTGGGACATCGTGTCATTCATCCTTCGCGCCACGTCGCGTTCCCGCGAAATGTAGGGTGAAGTGCAACACTTCGTGCGTTGCTCCACCGATCGCCCCAGCGAGCGTACAGGCAGCAAACGCGAGGCCCATTGCAATGACTCCACCGTCCGTGGACGCAATACTACCGCGGGTAGTGTTGAACAGAAACGCTCCGATCACAAATCCCATGACCATGCCAACGATCGACCAACAGATAAATCGAACCATCGACGTATACCTCGCAACGAATTGGTCTGACGCAGATTTTCGTCGTTTGGGCCGAAGGGATCTTCGTATGGTGGGCCTCACTCCGTTCGACCCACCCTACCATCCACTTCGGCGGAATCATCGTCGGCCTCGTCGTCTCCATCGCGTAAAAACGATAGGAAAGCGTTCTGTAATCCACGCTGGACGATTGCGTCGACAACCGCGTGCGTCGCGCCTCCAATTGCCCCGACAATTGAGCCGGTAGCGATCATGATCGTCATGATGAAATGGGGATCGCCTTCTCCCATGAGGCTACGCATGACGGTTGCGGCAAGCGCGCCGAAACTCGCCCATGCGACCGTCCAACTTGCGAACCGCGTGAACATCGATACACCCTACGCCCTATTCCAACGGTTTCGACAACAATCCCAACGTCGCCAACCCGTAAAACGAATACTCGACGTCGACGCCCTGGTCCCAGACGGCTCCTAGGAACCCGCCGTCGGGTTGTTCTAGCGACTTAGCGTACCGCGCGACGGCCGCGGCGTCGATGTTATCAGCAGCACCCAAGTCGGTGAGCGTGAGCAGGCCGGTGAACGTGCTGAGCAGGTCGGCGATGGGGATCCGCGTGTTCGCCCGCAGGCCGCCTTCGTCGGTTTGCATGTCGGCGAGGAAGTCGATGACGTCGTCGCGAACTTCTTCATCGAGCGGGCCGACGATTTTCAGCAGACCGACTGCGGCGGCGGTTGGGTTCGTGCCGCTGCGTTTCATCGGCTTGATCTCGACGAAGCCGCCATCCTCGCGGCGCTGTGAAAGGACGAACGCAACCATTCGCTCCGGCTCGACGAGCGGGGCGTCGATCAACTGCCGGCACAGCGCGACGAGAAACGTGTGGTATGTGCTGCTGGCCGTGCCTTCCGTGCCCTTGGCGTAGCCGCCGTCGTCGCGGCGCAAGCGTTCGAGCGCCGCGGCGACCGCCTCACGCCAGTCGGGTGCCGCACCCGCAAACACGTCCAGCCCGGCGGACAAATCGACGAGCGCCGCGCCATAAATCAGCGACAGGAAATCGACGATCGAAGCGTGGCCCGACAACCGCGCGGCGAGGAACGATCGCGCCCGCTCGGCTACGTCGCCGTGCAGTTCGCCCAACAATGAGAGCGACCGCAGCGCGAAGTTCGTGTAATACAGATCGCTGCCCCCTTCGCGGCCGGCAAACCCGCCGTCGTCGCGTTGGGCGGCGAGGAAAAACTGCGCATGCCGAGCGCGGGTTTCTTCCGGCAGTTGCGACACGCCAACGGCCAGCCGCACGGTCAAGTCTTCAAGATAGCTCGGCATGGAGCAGGGAGAAGTGGATAGTGGGCAGGGGGCAGGGGATAGTGCGGCGATTGAGTTACGATTGTTGTTGTCGGCGCTGTGCTTGGCAAGCTTGATGGGCGAATGCCGCCGTTAATAGTGCGATGGTGGCGAGGACTAGCGTCGACGGCTCCGGCACGCCATAGACGGCTCGAATCGCCGCAAGGTCGTCCGCAGTCAGCTCGCGCTTCGCCCCGCGATAGGCGTTTTCCATCACCGAGCCGCGAACCGACGAGTGGCCGAGGCCGAGCGCGTGGCCCATTTCGTGCAGCACGATCGTATAAATATCGAATCGCGACGTCGACGCCGTAGCCAGCGGATCGTCGACCCAGTTGCGGTTGACGTCGATGTGCAAATCGCCGGCCACGGTGCCGCCGAGTCCGTAGATTGCCTCCGTGCCGGGCTGGAACGCGTGCGCCACCAGCGAGGAGGAGCTAAGCTCCCACGCGGCGATGCGGATGTCGCCGATCGCGCCGCCGTCGGCGTCGGTGGCTCCGATGTTCGCGCCGCTGTCGATGACCTGGCCGAGATTCGTGAAGCCGCTCACCCTCGCCCAAGAATCGAGCGCCCAATCGAATAGCGCCGCGTAGTCGCCTTCGTCGCCGAAGCCGGGCACGCCCAGCGCGGTGATGGCGGCCGTGTGATTCGCGCCGTGGGCCGTGTCGGCGGCGTTGTCGAAAGTTCGCCCGGCGGGAACGATGCTGAACGTGGCGTTGCCGGGCGTGCCGGGGCCAGCGGGAGCGATGAAGGCATGTTCGCTGGCGGCGTTGGGACCGATGTCCCACTTGCTGGGCGGGTCGCCGAGATAGGTGTAACCGGCGTCGGCTCGCGAGGCGGAGAACGTGCAAACTGCTATTGCGGCTAGTACACGGTGAATGAATCGGAACATTAGCGGCGTTCTTCGGAACGAGAAACCGGCCAGCACGGCACGATCGTCACAATCCTTTTCACTATAACTCGCCGCCGCCGTGCGTAGCGTAAGTTTGTGAAATCGCGTCGCGTCCGGAAGCCCGGCCGCGATCGGAATCGAGCGGGGAGTTGTGCGGTGAACGAGGATTACGGCAGCGAATACGCCGAGTTGTACGCGCGGCACTGGTGGTGGCGTGCTCGCGAGGCGATCTTGCTGCGCGAGATTCGAAAGCTCGATGTGCCCCGGCCGGCGGAGATTCTCGACGTTGGCTGCGGCGGCGCCGTGTTCTTTCCGGCGCTGGCGCGGTTCGGCCGCGTGCGGGGAATCGAGATCGACCGCTCGCTCGTGCGGAGCGATAACCCGTACCGCGAGGCGATCCACCACGCGCCGCTGGGCAACGCCGAATACGACGGTTGGAAGTTCGATTTGATCACAGCACTCGACGTGGTGGAACACATCGAGGATGACGCGGCGGCGATCGAGAATCTGGTGGCGATGCTGCGGCCGGGCGGATATCTCGTGCTCACCGTGCCGGCGTTCATGCTGCTGTGGGACGCGCACGACGAGCGGAACCATCATTATCGGCGGTATCGCCGTGAGCCGCTGCGGACGCTGCTCGCTCCGCACGGCCAGCTTTGTGAGCTGCGATACTTGTTTCACAGTCTGTTCTTCTTGAAGGCCGGCTTTCGCCTGGTCAACGGCGTGAGCGGCGGGCGGCTGCGGCAGCACGCGATTCCCCTGTGGCCGATCAACTGGGCAATGCGGACGCTTTGCCTGGCGGAAACCGTGGTGCTGGGGTGGATGGGCGTGCCGTTCGGAACGTCGCTGCTGGCGGTGCTGCAACGCGCGCCGTCCGAGCGTAATGCGTCCGTGCCCAACACGTGCGACGCTTTGTACGAAGACGATATGACGGACACCGAGCCGGTTGGTGCGTCGCCTCTTGATTCGTAGAGTGGGTCGAACGAAGTGAGGCCCACCGCGATTCGATTCGATTGCCCGAGCATGGCGGGCCTCGCTCCGCTCGACACACTCTACGGGGACTGCTATCGCAGAACTTCGGCGATGGCCGAACAGAGCCGATCCATGTTCGCTTCCGTCATGCCAGCGACGTTGATGCGTCCGGAGCCGACGGCGTAGATGGAGTGCTGCGACTTGAGCCGCTCGACTTGTTCGCGCGTCAGCCCTGAGAACGAGAACATGCCGCGCTGCCGGGCGATGAACGAGAAATCGCGGTCGATGCCCTTGGCGGAGAGCGTTTCGACGAATAGCTTCCGCATGGCATTGATGCGATCGCGCATGGCGGCGAGTTCTTGCTGCCATCGTGCCGATAAGGCCGCGTCGCCGAGGATCGTCGTGACGATCGCCGCGCCGTGGCACGGTGGGTTCGAGTAGTTCGCGCGGATGCAAACCTTGACTTGGCTTAGCGCGGCCGCCGCGGCTTCGGTCGATCGGGCCACCAGCGAAAGCGCCCCGACACGCTCGTTGTAGAGGCCGAAGTTCTTGGAAAACGAGCTGACGACGAGCAATTCCATGCCGGGCCGCAGCAGCGTTCGCAAGCCGGCCGCGTCCTCGACGAGGCCGGCGCCGAAACCCTGATAGGCAAAGTCCACCAGCGGCAGCATGCCGCTCCGTTCGACCGCGTCGGCAATGGCCGACCATTGCTCGGCCGTCGGATCGACGCCGGTCGGATTGTGGCAGCAGCCGTGCAGCAGGAGCACGTCGCCCTGGGGAATTTCGCGGATCGCGGCGAGCATCTTGTCGAACACCAGACCGTTCGTCGCCGCGTCGAAGTATGGATAGGTCGCGGTCTCGACTCCGGCGGCGCGAAACACGCTGGGATGGTTCGGCCAGGTCGGCTCGCTCAGCCAGACTTTGGCGGCGGGAAAGTTCTGCTTGATGAAGTCGGCCGCCACGCGCAGCCCGCCGGTTCCGCCCGGCGTATGGGCCGTGGCGACGCGGCCTTCGGCGACGGCGGGATGTTCGCCGCCGAATACCAGCCGGGCGACGTGCTGGCCGTATTGCGGCGAACCGGAAATCGCCAAGTAGCCCTTGCTCGTCTCGCCGGCCACAAGCCGCCGTTCCGCCTCTTTGACGCAGGCGAGAATCGGCGTCTTGCCCGTGGCGTCCTGAAACACGCCGACGCCGAGATTGATTTTATCGGGGTTGGCGTCTTTGGCAAAGGCGTCGCTGAGACCGAGGATTGGGTCGCTCGGAGCTAGGGCGATGGATTCGAACACGGGTTTGTGCGGGGGCTGGAGGCTGGGGACTGGGGAATAGAGGGCAGGGAATAGGGGACAGGGGGCAGCACTTGAAATCCGCGCCGCCGCGTTGCCCGTTTCGACTGCCCGTATCGTAGGGCGTGCGGCTTTTTCTTCCAAGACGTTGCCAACTGTGCAAGAAGTTCGGTTGGACGATTTTGCGGTTGCCGTACACAATAGAGGTACGCTACAGAGGTAGGCTACGAGTAGACGCCGGAGCGTGGGCGAATGTTCGCCGCATTGCCGCTTGGAAAGCCGCCTGGACAGAGGAACGGTATATGGCGTTTCAATTCATGTGCCCGCGGGGGCATTTGCTTGAAGGGGACGAGTCGCAAGGTGGGCAGCAGTGCCGCTGTCCGCAGTGTGGGATGGTATTCATCATTCCGACGCCGGCTCCGGCCCCCGTGCAAGAGGCGGTGCTGCCGGAGGAGTCGGCGGCGGCCGGTTTGCCGGGATTCGGCGGCACCGCGGAAGCCCCGGACGAGCCGCGGTTGCTGCACATTCCTTGTCCGAACGGTCACGAACTGGAAACGCCCGAGGACATGCTGGGGCAGGAGGTGCTGTGCCCTCATTGCAGCGCGCAGTTCAAACTTCGCGAACGCGATAGTATCGAGTTCCGCCGGAAACGCGAGGCGGAGTTGGAGCGTATGCACCGGCGTCAGGCGCGGAACTGGATGAATTGGGCGATCGCGCTGGGCGTGATCGTGGTGCTGGGCGTGTTGGGGATGATTATCATGACGGCTCAGTGAGGGAGTGGGACGCAGGTTTCGGGGTTCAGGATTCGGGAATTGGGTGCGGAGCCTTGCTTGATTCTCCTCAGTGCTTTTCCCAGAACTGTAGACAAAATGGTTGGACCAGCCCTCTCGTTATTGGCGCTGTGGTGTGGTGGAGTAAACAATGACCCCATCGTAACCCACGATCCGCGAGCGGCTGGTCCAACCATTTTGCTTACAGTTCTGGGATAAGCGCCAAGTCTTGCGGTGGCCCTCGCTCCGTTCGACCCGCCCTACAAAACGACAAAAAAATTCCGCACGCAAACTTGCTTAGCATGAACATTGTAATCGTCGCCGTCGCGTTTCTGTTCTTCGCCGTCGATGCGGAGGTCGAGACCGTGTCCGGTTCGCGCACCAGCGGCGCGCTCGTCGACGCATCGGCCCAGCACGTCGTGGTCCGCGCCGCCGATGGCGAGAAAACCATCGCGGCAACCGACGTGATGCGGGTCACGTTTCCCGGCGCAAGCACCGCCGAGCACGCAAAAATCGCCGCTTGGATCGAACTCGTCGACGGCACGCGTCTGACGGCCGCCGCGCTCACGCGGACAAAAGACCAGTTTGCTTGGAAGTCGCCGTTTGATGCCGCTGGTGCGCTCGACGCCCGCGACGTGCGAACGATTCGTTTTCAAGAAGCCGACGAAGCCGTGCTCGATCGATTCGCCGAGATCGCCTCGCGCAAGGCCAGCGGCGATCAGATCGTCATCCGCCGCGGCGAGCAGACGATCGATTCGCTTTCCGGCATCGTCCGCGACATCACGGCCGACGCGGTGCAGTTCGAGATCGACGGCGAAGTCAAACCCGTGCCGATGAAGCGCGTGTTCGCTCTCGTCTTCTATCGGCCGACCGGCCGCGAGCTACCCGCGACGGCATGCGTCGTGGTCGACGCCCTGGGCATGACATTGCCGGCGGCGGCGCTCCGCGTTGCCGACGGAAAGCTGCACCTAACGACTCCGGCCGGCCTGGAGATCGTCCGCAACCTCGATGACATCGCACGGATCGACTACGCCGCGGCAAAAACGGTCTACCTGGGCGATCTCAAACCGGAATCGGTCGAATGGTCGCCGTTGGTCGGCGGCGAGCCTTCGGAAGAACTCATCCAGCTTTTTCGCCCCCGCACGGATCGGGCGTTGTTCGGCGGCCCGCTGTTGCTCCCCCGCGACGACGCCGGCCGCTACAGCCCAGCCTGGCCGTACGCCAAGGGACTAGCGATTCATAGCCGCACCAAACTCGTCTATCGGTTGCCGCGGTCGTTTCGCTCGCTCTCGGCGGTGGCCGGCATCGACAGCCGCGTGCGACCCGCCGGCAGCGTGCGGCTGGTCATCGACGGCGATGGCAAGGAACTTTACGCGGGCACGCTCTCCGGCAAGGACGCCGCCGTGTCGCTCGCGCTCGATGTGCAAGGCGTCAAACGCTTGACGATCCTCGTCGACTTCGACGACGACCTGGATGTGGCGGATCATTTGAATCTGTGCGATGCGCGGCTGGTGGAGTAGAGCAGGGGGCAGGGGATAGGGCGACGTGAGGTTTCTTAGATGACAACGGCCGTTCGACGTGTGACTTGGCGATCCCTGGCGAGCTTTACGCTCGCGGCGGTCGTCTTGTCGTGCGCGCTGTTCGCGGCGGCTCGCACGTTCGCCGCCGACCCGCTCGATGTGCCGGCCGACGTATTGGCCGCCGAGGCGAGCCGTGTGGCCGTAATGGACCAGGCCCGGCGGACCACCGTCGCCGTGTTCGGTCAGGATGGACAAGGGGGCGGCTCCGGCGTGCTGATTTCGGCCGACGGCTATGCCTTGTCGAATTTTCACGTCACCTCGGCTGCCGGCGACTGGATGAAGTGCGGCCTCTCCGACGGCAAACTCTACGACGCCGTGATCGTCGGCATCGACCCGGTCGGCGACGTCGGACTGTTGAAACTACTCGGCCGCGACGACTTTCCACACGCGGAGCTGGCCGACAGCGACGCGGTCCGCGTCGGCGATTGGGTGTTCTGCTCCGGCAATCCGTTTCTACTCGCCACCGATTTCAAGCCGACCGTGACCTACGGCATCGTCTCCGGCGTGGGCCGCTATCAATACCCCGAAGGCACGCTGCTCGAATACGCCGACTGCATTCAGACCGACGCCGCGATCAATCCCGGCAATTCCGGCGGTCCGCTGTTCGGCACGCAAGGAGACACCCAAGGAAAAGTCATCGGCATCAACGGCCGCGGCTCGTTCGAGAAGCGCGGCCGCGTCAACGTCGGCGTCGGTTACGCGATTTCGGCGAATCAGATCAAGCGGTTCATGGGCCAACTCCGCGGCGGGCGGATCGTCGACCACGCCACGCTCGGTGCGACCGTTTCGAGCGACGAGCAAGGCCGGCCCCGCGTCGATAGCATTCTCGAAGAATCCGACGCCTATCGCCGCGGCCTGCGGTACGACGACGTCATCGAGAGCCTTGCCGGCCGCCGCGTGGCCACGGCCAACGCCGTCAAAAATGTCCTCGGTTCGTATCCCAAGGGCTGGCGCGTGCCGCTCGTTTATCGCCGCGACGGCCGGCGGATGGAAACGTTCGTGCGACTTTCCGGCGTGCATCGCGAGGCGGAATTGCTCGCGATGGTGCAAAACGCGACCGCCGAAGCCCAACCGTCCAAGCCGCCCGACGAACCGCAGGAACCGGAACCGGGCGACGACAAAAAGAAATCCAAGGGCGACGACAAGCCCGATTCGCCGGATAAAAAGAAGGAGGATGCGGATAAACCGAACATGCCGCTGCCGCTGCCGCCGCCCTGGGGCGGCGAGCCAAAGAAGCCGGCGATGCCCGACGAGGTGCGGCGGCGATACGAAGCGCACAGCGGATTCGCGAACTACTACTTCAACAAGCTCGAACGCGACCGCGTCTGGAAGGCGCTGGTCGCCAAAGGGGCGTTCGATCGCACCGACGCCACGTGGCAAATCAAAGGCAGCCTCGCCGACGGCAGTCTGGCGATGTTCGAGATCGGCGCGGAACGAGCCGTGGCCGATTTGCCCGCCGCGATCTCGCGCGTGACGTTCACGGGCGACCTGGCCGCAACGCGCGATCCGCCCGGCAGCGGAGGTCTGCTCGTTGCGCTTCACCTGTGGCAGCGGTTGCTGCGTCTCGGTCCAGATCGGTTCGGACAAGTGACCTATTGGGGCACCGCGCCGCTGGCGGGGCATGAATTCGATGGCAACGCGCTGTGCGACGTGCTCGCGGCCGTGCATGGCGGCGTCGAAGCCAGATTCTACTTTGCGCCCAACGGCGGCGATCTCATCGCCATGGAAATGTTCTCCGACGACGACGCCGATCCATGCGAGATTCACTTCGCCGACTATCAGGAAAAAGGTGGACTGCGCCTGCCCACGAGGCTGGAAGTCCGCTACGGCGACACAGTCTTCGCGGCGATAACCGTCAAACAATGGCAAGTCGCCAAGGAGGCGGCGCCATGAAGAATTTCACAATCATGCGAATTGGAAACACGGAGGCGTGGAGCAGCCGTTGGCCGCTATCGAAAAATGAGTTGACTACTTCAACGCAGAGGACGCGGAGAACGCAGAGGGAGCGCAGAGGAGATGCCCTGAAACGCTTTTCTGGTATCGCGCGCGTGACGCAATTGTTGAACTCGCGTTGCAGTTTCGTATCGGAAATGGCCAGCCGCAGTCGAAGCTTGATGCCTTCTCTGCGGACCTCCGCGTCCTCTGGGTTCTCTGCGTTGAATCGAGCCTGCCCAGAATCGCGTGAACGAGCAACAACTGCGGGATTAGTAGCGCGCAGACACGCAGGGGTACAATTACGAATTGCAGAATTCGGAACGAACCGTAAGCCGGGTGTTCGTTATGCGTTCGTATTTGCGATATTCCTATTGCTTACCTACATCGTTTCTCCGTGCCTCCGCGTCTCCGTGTTTCAATTCGCCACGCCGGCACGCGCTGACGAGCCCGCCGCCGCGGATTCGCCGATTGAGTCGGCTCAACGGCGCGTGGTGAAGATCTACGGCGCAGGCGGCGCCAGCGGACTGGAACCGTATCAAACCGGCGTGCTGATCTCGCCCCAAGGGCACGTGTTGACCGCGTGGAGCTACGTCCTCGACACCGATTCCGTCGCCATCGTCCTCGACGACGGCCGCCGCTTCGACGGCAAGCTAGTCGGGGCCGATCCGCGGCTGGAATTGGCCGTGCTCAAGATCGACGCACGCGACGCGCCGTTTTTCGATCTCTCCATGGCGACGCCGCTCGCCCAAGTCGAAGTCGGCACGCGCGTGATCGCCGCCAGCAATCTGTACAACGTCGCCACCGGCGACGAGCCGGCCAGCGTGCAACACGCCTGGATCGCCGCCAAGACGAAGCTCGCCGCCCGCCGCGGAACCTATCGCACGCCCTACACCGGCGACGTGCTCGTGATCGACGCCGTGACGAATAATCCCGGCGCGGCCGGTGGAGCGCTCGTCGGCCCCGATGGCGTTTTGCTCGGCGTCCTCGGCAAGGAACTCCGCAGCCGCGACACGAACACCTGGCTCAACTACGCGTTGCCCGTCAGCGAGATTCGCGATGCCGTCGCCGATCTCGCCGCCGGCAAAGGACCGCGCCGCCGCGAGCAACAAACCAATCGCCCGCAGCAACCGCACACGCTCGCGGCGCTCGGTCTGGTGCTGGTGCCGGACGCATTGCCGCGCACGCCGCCCTACGTCGATCGGGTCCGCGAAAACAGTCCCGCCGCCGCGGCCGGAATTCGACCCGACGATCTGGTCATCATGATCGACGGCCAACTCGCGCCTTCGTGCCGGGCCGTCGCCGAAGACTTGCAGTTCATCGACCGAGCCGACGCCGTAACGATCACGCTGATGCGCGGCCAAGAACTAATCGAAACACGGCTGACCGCATCGGAGGCCTCGCCATGATCGAACGAACCTCGCCGCGCAGCAATTCGAGTACGTTGCCAGCCATTGGAAACACGGAGACACGGAGGCACGGAGAAGGAATGCGGAAGGAAGGATGCAACGTAAACAATGTACCGGTCATTCGCATCGCGATTCTCTTGGCGTTCTTCGTTCTGCAACTGCCGTTCCTTTCTCTGTGCCTCCGTGTGTCCGTGTTTCGAATCGGAGCCGCCTACGGTAATGATCTCGCGGCGCAGGAAGGCGCAGCCTTGCGTGCCGCCGCGCGGCGGGTGTCACCCGCGGTCGTGCGGATCGAAACGCTCGGCGGCGCGGACGAGGGTGATGCTTCGCAGGCCAGCGCGACGCGGAGCAGCGGCGTGGTCGTCGACGCCGATGGCTGGATCGTCGCCAGCAGCGCCGCGTTCGCCGGCGATCCGAAGACCGTGCTCGTGACGCTGGCCGACGGAAAGCGTCTGGCCGCCCGCCGTGTGGCGACCGACGAAAGCCGCCAGATCGTGCTACTCAAGGTCGACGCGACGAAGCTACCCGTGCCCGAGGCCGCCCCGCGCGGCAAAATCGCCGTCGGCCAATGGGCGATCGCGCTGGGCCGTACCTTCGACGGAGCGGACGCCAGCATGTCGGTCGGCGTGGTCAGCGCGGTCGACCGACTATGGAACCGGGCGATTCAGACCGACGCCAAAATCTCGCCGCAAAACTACGGCGGTCCCCTCGTCGACGTCCGCGGCCGCGTGATCGGACTGATTACCGAAATTCCCCTCGACGGCGCCGGCATGTCCGAGGGCGGACAGTGGTACGACGCCGGAATCGGCTTCGCCGTGCCGTGGGATCACGTCGTCGCCGTTTGGCCGCGACTCGCCAAGGGCGAAAACCTCAAGCCCGGCCGCCTGGGGATCAGCTTGCAAAACGCGGACCTGTTTTCCAAGCCGGCCGTGATTGGCGCGACTCAGGCCGCATCGCCGGCGCGCAAGGCGGGCTTGAAGGCCGGCGATCGCATCACGGCCATCGACGGCGAGCCGGTCGAGCGCGGCGCGCAGCTCAAGCAACAACTCGGCGGCCAATACGCCGGCGACCGCGTGCGGATTACAGTCGATCGCGAAGGCGCGGCCAGCGAGCACGAAGTCGAACTGGTCGCCGAACTACCGGCTTATGTGCGGCCGTCGCTGGGGCTGTTGCCGCGGCGCGATGCGGCGGACGTGGTCGTGCGGCACGTGCTCGCCGGTGGTGCGGCGGACACGGCCGGCATGACGGCGGGCGACAAGATCGTCAAACTTGGCGAAGCGGAGATTCATTCGCGACAAGACGCCGCGGCCGCGCTCGCCGAGCGTGCGCCCGGCGAGACGATCGCCGTCACGTTCGAACGCGGCGGCGCAACGCAAACGGTCGACGTCGTGCTTGGCCGAGTCGACGAAGCAATTCCCGGCGCGCTGCCGCCGGCGCGTGTTGGATTGGGCGACGGCGAAAAGCCGGAACTGGCGCTCGGCGTCGTGCCGATCAAGCTGCCGGAGTTCGCCGAATCGGCCGTGGCCTACGTGCCGGAGAAGTTCGAGGGCCGCGCGCCGCTGGGACTCGTCGTGTGGACGAAGGCCGCCAGCGGCGAGCAGAACGACAAACTGATCGAACGCTGGAAGGCGGTCTGCGACGACAGCGAGTTGATGCTGCTCGTCGTCCGGTCGCGGCAACAGGCCGTTTGGGAACCGGCCGAGGCCGAGTTCGTTCGCAGGGCGATGGAGCACGTGGCGGAAAAATATGGCGTCGACCGTTCGCGCGTGGCGTGCTTCGGCGAAGGAACCGACGGAGCGTTCGCGTTGCGGCTGGCCTTGGCGATGCGGGGGCGCGTCGCGGCGGCGGCCGTGGTCGAAGCCGCGTTGCCGGCGAATCTCGACGTGCCCGCGACGGAGCCGCTCGCGCCGCTGGCGTTTTACAGTGCGGCGGCAAGCGATTCGCGGCAGGCGCGCAAGATCGACGCGGGACTGACGCGACTGCGCACGCTCGAATACCCGGTCTCAACCAAAACGCTTCCCGCCGCAACAACGACGCTATCGGCGGACGATCTTTTCGAGCTTGGCCGCTGGCTCGATGCGCTCGATCGGCTGTGAATGGACCGACGTGCGTTGTCGAAGTTTTCATAGGGCGGTTCGCCCGAATCACGGACTCCGCTCGGCGCGGCTGTGAACGATCCCTTCGGCGACGCGGGTGATGATTTCGTCGCCGGGCACGACCTCATCGCTCTTGCGGATCACGTGGCCGTCTTTCGCCCGTTGCGTAATGCTATAACCGCGACGGAGCACGGCGGTCGGATTGAGGGCTTCGATGCGCGCGGCGATGGCGTCGAGTTTGGCCGCTCCGCGCTGCTGACACGTCCGCACGGCGCGAGCGGCGCGCGATTGCCATTCGTCGAGCCGTTGCGCCAAGTCGCGAACGCGGTCGAAAGGCCGGCGAAACACGGCCCGACCGGCCAGTGCGTCGAGCCGACCGCGAGCATGGGTCGCGCGATTGCGCAGGGCGGCGGCGAGCCGTTTGCGGCGGCCGTCCAACGCCGCCACGATCTCTTCGCGAGCCGGAACCAACCGTTCCGCCGCTTCGCTCGGCGTGAGCGCCCGCACGTCGGCGACCAGATCGCTCAGCGTCACGTCGATTTCGTGTCCTACCGCGGAAATCACCGGAATCCGCGACGCGAAGATCGCCCGCACTACGGCTTCCTCGTTGAACGACCACAGATCCTCGATGCTGCCGCCGCCGCGGCCGACGACCAGCACGTCCGGCGGCTCGGCCAGGCGATTCACGGCCGCAATGGCCGCCGCGATTTCCGCCGCGGCCCCCTCGCCCTGCACGCGAACCGGCACGACCAGCACGCTCGTCCCCCGCCATCGTCGCCGCAGCACTTCCAGAAAATCGCGGACCGCCGCACCGGTCGGACTCGTTACGAAGGCCACCCGTTGCGGAAACGCCGGCAGCGGCTGCTTGTGCCGCGGGTCGAACAAACCTTCGCCCGCCAGCTTGTCGCGAAGTTTCCGCAGCGCCAATTCCAGCGCACCGAGGCCCTTGGGCAGAAGCTGCGTGACGACGAGTTGATACTGTCCCCGCGGCGGGTAAACGTCCAAGTGCCCCTGACAGATCACTTCCAGCCCGTCGTGCAAATCGAACGCAACCCGCGCCGCCGTGGTCCGCCAAATCACCGCCCGCAGTTGAGCCTCATCGTCCTTGAGCGTGAGATAGCAATGCCCTGACGCGGGTCGTGAGAAATTCGAAATCTCGCCGCTCACCCACACGGACGGGAACGTCGACTCCACGACGTCTTTTAGTTCGGCGGTAAGCTGAGAGACCGTCCGTATCGGTTCAGCAGGCGTACTCGGCGAATTGGCGGGCATGAAAAACCCCTGCAAGCAAAACGAAGAGCAGCGGCGAAACCGTTGCCCGCTCTCGACGACCGCGATTTCCGATTCCTTTCGTCGCCTTCAAAATCGATCCCACCGGGTCGCATTCGTCGTCGGCCAGGGCGTACTGGGATGCGCTGGCCCAGATTGTGCCGCCCCTAGTGCTTTGTCACGACCAAAAGTTCGGGTTGGCTTGATTCGGTAGAT
>JBBDYI010000243.1:8569-18190 GCA_040901705.1 Pirellulales bacterium | reverse complement strand
TGATAACCGGCTCAGCCAAATCACGCAGCGCCGGTTTCAGAGAATGGACAGCTACGGCGGGGTAGGGCGGCAGCGTGCGTTCGTGGCCTGCGGCCACGTATGCGACGCGATAGCCCAACGCGCGAAACCACAAGAAGTGCAAGTACGGCACAAACCCCAAGAACGCGCCAACCGAGTCGCGGCGGATGCGCACCCATGTCAGGTCGTTGCGGGCCGCATACATCGCCACGACCGCAAGCCACAGCACGACAACCGCCGTCACGAGCATCAAGAACGACCGCGGCGCACGGTGATGTTCGAGCGCCGCGAACAGGCCGAGCACGACGAACGCCACGCCCAACGCGCAGAGCAATTGCGGAATCACTAGCGCCAGTGGTTCTGCTCGTTCGGTACGAACCCAATCGACGATTTCGTTCACCCACGCGACATTCGCTGCCGCGTACGGTACCGCCGCAACGAGAAGTCCCGCGGAAAACCAAACTCGGCGCGGTGCTCTCAGATAGACCTGATCACCAATCGCCACCACACGCAAGCCACGTCGCCGGAGCACGTCCATAACCGCCGCTACGGGAACCAGCCAGAACCCACCGGCATACGAAAGCAAGCTCGTAAACTGGTCGGGGCTAAGCCAGTCGTCGAAATTCGGCGCGTGCCAGGCGATGATCGCCCCATGCACCGCCAATAGGCATAGCATCGCCGCGCATCGCGTGAGGCTTCGCCGCGTCGAAACAAAGAACCACACTGCGGCCAAGCCGAGTTGATTCAATATGGCGAACGCGGCGTAACCAACCGGATGACTTTGGTTCCTCAGGTAGCCACGCCACATCAGCCAGGCGGTGACGGCGATTTGCGCACCCAAGAACACCGCCACCCCAAGTCGCCGCCCTACCGACCGGCGAAGGCCGAAGCCGCGCAGCAATTCCGGTTGACTGACACCGAACGTCCTGCCGCTCATGGCGACCGTTCCTCGATGAGAAAAAGAGAGGATCCGGAGACTTGCCAGCCGGACTGCGCGGCCCCGGCACCGACGGCGTTCGCAAGGCGCGGCGCGATGTCGTCCTGCAGCCGCCCCATACTTCGTGCCGCCAGCGTCGCTCTATTCCAACCCAGGCCATGCACGACGCCGAGCGTCGCGATGCTTCAACGCAATCAAACTCTCGCCGGTGGTAGCGCCCGCCCAACGGGTCCAAATCGCCTGGAAACGGCCCTTCGGCCAACGTCCGATAATGTTTCTTATGTTCGGTAAAACAGCCTGAAAACGCCGGGATTCATGCAAATTGGCTCGGCCGTCGTCCGCCGCTCTGCTCCGGCGTTTCGGCGACAGCAATGCGCTGGGCATGCTGCACGAAAAGGCGCGAGACGCGGCGAATCGAACGCACAAAAAGCGCCGCCCAGGCGACGCGCCGCCGTCCGCGAATTCGTGGCGGTTAGCGGTCGTAAAAAGATCGTTCGCGCGGGGCTGGAGCACTCGGCAGCTCGTTTTGCAATGCCTCCGGCTGCGGCGCGTTCGGCCAGGCCGCACTCCCCTGCCCGACCGCGGAACCGCCGGGCGCGTCGCGTGCATCCGGCACGGTGTCCTTCGCGGTGTCCGTCGCGCCGCGCGTGCCGCTTGAATCGATTGCACCGTTCGTGCGGCCAAAGATAGCCGCGGGGATCCTGCCCAGCACGCCGGACTCTGGTTCGCCCGTCAGCTGCGACTCATCGTGATCGTGCCCGCTGCCGATCCGCTCCAAATACGGCCCGATGACATCCTTGACCTCCTCGGGCATCACCTTGTCGGCCCGCTCGATCAGCCGGGCGATATACAGGCCCGAGCGCGAGTGCAGCACCTGCTCTCGCGCGTCCGGCCACAGGGTGACCACGAAGAACGTGATCAGCACGCAATACAACACGCCCTTGGCCGCACCGACCAGGAAGCCGACCTGCCGGTCGAACTCCTTGAGCTTCACACGGTCGATGATGTCGTGTACGAGCCGAAACAGAATCCAAATGGCCAGCGACGTGGCGATGAAGATCGCGAGCATCGCGCCAAATCGATTCCAAGGCGCGTCGGCGGCAATGTAGGGCGCCACGGAGTCGCGAAATTTCAGCGCCGCCATGTAGCTGAGCACGAACGAGGACACGGAAGCGACTTGCCAGGCAAGCCCTTTCATGGCGCCGAAGATGGCCGCGCCGCACATCACGCCAATCATCACGAAATCGTAAAGCTGCATGGGAGCAGGGGTCGGGGGCTGGAGGGCGGGGGCAGGGAAGGGGATTCGGGATTCGGGATTCGGGATTCGGGATTCGGGATTCGGGATTCGGGGTGCTGCGTGCGGCAATGCGCTGCTTGCGTTTCTTCAAGGGCAAGGAACTGTAACCACTTCCCGCGTCCCGCCCAATAGCGGAACGCCGCGACGCTTCGGCGATAGCAGTGCAGTCATCACGATGGCCAAGCAGGAATGAACTGCCCTTCGCCCAGCCCAACCATCTCGCTAGACTTCGCCGCGCATCCCCTGAATCCCGACCCCCGAATCCCGACCCCTGCCCTCATGGCCGGATTTCAAACACATATCTCCGTCAGCACCATGCTCGGTTTCGGCTACGGCGCGGCCGGCTATTGGTATTTTGGTTTCCCGCCCGACACCGCGATGCTCGGCGCAAGCCTGTGCGGCGTCGCCGGCATGTTGCCGGACCTCGACAGCGCCTCGGGCCGCCCGATCCGCGAGAGTCTGGCGTTCGGCGCGGCGGTGGTGCCGATGCTGCTGATCGACCGCTTCCAACAGATGGGCCTTCCGCCGGCGTCGATGGTGCTGGCCGGCGCGCTGGTTTATCTCTCGATCCGGTTTGGCCTGGCGTGGTTTCTCAAAAACTACACGGTCCACCGCGGCATGTTCCACAGCATCCCGGCGGTTGCCATCGTGGCCGTCGTTGGGTATCTGGTCACCGGCTGCGCCGAGTTGCACGTCCGCTACTTCCATGCCGGCGCGCTCGCCGCGGGATATATGTCGCATCTTGTGCTGGACGAAATCTACAGCGTCGACTTGAAAAACGTCCGCATCAAAAGCAGCTTCGGCACCGCGCTGAAATTCTGGGGCCACTCGCTGTGGGGCAACGTCTCGGTCTACGCCAAGCTGATCCTCCTAGCCGCCGTCGCGTTCGGCGACCCGATCTGGATGGAACAGTTTCAAACCGGGGCGCAACAAACGGCCGAATCCAGCGGCGAGCGCATTCAGCGCACGGCCAGCGAAGTGATCGAGCGGATTTGGCGCTAAACGGCGAACCGCCCTGCCCCGCCCTGCCCTACTCTATCCGGCATCGGAGGGCATCGTGGCGATTCTTTTGCCGCGTGGGGTGCGACGCAGCCATGATTGATGACAGCGAAAACGATCTATCCTGAGAATCCCTGAGCGAAGCGATTTCAGGCCGCAATGGTCGACATCGCCATCGCGACAACTCCGCCGTCGCGCGCTCGGCCGCCTTCGGACCTAGGAAGATTAACCTAGACTTGCCGGGCGATCGATCGCGCCCCGATCGCGTCGAAGGTTCACAGCGGAACAATGAGGAATCTGCCACATGGCGTCCACGTCCGCGCCGACGCTGGAAAGCGTTTACCTGGTGCTGTTGTCGTTGGCGATCTTCTTCGTCGCCACGACGTTCGCGCTCCGCCTCGGCTGTCACGTTGCAAACGGCGTCGGCGGTTGGTCCGGAAGATTCGCCCCGCTTTCACCGGTTTCCTATCGTGTCTGCCTGCGTATCGTCCTGCTTCCAGTCGTCGCCCTGAGCATCGCCAGCGGCGTCGAAGAACCGCTTATTGCCTCGCTGGCCGCCGTCCACGTCGACGAGAAAGCCGTGCGATTTGCCGCCTCGATCCTGGAATGGTTTGTCTTCGCCGCCCTGGTCGCCTCGGGCCTATCCGATTTGCAGCCAACCCGAAACCGCCTCGTCATCCTCGCCGCGGTGCTACACGTATGCCTGCTCCTCGCCGGCGCTTATGGCCTCGCCTTTCTTCGCGCCGCATTCGTGCGATAACAAGCGCACGTCGGGAGATCCTGTGCCCGACAGGCGTCGTCGAAGATTTCTAATCGCTCGCGCCGGCGGAACCCATTACATTCCCGGCCAAACCATCATCAGAATTCCGGCCGCGGTGCCGATTCCCTCGCCACATTCCCCGACGGCCGGCATTTGCCCGATGTTGAATCCGACGGTCGCGTTCGTCGGCCGAGCAGGTCCGTGCCCAAGCGGCGAAGGGGCTGGGCTTCCGCGATCGATTCCACCCGTGCCGAGCTGCCGGATGTGCCACACGCAATGCGAAATCCCGTCAGGCCGGCGCGGTTTGGCTCGATCGACAACCGAGAAGCGTTTGCCCTCTTGGCATGACCTACGCGACTCTGCCCTGCCCTGCTCTGCTGGCCCGCCACCGATTTCCGCGGCGCCTTCAGAAACCGCGAACTACCCGATGTTGGTTGACATCCACTTCCTCCCTGGCTAGATTGGTGGCTATCATCACTCGATGTGGCTGGGAACGCGAGCCTTCGCAATCCTCACATACCAGGAGCACGCTCATGAGACATTCTCTGTCCGTCGTGTTGGCGTTCGTTTTGTCGATTCTTTCGCTCGAAACCGGATTCGCCCAAACGGTCATTGGCCCGCCCGTCCATTTTCGCGCTACCGACATCGTCGTGCCCGCTCCGTCTTCCGACGTCTTGCACCTTTCGATGGACGTGTATCTTGAAGTGCCGAACGGCCCGATCGATGTGACGGCTTTTGGCATGTTGTTCAACGTCGCTCCCGACGGCGCTCCGGTCACGCTTACGGCGGCGACCAATCCGTCGGCGGCCCGGCCGCCGATCTTTCCGCCCGGCGAAAGCATTCTCGAATTCGTCTCGCC
Source organism: Pirellulales bacterium (assembly GCA_040901705.1). GTDB lineage: Bacteria > Planctomycetota > Planctomycetia > Pirellulales > PLA5 > PLA5. Next base: position 13,320 of record JBBDYI010000243.1, on the reverse strand, counting down.
CGCAGCCAGCGGCCACGACGGAGCGGCCATCGGGCTGTACCTCGTTCCTAACGCGAATGTCAGTATCGAGCCGGGCGAGTACGGATTGTTCACGCTCCACCTCGACGTGGCGCCGAACACGGTCGGCACGTACGATCTGGTGTTCGATACCAATCCCGAATTCAGCGGACTCGCCGGCAATCTCGAAAACAACGGCGTCATTATCTATCCGAACGCGGAAGGAAATCTCGTCAAGCTGGCCAGCATCACCATCGTGCCGGAGCCAAGTTCGTGGGCATTAGCGGCCGCCGCGGCGGCGACCGGCTTGGGATGGCGATTGCGAAGGCGCAGGGCCGCCCAGCCGGGCGCACGATAACACCGGGCAATCGTGCCCCGTGCCGGCCAGAAAGGCGCGGTCGGTCACATCAAGCGGCGAGCGGTATTGGACTTCTCGATCGATTTCCGTCGCGCCGCCGTGGCATCCCTGCAATACGGGCTGCGAAATCCCGTCAAGCCGGCTCCCGTCGAATTGATCCAAGATGGAAAAGTGTTTGGCGTCTTTGCCCGACCAACAAAACGTTTCCGCCCCGCCCTGCCCTGCCCTCTTCTACCGGACTCGCGAAACTCGGGTCGGCGTTTGTCCGCACTTCGCATTTCCCGCCAAAACACTGGAAATTCCTTGGCGACACAATTAGGATGTCTTTTGCCCCCAAAGCCTCCTAACCGGCGGCTGCTCCCGTCGAACTGGATTCTGAGTCGAGGAGAAACGCTAATGTCCAAGATAATCCGCCGCAGTGGCGTCTCGCTTCTGCTATTCCTCTGCGTCTTGGCGGGAACCGCCCGCGCTGTGACGATTTCCTTTGAGTTGGCCGATCCGGCCTTGGGTGCTCCCGGCGGATACTTCTTTCCCGGCTCGACCGAAGGCGCCGATCGCATCGCGGCGCTCTCGGAAGTCAAGGGCTACATCGAATCGACGATCGCCAATCCTGGCGCCATCACGCTTTCGCTGTCCGTTTACACCAGCCCGGATTCGCTCGCCAAAGGCGGCCAGTTTTTCACGTCCGTCGCTCCCGTGGCCAGCGGCGTCGTGTTCGGCGATGCGCAAGCCGAGATTCTCATGGGCATTCCCGTGCCGAGTGCAAACGGGTTTCTCAGCTTCAACACGACGAAGACGTTTTACCTCGGCGCGGACGCGGCCGGAATTCCGAGCGACGAGCACGACTTTCGCACCGCCGCGTTGCACGAGATCACGCACGCGCTCGGTTGGGCCTCGTTCATGAAGCCCGACGACAAGACCAGCGCTCTGACCGACTTCCTCAAGGACTCGTTTCCCGGCATGTACGCTCCGTTGGGCGAGATCTATTCGATGTACGACACGCTGTTGGTCGATTCGATGGGCCTAACCGTGATCCTGCCCGGCGGAGCGGCAAATCCGCTCGCTCTGCCGATTGGCGGCGCGTCGATCGCTTCGCCGCACGCCATCGCGGCCCACGGCGGCGAGCTTGTGCCGACGGCCGTCATTCCATTCATCGACGGCGACCTGACGCACCTTTCCAGCAGCGTCATGTCGGTGATGAATCCCACGCTTGCCGCCGGCGCCATCGAACGCGAATGGAGCGACGTCGATCGGGCCGTCCTGGCCGATCTGGGCTACATGATCGTGCCGGAGCCGTCGTCGCTCGAGTTACTCGCGGCGTTGGTGATGGCTGTGGCGGTCGCTATGCATCTTCGCGGTTGTGCGGCAGCGAGAATGATCCAGCGTGCGCCGTGACAACGTAGCTAGCCGCGGATGAGCTTCGGTGATTTGCATGCCGAGAACCGCCGCGGCAATCGTCGCATGGGGGCCGCAGATCTCGTCCGCCGCATTGCAGGATGAAGGTTCAAGACTTCTCGGCGGCGCTGCGGACAAGTCGACGATTGCCGTCGACGCCCGCGGCAACCGCCCTAGCAAATCACTCGCGGGCGATATAATACGCAGGTGCGAACGGTTCCAATCGCAGGCCCTTCGCAGTTCGTAAGACGTCCCGAGGCGATTCGGATTCTTAGAGCATCCGGTTTCCCATGCCGCAGCCACGTCCTTCCAGTCGACGGCAGTTCGAGCAGTACAAGGCGGAATTGCGAACGCGCGACAAATCGCCGCACGGCGACCGCGTCCGACGCCGCGAACGTTCTTCGTGGGCTCTGGTCAGCAGTTTTCTTAAAATGCTCCACGGTCATCGGTTCGCCGTTGGCCTGTCGCTATCGACTCTCACGGTCGCGACTCTTTTGGCCCTCATCCCGCCGGCGACGACCAAGCTGGTGGTCGACAACGTGCTCGGCGGCAAGCCGCTTCCCGACTTCGTTCCGCGCTGGGTGCCGCGTGAGCCGTGGCCGCTGTTGCTGACGATTTCCGTCGGTGTCCTGGCGGTGTCGCTGATCAAATCGAGCCTGCACATTTGGGGACGCTGGCATGCGACGCGCGTGACGAAACTCATCCAGATGTCCGTGCGCAAGAGGGTCTTTGGGCACGCGATGCGATTGCCCTTGCATCGCGTTCAGGAATTGAAATCTGGCGGCGCGGCGAGCATTCTGCGGCAGGACGCAGGTAGCGTGGGCGAACTGATCTTCGGAATGCTGTACGACCCGTGGCGGGCGGTCATTCAACTTGTTGGAAGTCTCTGCGTGTTGGCTTGGGTGGACTGGCGGCTGCTGATCGGCGCGGCCATTCTGGTGCCGCTTGTTTTCCTAACACATCGCACCTGGATTAACCGCATTCGTCCACAGCATCGGCGGATTCGAGCACGACGCGAGGAAGTCGACGCACAGGCCACGGAATCGTTCGGCGGCATGCGCGTCGTTCGCGCGTTCAGCCAACAGCGTGCGGAAACGAACCGCGTGATGCGCGGCAACCACGTGATGAGCCGCCAGGAGCTTTACGCCTGGTGGTGGATGCGCACCATCGAAATCGTGTGGGAAACGCTCATTCCGTTGGCCACTTCGGCATTGTTGATGTACGGCGGATGGCGCGTCCTGCACGGCATGCTCACCTTGGGCGACCTGATGATGTTCCTGGTGTATCTCGTTATGCTGCTGGAACCGCTGGCCGTGCTGGCGCAAAGTGCGGCTCAACTTCAAAACAGCCTGTCGGGCCTAGATCGAGTGCTGGATCTGCTCGAAGAGCCGCGCGAAATGGAAACGAGCAGCCCGACGACGGGTATTCGTCCGGAAGACTACGTCGGCCGGATTACGTTCGAGCATGTCTCGTTCAGCTATCCTGGCGCGGATGCATTGGCTCTGGACGACGTTTCGCTGGACGTCGATCCCGGCGAAACGATTGCCCTGGTGGGCCCGAGCGGCGCGGGAAAGACGACGCTCTGCAATCTCGCCGCGCGGTTCTACGATCCGACGAGCGGACGCATTCAAGTGGACGGCCGCGACCTGCGCGAAATCGACGTCGAAAGCTATCGCACGTTGATCGGCATCGTCGAGCAAGACGTGTTCTTGTTCGATGGAACCGTGGCGGCCAACATTGGCTACGGCAAACGCCGCGTTTCGGACGAAGAGATTCGACGCGCCGCCGAGATCGCCAACGCCGACGAGTTCATTAGCGCCTTCGCACACGGTTACGATACGATCATTGGCGAGCGTGGCGTAAAGCTCAGCGGCGGCCAGCGCCAGCGGATCGCCATCGCCCGGGCTGTGCTGGCCGACCCGGAGATACTGATTCTCGACGAAGCGACGAGCAATCTCGACACCGAGAGCGAGCGCCTGATCCAAGCCAGCCTGGCGGCGTTGATGCGGGACCGGACTTGCTTCGTCATCGCGCATCGCCTTAGCACGATCGCCCACGCGGACCGCATCGTCGTGCTCGAATCCGGCCGCATCGCCGAGATCGGAACGCATGTGTCTCTGCTCTCCGCGGGCGGAATGTATAGCCAAATGGTGTCGCTGCAAACGAATCAAGTGCTTATTCCGTAATCGCATCGCGCGAACGAGGAACACGGGCGGTGATCTGAAAGAAGCCGTCGGCAACGCGCTTCGACACTCGTCAACGCCGCGGCGACCGCGTACACTCGATCGCATGAAGCACCGTCTGATCGTCATGCGACACGCCAAAAGCTCGTGGGACAGTCCCGCCGAGACCGACCACGATCGGCCGCTCAACGACCGCGGCCGCCGCGATGCGCCCGCCGTCGCCGCGCGGCTGGTCGAGTTGGGTTGGTCACCGGAGGTGGTTCTGTCCAGCGATTCGCGCCGCACGCGCGAGACGTTCGAGCGGATGCAGCCGGTTCTCTCGCCGGCCGGCGGCGTCGAGTATCTCTCGTCGCTTTATCACGCCTCGATCGAAGCGCTGTGCGAAGCGTTGTTGACGGTGAGCGACGACGTGCGGGTAGTTCTCGCGCTTGGCCACAATCCCGGCTGGCAGCAGGCCGTCTATTGGCTCAGCGGCGAATCGATCGAGATGAAGACGGCGACCGCGGCGCTGCTCGAATGCGATGCGGCGGACTGGCAATCGAGCGTCGCCGCGCGGGAGCAGTGGCGGCTGGCCGACACGATCTCTCCGCGCGCGCTTTGACGTCGCCGGTCGACGCGACGTTCATCAAAAACCGCGCTCGCGAAAACGCTCGCTTTTTCGTGTCCGGATGTTCGGGAAAACCGGATATACCCTTGTGCGACGAGGAAACGCCAACTTCGCGAGTTCCTCGGCCGCCTTGCCGGCGTCGCGCCCACGTCGTCGGGAAGTTGGCGTTTTTCTTCGTTCGCACAAATACTCGCCCGCTGTGGCGCAGCCC
>JBBDYI010000243.1:0-8559 GCA_040901705.1 Pirellulales bacterium | reverse complement strand
CATCCACTCCTTCGCCGCAACAGCCGCGTCAGGCCAGGGCGTCGCCACAGCGGGCTTTTTTTGCGCGCGGCGAGGGCGGATGGCATTGGCAGGGCAAGCCGGGACGGTTAGGGTGAAGCGGAGAACGTTGCGTATGCACGGCAATGCAACGTCCCAAGCCCCGAATCCCAAGCCCCGGCTGCCGATGACCGCCTCTAACGCACCGCAATTGATCGTCGACGGCGAAGTCGAGCGAGCCTGCTCGCTGTCGGCCGCGGACCTCGCCTTGTTGCCGGCAGAGCACCAAATCGCCGACGTTTCCCAGATCGAGCCAAAACGCATGGGCCGCGGCGTCTGGCTCAGCGGGTTGCTGCAAACGGCGCGGGCCAGGCCGACTGCAACGCACGTCACGCTGCACGCTTCGGCCGACGATTTTCACGCCAGTGTCCCGCTGGCCGAGGTCGCCGACCGGGCGTTTTTGATCTACGGCGTCGACGAAGGCGCGGCGATGGGGGCTTTGCCAACGACCGCGGGCGGCCCATTCCGGTTCTTCATCCGCGACCACGCGGCATGCCAGGCAGCCGAAGTCGACGAGTGCGCCAACGTGAAGTTCGTCGATAGGATCGAGTTGACGGCCGGTCCGGGCCAGGACAATCGGCCGCACGATGAGGCGGAGCATGCGAAGTTGCACGAAAAGTAACTCGCGGCTCGCACTGCGGGTTGTGCGCCCAAACGTAAGCTTTCGTTGAGCGTGGTGTTGGCGCTGCGCGAGAAGCTCTGGATTCCCCCGGCGTGGCGGGTAGAATACCGCGTAACCTGCCGCCAGTTATCGCGGGGCGGTAACCCGTTCCCGCATTTTTACGCTCACGCTTTCGGAGTTCGTCCATGTCGTCGCCGTCGAAGAAAGAACTGTTGTCGCAAACGGTCGAGCATTTCGACATCACGCGGACCGACGTCGTGCCCGTGGTCGAGCAGATGCGCGACATGGCGTTTTCCGCCCGCGATTTGGCCAGGGCGGCGGAGATTTACGACCGCATGCTCCGCGATCGGGAATGCGGCATTATTCTCACGCTGGCCGGGTCGCTGATCAGCGCGGGTCTGAAGCAGGTGTTCGTCGACATGATCCGCAACCGGATGGTCGACGCGATCGTCAGCACGGGGGCGAACATCGTCGATCAGGACTTTTTCGAGGGCCTGGGTTTTCGGCATTACGTGGCCGAGGAACGGCTCAAGGCGGGCATGGACGACGGAATGCTGCGGGATTTGCATATCGACCGCATCTACGACACGCTGATCGACGAGGACGAACTGCGGGTGTGCGATGAAACGATGAAGCAGATCGCCGATACGATGGCGCCGGGGGCGTATTCGTCGCGCGAGTTCATCCACGAGATGGGCAAGCACCTCGCCGAGCACGGTAAGAACCGCGATTCGATCGTGCTGGCGGCCTACGAGCACGGCGTGCCAATCTTTTCGCCGGCGTTTTCCGATTGCTCCGCCGGGCTGGGTATGATCGTCCACTACAACGAACGCGGACCGGGCGAGCGGGCCGTGTTCGACAGTATGAAGGATTTTTACGAGCTGACGCAGATCAAGATTCGCAGCGGCGAGACGGGCCTGTTCATGATCGGCGGCGGGGTGCCGAAGAATTTCACGCAGGACATCGTCGTGGCGGCCGACATCCTGGGACACGACGCGCCGATGCACAAGTACGCCATCCAAGTCACCGTGGCCGACGTCCGCGATGGGGCCTTGTCGAGCAGCACGCTCAAGGAAGCCTCGAGTTGGGGCAAGGTCGACACGGCTTACGAGCAAATGGTGTTTAGCGAAGCCACGCTGGCCGTGCCGCTGATCGCCGGGTATGCGTACCACAAGAATGCGTGGCGGGAGCGGAAGGAACGGCGGTTCAGCGAAATCTTCGCCGAGGCGGCGCAGGTGGCGGAGTAGCGGCTTGGTTCGTGGCCCAACTCAATTCTCCAACACCGTAATCTCCAGCGGCGCGGCGGTGGCCAGCGGCTTTGGCGGCTCCTTCTCATTGATTGCGGCCGCGTAGCTTGTGGCGTGTAGCGTCGCCGGGCCCGGTCCGAGGTCTTTGGCCCTTACCGAAATCCGACCGGCGCTTCCGGCTACTTCGCCCAGGTCGCGGCCTTGATGCGTGACGACGACTCGCGCTGCTCCGCTGCCGTTGACTTTGATCTCGATCCGCTCGCTCGATCGCACGCGGCGGGCAGTGCTGCTCATCGCCAGCACTTTGCCGTGGTTGTTGACCCAAAACGGCACGACCGCCCTGCCCTGGCTCTCGATCGGGCCGCCTTCGACGGCCACCACGCGCAGTTCGTGATAGCCGTCCGGCAGATCGTTCGTGATCACCGAAAACGATTCGCCCGACACGATCTTGTCGCGGCGAACACCGTCGATGAACAAATCGAAGCGGGCGATGCCACGGGTGCCGGCGACGGTCGCCGCGGGCGTAACGGTCAGTGTGCCGCGGGTGCGAGCATTAGGTGTAATGCCGTCGACCGTTACCTTTGGGATGTTCGCCCACGGTTGGCAGAGCGGGTCGCCGACGATCAGCACTTGATAGGGCCAGCCGATCGATTGATAGAAGGCCTCGGCCAGCGAGCATCCGGCCGCATAGTGGACGTGGATGTTGGGGTTCGGAAACTTGTCCGGGATATTGAGTGGCTCGACGACCGTGCCGCACGCGCCGGCCGCGCCGTACTTCAGGTACGCGGTAAGCGGCGACTGCGAACCTCCGCCGGACATCAGGCCGCCAAAGCTGGTGAGATGATCGCAAATCGCGCCCGGCAGGATGCGGCTTCCCGATGCGTCCCAATCGAACTTGGCAACGCCCATCATCGTCCCCTGAACGTCGGGCTTGCCGATCGGCAATTGTCCGTGCAGAACCTCGCCGCGAACGCCCAATCTGGCGAGTTCCTTGACCGCGGCGTCGTAGCCGCCCTGGCGCGGGCCGCTGCGCGCTTTGTCCTCGCTCTGGACGTAATAGATCGTTCCTCGCGGGTGCGTGCCGTCGGCCTTGGCGGCTGCCGACAGATACGCCACGATTTCCGCCGGTGTGTTGCCGCGGCTTCCGGTGACGCCGAGCATGGTCGAGAGATAGTAGTGAATCCCGCCGTCGGTTTTCGCGTCGCCGCTTTCGTCCCAGCCACGCCATGAAGAGAAAGCTTGCGTCGGCAAGAACCGCCGGACGCCGCGATTGAGAGGATCGGCCGGATGGCGGAAATAACGATTGGTCTCCGTAGGATGGTAGTAATTCGGCCTCTCGGTCATCGTCATTTGCCACAGGAACGTCATCGAGTTGATCGAGCCGGTCGGTGCATACGGATCGGGCTTCGATACGCCCAACCCTTGCGGCCGCCCGTCGCCGGACAGGTCGATCTGCGTAGGAAAATCGGCCGAATAGACGATGTAGTCGATTTGCCCGCCGATGCCGCGGGCCGCCATCGTCGACAGCGCGGGCATTAGCACTTTCGTGCGGAAGTCTGCGACCGACATCTTGTTGCCGACGGGCACGTCGAGCGAAACGATATTCGACGGCGGAACGCTGCGAAGTTGAGCGTAGTAGTTGGCCACGGCCCGCGAAGTCGCGCTCTGCGAATTGACGAGCAGCAGCAGATTTTCGGGGCCGCCGCCGGCAAGCGAAGGACGATGCGCGGCGAGTACGGACGCGATCGCCACCAGGGCCAGGAGAGTCCGACGAAGCGACGGTTGACGAGAAGCGGATCGGCTGGGCGCGGGCACGTCGGCGCTCCTTGCGGTTAGGAGAAATCGAAATCGCCGCGGGGCGCGACCGGTGAAGATCAGCGTTGGCGACAAGGCCGGCCGCGACGGCTCAGCACAACGAGCGTCAATCCGCCGCACATTGCCAGCGCGACCGACGACGGTTCGGGAATCGCCCGCGGCGCGAACCCCGGCGAATTGCCGACTATCGGCGCGAGTAAACTCTGGGGAATCGCTCCGCCGCCGAACGTGCCGGCGAGCATTCCGACGTCGGCGCGGTCGACGCGACCGTCGCCATTCAAATCGCCGTCGGTCCACACGGCCCGCTCGGTCATGTTGAAGTTGCGCTGCAATTGCGCGAGGTCGATGAGCGAAACGGTCCCGTCGAGATTGACGTCGCCCATCATCGGCGTCGACGACGGCGCGAACCGCCAGGCGAGCGCGTAGTCGACGGTCCACGGGTTGACTACCGAATAATTTGCGGCGCTGACGGCCAACTCGTACTGGCCCTGGCCCAGTATCGGCACGTACAGATTCTCGGTCACGTCGTGGCCGCCGTTCGAGCTGGCGATCGTTTGCCCCGTCACGACGTCTCGCAAGAGCAGATTCAGGTTCTTTAGCACGACCGACTGATCTTGATATACGCCGTTGGCGAGTTGCAGGTCGATATCGACATTCCAGGCCAGCGATGCCGCAAATTCGCGCGACACTTCGTCCACGGAAAACCGATACGTTCGGGCCTGGCCGGCGACGTAGGACGGCTCGTAGTCGAAGCCGTACATCTTGATGTCTGCCACGTTGCCGCGCTCGCGGGCGTCCTGTTCGCCGCCGGAGACAACGTGGTAACTCTGATACACGTCGAGTTGGCCCGCGCCGAATCGCGGATCGAGGCCCGACGTCGACGATGGGTCATACACGTAGCCGTTGCTCCGCTGGGTGATCGCCTGTCGGTCCGCCCCGGCCATCAGCGCGGCGCGAATCACCTCGGACGTCTCGCCGTTGTTGATCTTGCGGTTGTTTCGACCGGGCGACGAGATTTGCGTGCCATTCGACAAGCCGGGGTGGTCTATCGCCAAGTCGATCAACAGCGTCGCCGTGCTTGCCACAAGTGGCGCGGCAAAACTGGTTTGGTTCATCGGGGCCACGAGGTGCGGCCGGACCCGATTCGCCGCCGTGTACGGCGGAAATGGAAGGTCGGTCGCGCCCGTCGAGTGGTTGCCCGTTGAAACGCCGACCGTGATGACGTTGAAAGCGCTTGCAAACAGTGCGGCCGGGGCTTCTACGCCGCCGGAGAGGTTGTTCACGCCCGCTACTTGGACGAAATCGTCCGTTTCCACCAACCAGTCCATGCGTTGCAGCGAATTGAGCACTTCGCCGCCGAATCCGCTGCTAATCCAACTATGGTTGGCCACGCGGGCGACGCTGGCGGCCGGCAATTGCGAGCTTAGAGTCTTCAATTGGTCTCCGTTGAGCCAGCCGACCGCGGTGTAGTTCGTGACCGAAGTCACGCCCGGCGACACTGAACGGCTAAGGCCGTAAAAATACTGCCCCACGTCGGTGGCGTGGCTCGAAACGCCGTGCGGACCGCTGCCTTGCAGGAACGTCTTGCCGGCGAAGTCGGCATTCGTCGTCAAGGGGTAGTACAAATCGGTGCTGAGCAACGCCTCGGATTGCGCCACGGCGACTCTGTCGCCGGTCGAGATCGCGTCTCCTTGCTCTTGCTTGAGCCGCGTAAACCCGATGTCGTCGAGCACGCCGGCCGACAAGGGCTGCGCAAACAAGAAGACAATCGGCACGGCGGCAATCAGAAACCGGCATCCGCGAGGCGACACAAGTTGCATCCGATTCACGACATTCCCCGTACCGCCGGTCGGGCAAGACGGCAAAGCCGTCGGCGCGATTGGCGAGTTGTGCTCAAGTACCACACGGCGCCCGGGGGAAATGAGACAGGCCGGCGAAATTCCGCCCCGGGCCGATAAGATAGGAGGTATCCGCGATTCACTATATCCACACGGGGATAGGCGGGTCAAGAAAACTGCGGAGAAATGGGCGAAATAGGCTAGAAAAACTGTCCGGCTTGCGGAATAATTGGAACGACTGTGCGGGCAATCGCCGCTTGCGCGTGCGACGGGTTCCTGGGTCGGCACTGCTTCGAAGGCAGACTGCCCCGGGTGCTTCTTCGATCGGGTTTCGCCGACGCCAAGCTGCACGGATGTCTGCACGGTCGCACTCCCTTCTCCACCGGAACAGCATTCGACGCGGCAACGACGCTCCCAAATGGAGGGGCGGTCGCTCTCGCTGCTTTGTCTCCGGCGGACGGGGCTTATTTCGCACCGGTTTACCGTTTTGCAGTTCCGCTGCCGATCGGGTACGTTAACGAATGGGACATTGAGATCAGATCATAGGCGACCGGCGCATCGTGCCGAGCAAACTAGCGCATCGTCGCGGTTACGATTTGGGGTGTGGTTTATCGCAACCTCAAAGCACTGCTGGACCAAGTGAGCAGTGGCGCCCAGCTTCTTGGCGCTGACGCTGTACTAACCCGAAAAAACCGACCCTAACGGCGAGACGCCCACCAGCACGCACGGCCAACGCCGTCGCGCGACCGAATATCGCGAGGAGAACAGAAAGATGCGCAAGTCAGCCCGTGGAGCGTTTACGCTCGTTGAATTGTTGGTGGTCATCACGATCATCGGCATGTTGATGGCGATGATCTTTCCGGCGTTGGGGTCGTTCTTGGCCCGCGTCGACCAGACCCGTTGCGAGAACAATCAAAAAGAAATCGCGCAAGCGGTGGGTTTGTACGTGACGGGTAAGGGTCTCTACCCAGGATATTCTTCGCGTATCTTGATGAGCGGCGACGAAAGCGGTCGCTCGCGGCAGCCCGTGCTCAAGAGTTGGATCGTCTCCGTGATGGAAATGATCAACAAGGAGAACTTCGACGCGATTCGCAAGAACCTCCCTTCGCAGCCTGTCCAGTTGAAGATGTTCAACTGTCCCGCCAACTCCCGCGAAGGCGACCTGATCGGATATGTGGCGAATTGCGGGCGTCAGGATGCGGCATCGGCGGGCGGAAGCGTTCCACCGGACTGGAAGGCCAACGGCGTGTTCATGAAGCAATCGCTTCAATCGGGTGGCGGTATGACCGACGAAAAGGTGAAAGCGACGGATATCGTGGACGGCGAAAGCACGACGTTGCTGATTTCCGAGAATATGCAAGCGACTCGTTGGACGCTCTACGACGAGCCGGACATCGGCATGATCTGGTATGCCGATGGCTCGTCCCCGAACGCGCCGCAAGAGGATTCGGCCTTGATCAATGCCCACCGCGACGTGGAGGTTTCCAAGGGCGAATACAAATATGCCAGGCCGTCGAGCAATCACGCCGGCGGCGTGGTCGTGGCCTTTTGCGACGCGCGGACGATGTTCATCTCGGACCGCGTCGATTACGGCGGCGTGTACTGTAAACTGATGACGCCCAACGGCAAGGAGGCCAAGGAACCGGGGCAGAAGAAGCTTTCTAACGAATTCTTTCGCCAGCCGTTCAACGCCCAATTATTGGAACAGTAACCGCCCGGCGAGCCGCTGCGGTTCGCCCACCATCCGTTCATTCGCCTGCTTTTTGGAGAGACCGCCGCCATGTCGTCGCGCCGTCGTGATGGTTTCACGTTGATCGAGTTGCTGGTCGTGATCACGATCATGGGCATGTTGATGGCCATGATTTTTCCCGCGTTCGGCGCGATTCTGGAAAGCGTCCGCCGCGCCGGGTGCGTCAACAACTTGAGTTCCATTTCCAAAGCAATCGACTTGTACGAGAGCGGGGCCGGCAACGGCTTTCCGGGTCTCGTCGAGGCCGGACGCAAATCGCGCAAGTATCCGAACGGCGTGCCGATGACTTGGGCCACGACGATTCTCGACCAGCTTGGCAGTAAAGAACTGCACAAGACCTGGTACGAACCCGAAGACGGCAAGCCCGAAATGACCGTCGAACCGGTCAAGGTCTACTTCTGCACCAGCGACAACCGCGACGACCTTTCGGCGCAGCAATTGTCGTACGTGATCAATGCCGGGGCGATCGAGGACGGCAAGGATCCGGCCATCGCCGGCGTGACGGGTCGCGCGCCGCCGCAGTTGAGCGAGCGGCTGATGTCGAACGGCATCGCGTTCAATCGCTACAACACGACGCCCGGCGTCATTGCCCGCAAAGTCACTAAGTCGGGCATACAGAGCAAGAAAGGCCTGGCGTACACGGCGTTGCTGAGCGAAAACGTTCAGGCGATGAATTGGGGCGACAAGCGGGTGGGGGAAAGCCCGCCGCTGGCTTACGACAACTTGCTCACCGCCAAAAACTCCGGCGCGCCGGAGACTCAAATGTACACGGGCTTCGTGTGGAACGGATTGGGCATCAACCAGACCGAAACCGACGACCAGGACATCGGACAGATCGACAGGGCACCCAACCCCATGTGGGCCCGGCCGTCGTCGAACCATCCGGACGGCGTCAACATGATCTTCTGCAACGGTGGTGTCAAGTTCGTGACGAACGCGATTGAAGTGTACGTCTATCAGGCGTTGTGCATGACCAATCCGAAGACGGCGATCGGCGAAGGAATGAGTCCGCTCGTGAAGGAATACTCGCCGGCGGACGGAGATTTCTAGTACTCTCCGTAGTCGCAACTTGGTCGTGGTTTGGGAACTGGCGTGGGTTGTTTCACTAACAAGGACACCGAGGATAATACGGGGCAGCCCGTGGCCGCTGGCGAATGGCAGGCTCGTACATTCTTAGAGGCTATCTACAAAGTTTGTTCGGGAAAATCGCAGCTAGCATGGGGTGCTAGC
>JBBDYI010000242.1:0-18199 GCA_040901705.1 Pirellulales bacterium | reverse complement strand
TTCGCTCCTTGCCGCAGCAGCAAATCGTAACATTTCAAGGAGTCTTCACATTTCAGAGCCTTCCATGACTCGACCCTCTCGGATGCCCGCCTCACACTCGACACGGCCCCAATCTTCACATCTCAAGCCGTTCGCCGGCAAGCTCAATCCACGGGTAAATCACCTCCTACCGCGCGCCTAAGCCGTATGAAGCAATTGACCACGGATCGCACGGATTTCACGGATCAGGGCGTGCTGGCTCCACGACTCGACCGGTTGGACGACATCCGCGTCATCTGTGAAATCCGTGGTTCGCTTCAACCGGCTAAACAGTTACAGACCGTTGAAATCGGGGCGCCGGATTGGTAGAAGGGGGCGTGTGGATTTTGCGGCGCCGGCTTGTGAGTTGCTGGGCGCGGCTTGGGGTGGATCGTGCTTTGCCCCCGGTGTGTTCACCGGGGGCTAAATGATGGGGGCCTTCTATGTATGACCGGGCGGCTTTGGTTGGACTGGTGCGGGAAAAGGCGCTGAAGTTCGGCGATTTTACTTTGGTGTCGGGCAAAAAGGCCAAATACTATCTCGACGGCAAGCAGGTGACGCTCGATTCCGGCGGCGCGCGGCTGATTGGCGAGGGGATTCTGGATTTGCTTGCGGCGAACATGCCCGCGGCGGTCGGCGGAATGTCGATCGGGGCCGATCCGATCACGGCGGCCGTGGTGACGCTGGCCGGCGTGCGGGGCGTGCCGCTAAAGGGCTTCATGGTCCGCAAAGAAGCCAAGGGCCACGGCACGAACCGCTTCATCGAAGGGCCGGTGCAGAGCGGCGACCGCGTGGCGATCGTCGAAGACGTGGTGACGACCGGCGGGTCGTCGATTCTGGCGATCGAGCGCTGCCGGGAATTCGGCCTGGTGGTCGAGCGCGTGGTGGCGATCATCGACCGCATGGAAGGCGGGCGAGAGGCATTTGGGAAGCTGGATATTCCGTTCGAGAGCTTGTTGACGATTCGAGATTTTGGAATCGAACCGCCGGGGAATTGATGATGGCGTTGTCTTACGCCATCCCGAGGCTGCGCCAGGGAGCGTTTTGCCGGGGCGTATCGCGATCGGATCGCCGGCGCGTTGGCGCGATCTTGCGGCGATTAGTTGTCGCTGGGTGGGAATAGGTCTTCGAGCAGGCGGGGAACGTACGGACTGTAGCGCTGGTGGGGAAACTTGCCGCTTTTTGGCAGCGCGGCGATTTGGTCGGCGACCGCCGCGGCGCGGGGGCCGATGGCGTCGATGGCGTTGAACGCGGCGACCGACACGAAGACGTCGTGTTTGTCGAGCGAGGCGAGATCGACCAGCGCGGTTAACGCGGCTTTGCGTTGCAGGTCGTTGCCGTACCGGCCGAGGGCTTCGGCGGCGGCGATGCGGACGTGCGGCGAATCGTCGGATAGCACGGCCGTGAGGTCGCCGGCCGCTTTCGACACCACGGCTTCGCCGCGGATCAGCAAGCCCATCGCGGCCCAATAGCGGACCGCGCTGTCGTCGTCGGAGAGATGCTCCTTGAGCACCGGCACGGCGTTGTCGTTGTCGTCGGGCATCGAGGCGAGTTCCGCGGCGGCGGCGATGCGCGCGAACGGGAATATACTCGCCGCCTTATCGCCCTGTGGCGTGCTGCGGGCCATGTCGTACGGCGAGCCGCCGGCCGCGCGGGTAAATGCTTCGCCCTCGGGCAAGAAGCCGACGTCGAGAATCTTTGCGGCCAACTCGCGTTGGGCGTGGCGAAGTTTGAGCAGCGTCTCGCGGTGGGCGGGATCGGCGGCGAGATTATTCACCTCGTCGGGGTCGGTTTGCAGGTCGTAAAGTTCTTCCGGCGGTTTGGTGTTCCAGAATGCGTCCTGCTGCGGCGTGAGTTTGCCGGCGTCGTGCAGCCGCTTCCAGATTTGCGTGGTGGGCGTCTGGAACATGTATTCGACGTGCTGGCCGTAGATTTTGTGCGGCATGTAGTTGCGGACGTAGACGAAGCGGCCGTCGGTCGCGCTGCGGACCATGTCGATGCGTTCATCCATGCGGCCGCGAAAGCCGAAGATGAACGGCTGCGGCGGCGCGGCATAGCGGCCGAGAAAGGCGTGGCCTTGCATCCACGCGGGCGGCTCGATGCCGGCGAGGCAGAGCACGGTGGGAGCGAAATCGACGAAGCTTACGAGGCGATCCGACTTGCCGCCGGCCTGGTAGTCGTCGGTGGCGAGGTGCTTGAACTTTTCGGGAATGTAAACGACCAGCGGCACGTGCAAGCCGCTGTTGCATGGGATGCGCTTGCTGCGCGGCATCCCGCTGCCGTGGTCGGCGAAGTAGAAGACGATGGTGTCGTCGGCGAGGCCGTCGGCTTCGAGTTGGTCGAGCAGCTTGCCCGCGTCGGCGTCGGCTTCTGTGACGGTGTCGTAATACTGTGCCCAATCCTGGCGGACTTCCTTGGTGTCGGGATGATACGCTGGCACGTGGACCTGGGCCGGATCGTGGATTTGTTTGTGCGGACGGCGGCGAAGCTGGCTTTCGTGGCTTTTGGTCGAGTTGAACACCGCGAAAAACGGCTGGCCTTCCGCGCGCTTGCGATAATGTGCTTTACCCGACGATTCGTCCCAGACTTTGCCATTCTTGGCGAGGTTGTAGTCTTCCTTCGAGTTGTTCGTCGTGTAGTAGCCGGCCTCGCGGAGAATCTGCGGGAACATCTTCGTCCCCTTGGGCATCGGCAGCATGCTTCGCATGTGCTCGCCGCCCGTCGAGGGCGCGTACATGCCCGAGATGAGCGTCGTGCGAGCCGGGGCACAAACCGGGGCATTCGACCAGCAGCGCGTGTAGCGCAAGCTCTTCTCGGCGAGGCGATCGACGTTGGGCGTGGTGGCGAATTTGTCGCCGTAGCAGCCCATGTGCGGGCCGTGGTCTTCGCTGGTGATCCAGAGGATGTTGGGATGCTGAGCCGGAGCGTCGGCCGCGGCCCGGCTAGCCAGCAGCGCGGCGCAACAACAGACGGCGGCCAGCGCCTGGAGAATTCGAATTCGTCTGATCGGCGGTGTCGCGGACGACCGGCGCATGGCTTCCTCACTCGCTCGATGGGGCCACGGATCGCTCCGGGCAAAGCCGATGACATGTGCCCATAGTAATTTACACGCCGCTCGATTGCACTGGTTAGCGATTCTTTCGGCGAAAGGATTCGCCTCCTACAGTTCGCGCTTCGGACTTAGGTTCTCACTCGCGGCGCACGTAGGCGTAGTAGGCCCCGCAAAGTTCGTTGCCGTCGTCGTCAAGAAACACCGTCTGCATTTCGATCGGTCCCTTCTCTAGCGACACGCGAAACGTTGCTTCTTTGGCGTTGGCGGCGAGTTTCATCGCTTCGTTCTTTTTGCCGATTCGCAGCCGCGCCTGGACCGCCGGGATTGCTTTGCCCGCGGGGTATCGGCCGTCGGTGACTTGCGTTGCCTCGACGGCTGCGTTGATGGCCAGATCGGCCTCGCGGGGATACCGGCGTAGCTCGATCGTGTACTGGTCCGGCTCGGCGACGTCCAAGTACCACACGCCGAATTTCTCGTCGGCGATGCGGACCTGCCGCTGCTGGTCGACGAATACGTCGAACCATTCGCAGGCCGAGAGCATCGTCGGGTTTTCGGCGTCTGCACCAACGACGACGCGCGACGGCTCGTTGACGGTGTCTTTGACGCCGTTCCACCAGGCGTCGAGGCGGGCACGCATTTTTGCGGCGACTTCGGGATGATCGTCGATGACGTTTCGCTCTTGCATCGGATCGCCGGTGAGGTCGAACAGCTTGTCGTTTTCCAAGAGCCGCCATCGCTTCCAAAGCACGGCGGATCCTTCCTTGTGGGGCGTGCCGGGATGATCGGCCTGGCGCCGCTTCACGCCGAAGGGCATGCGGCTGTAGTTGACGACGAGCATTCGGTCGTCGAGTCCGCTGGCTTTGCCGCGGAGCAGATGGTCGAGGCTGACGCCGTCGTACTTTGCTTCCGTCGGGCGCTTGAGATCACACACATCGATCAACGTGGGCAGCAAGTCTTGCACGTGGGTCAGTTCCGCCACGTCGCGCGGTGCGCCGAAGCCGCCGTGGGGCCAGCGGACGAACAGCGGCACGCGATGCCCGCCTTCCCAGAGCGTGACTTTGCCGCCCTTCATGCCGGCGTTGTAATATCGCGGTCCCATCGTGCTGCCGTTGTCGGTGAGGAAGATCAGCAGCGTGTTGTCGCGAAGGCCGCGCTCGTCGAGCATCGCTTCGAGGCGGCCGATGTTTTCGTCGGCGTTTTCGATCATGGCGAGAAAGCTTACCAACGAGCGACGAAAGCCTTCGTCCATTTCCGGCAGTTTGTCTTGGGCCGCGTCGAGCCGCTTGCGAACTTCCGCGCGATAGCGGTCCGGCACGAACAGCGGGCCGTGCGGGGCGTTGAGCGGAATGTAGGCGAAGAACGGCTTGCCGGCTTTGCTCTGCGCGGCGATCCACTTCATCGCCTCGGCGAAGAACACGTCGGTGCAATAGCCGTCGTACTTGCGGCGCTGGCCGTTGTGGGTGTAGGTGTCGTCGAAGTAGTCGTTGTTCCAGAAGTCGGGCGTGGAACTGATGTGCGACGACGGAAACCACAGGCTCTCTTGAAAGCCGCGATCGGCGGGGCGGAACGGGTAGTTGTCGCCGAGGTGCCATTTGCCGAACATGCCGGTGGCATAGCCCGTGGCGGCGAACGCATCGGCCATCGTCGGCAGGTGGCGGCGGAGCAAGGTTCGTCCGCTGCTGACGTTCATGGCCCCGTTTCGGAAGGCGTCGAGGCCGGTCATCAACTGGCCGCGCGTGGGCGTACACATCGGCGCGACGTGGAAGTCGGTGAAGCGGACGCTCTGGTCGTGGAGGCGATCCATGGGGGGGGCCCCCACGACCGGGTTGCCGTGGCAGGAAAGATCGCCGTAGCCCTGGTCGTCGGTCATTACGACGATGACGTTGGGGCGCTGTTCGGCAGCGGCGAGGCTGACGATCAATCCAAGCAGGATCAAGCAGGTGGTCAATCGGTGCAACATGAGGATTCTCCGAGGTGCAAACGAAGCAGCCCTTGTCCGGCGTATTCTCCATTCCAATGGGGCGGAACAGCTGGCCGTGGTTTTGCAGAATCGAAATCAAAATAGCATGAACGGCGCGCCCAAAGATGTTACCATGACGACGTAAGTGTCGTCGACTTTCTATTTGCACAGCCGAGCGAGTATTCATTATGTGCCGCCGCGCCGCTTTTTTCGTTGCGTTCGGGTTCGCCATCTCGTTGAGCATCGCGGTTGGTGGTCTCGCCCGCGCCGATCAAGTTGTCCGCGTCGCCGATCTGGCACCGGGTCCGTCGGGCAGCGGCATTTCTTTTATGACCGAGTACGACGGTTCGCTGTACTTTCGCGCCAACGGCGATCCGGGCACAAGCAATGCCGAGCTTTGGCGTTTCGATGGAACGACCACGTCGATTGCCGCGGAGATCAATCCCGGCCCGAGCGGGTCCAGCCCGGCGTATCTGGCCGTGTACGACGATGCGTTGTATTTCAGCGCCCGTGGGCCGACGGGACCGCCGGTGTTGTGGCGTTTCGACGGCACGACGGCCGCGCCGGCGCCTGGCGGAGCGAGCCAGGCGCAGAATCCCGAAGATTTATTCGTTCACAATGGCCAGTTGCTGTATCGCGCTTTTCGTAGCAACATCGGCCTGGAACTGTGGCGATACGACGGGGCGAATCAAACGCCGCTCGACCTGTGGCCGGGTTCCGGCAGTGCGCTCCCCAAGGAGTTTGTCGCCTACCACGGCGATATCTATATGAACGCCGTGAACCAGGAGTGGTGGCGGCTCAACGCATCGGCGACCGGCGCGACGCAAGTCTCGGACATCGCCAACGGCAACGGGTCGAGTCCGGAAGTTCCGGTCGTGTTCGACGGCGAGATTTACTTTCGGGCGAACGACCGGGTTCACGGACTCGAACTGTGGCGGTTCGACGGCACGACGGCGACGCTGGCCGCCGACATCGTGCCCGGCGACGCGACTAGTTCGTCGTATCCCAGCGGCCTGACGGTGTTCAACGACGCGCTTTACTTCGCGGCCGACAACGGCATCGACGGCAGCGAGCTGTGGCGGTTCGATGGCACAGCGGCGACGATGATCGCGAATATCAACGAGCGGCCGCAACTTCCGGGCGTCGATCCCGTTCACCACTCGAATCCGAGCGACTTCCGCGTGTTCGGCGATCGGCTGTACTTTTCCGCGGACGACGGCATTCACGGCCGCGAGCTATTTCGCTTCGATGGCACGCAGGTCGAGATGGTGGCCGATATCTGGCCGGGCGAAATCGGTTCGGAAGTTTCCGATCTTACGGAGTTTCAAGGTTCGCTGTACTTTCAGGCCAACGACGGGCAACTCGGCGGTGAGTTGAATCAGTTGCGCGAGGGCATTTTTCGACTGAGTCTCTCCTCGCCGAATCCGCGGCAACGGATCGCGTATACGAACTTCGACGAACCGTTGCTCGGCAGCGGTGACTACACGTCGGCGACCGGCTCGGCGGAGTTGGGCTTTCACACGAATACGACGGCGACGACCGGCATCGATCCGATGGCCGCGGTGGCGTCGACGAGCACGACGCCCACGACGCCGGTGCTCGGCCACAAGTCGATCGCCGCCACGACGACACTCGACGCGGTCGATCTTACCGGCTGGAGCGATGTGATCGTGAATTTGATGATGCAAGTTCGCGCGACGACTTACGAGGCGGAGGATTTTCTCCGCGTGTTCGTCACCGATGGGATTTCGGAGCTAAACCTCGTCGACCTGCACGGAGCCGCGGGTGACGATCCGCTCGACGATCTTGCCGGCGACGGCTACCTCGCGTACAGCACGGCAATTCCCGACGATTGGGCGACCGCCACGCTCGTTATTTCTTCGTCGAGCAATTCCAGCCAGGGCGCGGAACGCTACGACTTCGACAGCATCGAGTTTCTTGGCCTGTTGTCGACGGCGACGCCGGGCGATCTCAACGGAGACGGACGGGTCGATCGGGCCGATGCGGCGATGCTGGCTCGGAATTTCGGCATTTCCGGGGGCGCGACCCTGGCCGACGGCGACTTCAACGGCGACGCCGCGGTGACTCTCGCGGACCTGGCAATTCTACAGGGACACTTCACCGGGCTGTCGGTTGGCTCGTCCGCTTCGCTGGCCGTTCCCGAACCGGCGGCGTGGCAGCTGTTCGGCGTGATGGCGCTGCTGCTCGGTTGGCGATCGCGCGTCGGTCGGCCGAGTCGGCATTGAGGCCGCGGTTTTCCGGTTGCTTAGGCCTCCGGGCAGCGTCGGAATGCGAAATTGTGCGACTCGGCATTCGCCTCATGCCGTGCGATCGAGGGCCGATTCTGTGTTCAGGCGGTTGTAGAGCGTTTTCAGGCTGATGCCCAAGTCTTCGGCGGCGCGGGTTTTGTTGTTGTCGTTGCGCTCGAGGGCTTCGTGAATCGCCTGGACTTCGAGTTCGGCGAGCGTTCGTGCTCCGAGCGTCTTGAGCGGATCGCGGAGTCGCCGCTGGCGAAAGTTTGCGGGCAGATGTTCCGCCTGGATCGGCGGTTCGTCGCAGAGGATGGTGGCGTGTTCGATCACGTTGGCCAGTTCGCGGACGTTTCCGGGCCAGGCGTGGGACTTGAGCAACTCGACGGCTTCGTCGGAGAACGCGGCGTCTTCGCCGCGCAAGCCCGGCCGGAAGCGTGCGAGCAGATGCCGCGCGAGGGCGGGGACGTCGTCGATTCGATCGCGGAGCGGCGGCAGATGAATCTCGAACGCATTGATGCGGAACATCAAGTCCTCGCGAAAATCGCCGTCGTGGACCATTTCGTCCAAGTTGCGATGCGTGGCGCAGACGACGCGGACGTCGATCGTTTTGGCTTCGTTGTCGCCGACGCGGCGGATCTCGCCACTTTCCATGACGCGGAGCAGCTTCGCCTGCATCGCCTTAGGCAATTCGCCGATCTCGTCCAAAAAGAGCGTGCCGCCGTGGGCGACCTCGAACAGGCCGACGCGGTGCTCTTCCGCGCCGGTGAAGCTGCCCTTGCGGTGGCCGAACAGTTCGCTTTCGATCAACGTTTCGGGCAGGGCGCCGCAGTTGACGGCGACGAACGGCATGTCGGCGCGGTGGCTCTGCTCGTGCAGCGCGCGGGCGACCAGTTCCTTGCCGGAGCCGGTTTCGCCGAGCACGAGCACGGTCGAATTGGTAGGTGCGACTTTGGCGATGAGTTGTTCGACCTTGCGCATCGAAGGGCTCTCGCCGACCATGTTGGCCGGGCCTTCGACGCGCTCCAAACGCCGCTTGAGGGCGCGGTATTTTTGCGTCAGCTCGCGTTTTTCGGCGACGCGGACGAGCAACGCTTCCAATTCCGCGAGTTTGCAGGGCTTGGTGAGATAGTCGAACGCACCTTCACGGAGCGCGGAAATGGCCGTGTCGAGCGACGCCTTGCCGGTGAGGATGATGGCGTCGGTGTCGGGCGATAGCTCGCGGGTTTTGTGGAGCACCTCGATGCCGCTGTAGCCGGGCATGTCGAGATCGAGCAGGACGCAGTCGTAGCTATTGCGTTCGAGGGCGGCGACGGCGGTGTTGCCGTCGGGGCAGATCGTCACTTGGTGCCCCATGGCGGGCAGTTCGAGGCTCATCAGCTCTTGCAATGCCCGTTCGTCGTCGGCGAACAACAGCTTGAGCGATTTACGCGGCTTGGTAGCGATGGTCGAGCTCCTTCTCGGCAGCGCCGCCGGGCGTTTTCGCCGTAGCGGCAATTGGCAACGTCACGCAAAACGTCGAGCCGCGGCCGGGGCCGTCACTCGTCGCTTCGATCTGTCCGTCGTGGTCCGAAACAATGCTGTACACGATCGACAGCCCGAGGCCGGTTCCCTGGCCGCAGCGGCTGCGCGTGAAAAACGGCTCGAACAGATGTTCGAGCACTTCGTCGGTCATCCCGCAGCCATCGTCGGCCACGCGGATTTCCGCCTGCTCTCCGTGCTGGGCCAGCTCGATCGTCACCGTTCCGTCGACGTCGACGCTGTCCAGCGCGTTGGTCACCAAATTCAAGACGACTTGCTTCAACTGTTGGGCATTGACGGCCGCAACGACCGGTTCGCCGTCTGAGAGCCCGACGCGGCGGTCTTTGTATTTGCCGAGGTGCTGGACCATTTCAAGTACGGAATGGACGAGTTCGCGCAAGTCGGTGGTGCAGCGTTTGACTTCGCCCATGCGGGAGAAATCGAGCAGTCTCTCGGTGATTTCCTTGCAGCGAAACGCCTGATCCTGGATCATCCGCAGATAGTTGTCGATCACTTTGTGGCGATCGTCGCCGAGGTCGAGCGACGACGCGATGCGGTTTTGCAGCGACTCGGCGCACATGGCGATTGACGCCAGCGGGTTGTTGATCTCGTGCGACACGCCGGCGGCGAGAAAGCCGACGCTGGCCAGTTGTTCGCTGCGGACGACCTGTTTGGTGCGGACTTGCACCTGGCGGTCCAAGTCGTCGCGGATCGCCTGAAATCGCTCGGTCATCTGGTTCATCGCGGCGGCCAGTTCGGACATCTCATCGTGCGTTTCGATGACGATGCGATGATCGAACTCGCCGGCGGCGACGCGCCGCGAACCTTTGATGAGGATTCGCAGCGGGCGAAACACCCAGCCGTAGAACAATCGCAGCAGCACGGCCAACATGACCAGCGCGAGCGTTCCGGTTACCCAGACCAGACCGATCAGCGCCCGGTACTGAACGCGGACTTCGTTGCGTAGGTCCCACATTTTCTGATGCATGTAGCCCGGCAGCGCGACCGAGAGTTTTTGCAGTTGGTCCAGATCGTCGGCCAATTGCTCGATTTTCACGGGGTTGAACGCCCAGCTATATTCGCGGTTGTCGGTCGTGCGAATGCGAGTGAGCACGGCGGCGATGTCGCGCACGGTCTGCCGCTCGTGGGAACTGCTGTCGTTGACGACATCGCGATAGTCGCTCTGGTCGTTTCGCCGCAACTGTTCGCCGTACATATTGAATGCGCTTTCGACGGCGGCCAATTGCAGGCGAAATCGATCTCGCAAGAACGCCAGATCGAACCGCGGCTCGTCGATGGGTCGGCCCGGCCAGTTGGCGGCGTGGGCCTCGCTGAGAGTGACGCGGAGGTCGCTGACTTCGAGGCTCAGCTTGGTGGCCAGCGGCAACTCGGTCGCGCGCAGTTCGAGGCTGCGGACGAGATCGCGATAGCGATAGACGCCGACGCCGCCGGCGACGGACAGCACGCTGACCATCACGACCAGCAGCGCCATGCCGACGAGCAGTTTGTTGCGAATCGGCCACTTGGTAAGCACCGGCGACCTCCTTGTCGCACGCTTTTGTATTGCACGCTATCGACGCTATCGCGATCGACAGGACGGGCGGATCCCATTGGCGTCGCCGCGACGACGGCGCAAGGTTTGGCTTGTCGCGCGGGAATCGCCGCGCGGTGGCAATGTACCCGACGACGGGCGAAAAGGGCAACGCGAGATTGCCGCGCGCGGGGCATGGAATTGCAAAGATGGGCGATCGGGGGAATCTGGCGGCGGCGAGTGAAATGCGGCGTAGTGGGTCACCGCGCTGCTGAATACTCGAAGTTTCGTGCTCAAGTGCTGATTCTGGCCGGTTTGTTTTTTAACGCGGAGGACGCGGAGAATTCGTCCGGTAATTTCCCGCTTGTGCGAACGAGCGAGAATTCTGGTGGGCCTCGCCTTCGTTCGACCCAACCCTACATGGGCTGCTGTGCAGGGCTTAGCTGCCGGAGAGAATCCATTTGCCGCAGAGCGCTTCGAGTTGGTCGAGCGAGTGGCCGTAGATTTTTGGCAGGGCTTCTTGGGCGGACTGGCCGTTGGCGATGAGGACCGTGAACTTGGCGAAGCGGACGGGGTCTTGCATCAGGAACGAGACCGTGGCGAACGCCGTGACGTGGTGCGGCGGGTTCCAGGCGACCAGATCGCTGTCGAACAGATCCTTCCAGCGGACCAGCTTGTTCTCGCCGGCCATCTTGCGGGCTTCGCTGGCCCAATTCGGACTGAGCCGCGTGTCGCTCAATTGATAGCGGACGTACTCCATCAGCACCTTGTTCTTGACGGCGAATTCCGTGTGGTAGGCGAAGCCGATGTCGAGCCAGTCCTTGGCATGAAACTTCGTCGCCACGGCGATGTTTCGCACGGCCGTCTGAGAGATGACGAGGTGCTCGGGCGGGGCGGACTTGCCTTCCAAGGCGTTGCCGACGGTGGTCGTTTCGCCATTGAAACAGGCGAGGTCGGGGTAAAGATGCCAATCCTGGCCGCGGCGGAACTCTTCGATGTTGCGGCAGATGTTGTTCGCCTTGAGGTACGTGGGCTTGTCCCAGAGGTAGACGAATTCGTGCGTGGGCGGTCGGGTCGGCGTGAGGAAGCAGGAGCGGGTCTTCGATTGGATGTAGGCGATGGCGGCTTCGGCGGCTTCGCCCTGGCGTCGGGCGACGTCGGGCGTCATTTGGCAATGCAGCGTGTTGTGGCGGGTTTCGACGCGGACTAGCGGGATGCCCAGCCGCTTTTCCCATTCCAGATGCGTGACGCCGGCGTTGGCGAGGCGGGCCTTTTCCAGGTCGATCAGTTCTTGCGGATCGCGGTCGGCCTGACATTGCGGGCAGAATTGCCACGGTACGACCATCGCAATCGGCGGAACGCGGTCGCCTTCGACGTGGACGTAAGGGAGACGCTTGGTGTGCGGAACGAACGTCGTGCCGAGGCACATCGGGCAGGTGCCTTCGGGGAGATTCGGATCGGCGGGAAGCGGTTGGAATTCGACCTTGGCGGGCTTGGTCGGTTTGGTTGGTTTGAGATCGCCTTTGCCTTTGGGGGGCGTTGGTTTGGCGTCGGGCTTGGCGGGAGACTTCGGTGGATCGTTGGGGATGATTTCGAATTCCGGCAAGTCGTTCTTTTCGCCGGTAGGTTTTTTGACGGGCGGTTGTTTGGTGGGCGGCTGCTTGGCGTTTTGGGCGAAGGCTTGCGGCAGTGTCGCGGAATGCTGGCCGCTCAGGCAGAGAGTTGCCACCAACGCCGCGGCCAAGAACATTGTGGCACGTGGAGCGCAGCCGGTCGGACGATTCGAGTCGTGGAGGCGTTTCGACATGGCAGAACTCCTCGTCGTTGGTCGCTGGCGTTGCGGTCGCGTGTCGACATTGTACTGCACGTGTAAACGGCGCTCGAATAGTGCAGCGCGTGTCGGGTAGCCGATTCTGCTCCTTTGCACCTATCCCAGAACGGTAGGCGGCGAATCCTTTCGCCGAAGGGATCGTTCGACAGTGCTTTCGGCGAAAGGATTCGCCTCCTACAGATTCCAGTATCGGGATAGGTTCTTGCTCTACAGGGCAGTCTACTTCGGGAGCGAAAGCAAAGTCAAGCTAAGGAGGGAGGAGAGGGTGCAGAGGGAAGTGTGCGGTGGACAGTACACAGGGCATTGCCGGACCGATGAAACTGCCCGCGGTTGAACTTGCCCGCGCGGCGAAGTAGCCTGATGTTCGGTCGCCATGCTCAGCAGCGCGGTGGCGTCGACGTCCTGCTCTCCAATCACATCGGTACTTTAATAAGGACTTTGCCATGCTCAAGCTACTCCTCTGTGCGCACTTGCTGCTGACGGTTTGTGTTGCTCCGTCGCTGGCCGCCCGCGAATGGTCGGACGCCACGGGCACGTACAAGGTCGAAGGCGACCTCATCGGCCTCGACGGCACCACCATTGTCATTCAGACGACCGACAAGAAGAAGCAACTTGTGGCGTTGCGGATCAGTCAGCTTTCCAAGACCGACCAGGAATACCTGAAATCGGCCGAAGCCGCCGCCGCCGCGCGCAAGGCCGCGGCGGGCGAACAAACGTGGACGATGAAGAGCGGCCTGAAGGTCAACGCCCGGGCGGTCGACTACGGCCGGCGGGACGTGACGATCCAGCGGCGGCGGAGCAAGGTGTACGTCAACGACCGGCTGTTCGACAACCTCAGCGGCGTTCAGCAGACGATCGTGCTGCGGATTGTGTCGCACTTCGAGAACACGCCGATCGAATCGCGAAAAGAAATCGAACAGTGGATTCTCAAACTCAAGGGTGCGGCGAAGACGTATACCTGCGACGGCGTGATGTTGGAACTGCCCAGCGGTGACGAGTATGGCGTGCCGTTTTTCCTGTTTTCCGATGACGATCTCAAGGTGCTCGAACCGGGCTGGAAGCAGTGGCTCGCCGCGTACGAAGCGCGCGAAAAAACGGAGCAGGCTCAAGCGGACCAAGAGCGCGAGGCGCTGCTGTTGCAAAAACAAGCCGAGGCGTATCAGCGCGATCACGAGACCGAGCGTCAATTGAAGCAGGTCGAGTTGGATTTGCTGGCGGCGGCGGCCGGCGTAACCTCCATCTGGGAGGTCGATCTGCGACCGCGGGGCGGCGGGTATTCGCGAACGGTGATGGTGCCGGGCCGCGACAGCGACGTCGCCACCCGCGCGGCGCTTGACAAGTTTCCGAATTGCACGGTGATCGGTATTGCGCGACGGAGCCGCTGAGCGTGGCAGAGAGTTCATACAGGCCAAGCTAGTGGCCTCCGATGATCCATGGTGAGAGGTAATGCAGAATGGACAGCCGCGCGCTTGTCCGCGCGACACTGCGTTGGCGAGGGCGAACTATACCCTACCCGGTCCAGGCTGATCTTTCCCCGTGATCTGGTTGCTGCTTAACTGTGGTTCTTGGGTGAGCGGAGGTCTCATCCGTCCTTTTCTGGAGTCACGGATGATGAACTGGTTCCGCCCGATCCTGTCCCCCGACATTCAAGCGGTGGTTCTTGATCATCGCGACCGGCATCTCGACCCGATCGTGCGCCGCAAGATGCTGGTGCTGTGGGCCGTCCATCTGGGACACACCCGCGAACAGGCGGCCCGCCTCGCGGACGTTGGCGTCGCCACCGCCAAGCGTTACGTCATCGCCTACCGCGACGGCGGACTCGACGGCCTCACGCGACGCGAACCGCAACGCCGCCCGGTGAGCGATCTGGCCGCCCACGCCGACACCATTAAGAAGTCGCTTACCGAATGCCCCGTCCGCACCACCGCCGAGGCCATCGAGCGGATCGACGAACTCACCGATATCCGTCGCGGCCCGACGCAGACGCGCGCGTTCTTCGCCTGGCCTCGGCTTCACTTGGCAGCGGACCCGCGCCGTCGCGCGTGCCCGCGAAAAAGTCGCTGACCGAGCACGTTGCGACGCAGCAGGAATTCCTCGATACCAAGCTCCAACCGGCCCTCGACGCGGCCGTCGCGGGGACCGGCCACGTGTTCTTCGTGGACGCCGCTCACTTCGTCTACGGCACCTTCCTGTGTTGCTTGTGGACGATCGCCCGGCGGTTCATCCGAGCGGCGTCCGGCCGGCAACGGTTCAACGTCCTGGGGGCGTGGAACGCCGTCACTCGAAAACTGCTCGCCGTCACCAACACGACGGTCGTCAACACCGACATCATGTGCGAATTGCTCCGCACCATCGCGGCCGAGAAGTTGATCGGCCCGGTGATGGTGGTTGGCCCGGTGATGGTGGTCCTCGACAACGCCCGCTACCAGCGAAACAACGTCGTGCAGAATCTGGCGATCGAATTGTCGATCACGCTGCTGTTCCTGCCGAGTTACTCGCCGAACCTGAACCTGATCGAGCGACTCTGGGGATTCGCCAAGCGGCAGAGCGTGTACGGAAAGCACCACCCGAACTTCGCGTCGTTCCGCGCCGGCCATCGAGGACACGCCGGCCCGTGTGCCGACCACTGACGCGGACAAACTGGCGTCGCTGATGACGCTGCGGTTCCAGACGTTCCAAGACGTATTACTGCTGGCCGCGTAGGGTATGTTTTCCGCTCGGCGTCGCAGTTCGCGCCGATTTGCACGTGGTGAGCCGCAACGCTTTTGGCCGACAGGTCCGACCGCCGCCGTCCCAATTACAGCCCGTCGCTCGTCGCCGCAATCGCGTCCGCCAGACACTTTCCGCGGTACAGCACCAGCCGCCGGCCGCTGGCTTCGATCACCACCAGATCGCGGTCGAAATCGATCTCGATCAACCGGCCGACGAAGTTGCCGGCGCGCAGCTCGACGACCTGCGGATCCGGCCCTTGGGGCAATGACAGGGTGATTCGCTCGCCGGTCGGGCGGACCTGGAACCACGCCTCGGGTCGGCCGTCGACGTCGAACAGCGCCGTGAGATACGTCCGCTGCGCGGCGAAGTCGAGCTCCAGCTTCGGCACTTCCGGTACGAGCACCGAAAGCTCAAACCGCTTTTCGTCGCGATTCGGCGGCTCGGCGTCGTCCGTGGCCACCAGCGACAAGCGGTACGATTTGCCGGCTGTCGCCGCGGTCGGCGTCCATTTGATCGCGCCGGTTTTTTCATCGAACGAAAGTCCCTCCGGCGGCTCACCGACGAGATCGAACGACGTGGTTCGCTTGGCGTCGTATTCGAGCAGTCGCGGCGTCGTCGAAAACGCCTTGCCGACGTCGAGTTTCTGGTCGCTGATCGACGCCAGCTTCAGCCCGACGCGCTCGACTGCGATCGCCACGCTGGCCGTGGCGGACTTCGGGGGCAGGCCGTCGTCCTGGGCCGTCACCTTCACCGTCACCGCGCCCGGCTCGCCATCGGCCGGCGGTGTCCAAGCGAACTTGCCGCTCTTCGGGTCGAGCGTCGCGTCCTGGGGAGCGTCGCCCTCGAAACGGTACGTCAGCGAATCGAGCGAATCTTCGTCCTTGCCGCGGACGGTGAACGCGATCGGCTGACCGAGTTTGCCCGTCACGCGCGAAACCGGCGAGATCGTCGGCGCGCGGTTCGGCGGGCCGGCGATGTTGCGGCTTTCGATCACGTGCCGGTACGCCGCCAGATCGCCGCGCGGTAACCGCTCGGGCATTTGCGGCGGCGTCTCGACGCCCTTGGCTCCATACATCGAGATCGCCTCGACGCCGATGTCGAGGTCCAACTGCTTCGATTTCTCGATCGGCGTCGCGTTGAGCCGCCGCACGAGATGCAAGTGGCCCGTGCCGTAGAAATCGTGCAACCACGTCAGCAATTGCGTCAAATTGCCCTTGGCAGTGACGTTGAACAGCATCGGCTGATAGACGCGGCGGCTCGGTCCTCCGGGAACGCTCTTGACGTCCACGCCTTCCAAGCCGGCGCCAACGAGACTCGCCAGCAGCCAGTTCTGATACCGCGAGCGAGCCTCCTCCACGTTGCCGGACAGCGAGCGGTTTTCCATCGCCGCCAGCTTCTCCCCGGCGAGTTCGCCGGCGCGGAGTTGCAGCGACTGCGCGGCCTTGTCGTCGAGCAGCTTCGCGTGCGCGTCGGCGCGCGTGCCGTACGCGGCGATCACTTTCTTGACGGCGACAACGACGATGACCAGCGCCACCGTCGCGCCAACGATCATCGCAAGTTTCTTTTCGCGTGGTTGCATATCGGCGGCGTCGTTAGGGTCGAGGTCGGTTGGGAGTCAATCGCAAGCGCCCTGGCGACTGGCGCAGCCGAGCATTTCCCGCCTCGACCGCCGCTTCTGGATCCGTCGGCCGCAGCACGAACGTAAACTTGCGCGTGTAGCCGTTGCGCGTCGTGTCCGGGCTACTGCCTCTGCTTTCGACGTTGTGGCGGCCGTCGCGGAGGCTCTGTTCCGCCGCGTCGATCATCGCCACGTCCTTGGCCAGGCCGTCGATGGCCATTGCCGGTCCGTTGCCGTCGGACCTAATCGCCAGCCGCGTGACCATCATGTCGGTCGACGGCGGAACCTTCTCCGACGCGCGGGCCAACTCCTCGATCCAAACTACGTCGCCCGCGAGCCATTTCTCCATCTCCGCCCACGCCGCTTGCGTATCCTTGGAATCGTCCAGCCGCGACTTGTTCTCGGGCGGTTTCTTCACCGCGCTGGCCGCGATCTCCGCTGCCAGCTTCGCGTTCTCCGCGTCGCGGTTGCCCAGGTCGTACCAAATCCAACCGCCGGCAAGGACGAACAATGCCGCCACGCCGGCCGCGATCGCGGTGAATTGCTTCTTGCGGCTGGGCGGGGCCGGTCTTTTCTTTGGATCGAGGAAATCGATCGCGTGCCGTTGGCCTTGCGCTTCGTCGAGCAACAAGCCGAGCAGCGGTGCCCAGCGGCCCACGTCGGCCGGCGGCGTGCGTCGCAATTCGGCCGACAACTCGATGCCGTCGAGCGGATCGAACACGATCGTCGGCAGCTTGATCTGTTCTTCGATCGCGCCGGCCAGCAACTTCAGCTCCGTGCCGTCGCCACAGACGCAGACTTGCTCGACGCGCTGCCCGGAAAGTTGATTCGCCACGGCGACCATTGTGCGGCGAGTTTCGGCCACCAGCGTTTGCATTCGCTCGGCGTCGGAAAGCCCGTGCGACAGCCGCGCCGTGCGCATGAACACGACCGTCTCGCCGACGAGCACCGTCAGATCGGCCTCGTCGGCCAGCACGTCGAGCAGCAAGCGGATGCCGAATTCGCCCGGCCGACGCCGCAGCAGCGACGCCGCAGCGCACGGACGCAATACGACGTGCTTGACGTCGAGCTCCGCCGGCTCGCACGTGGCCAGAATCTCTTTGACCGCCTGCGGAGCGATCGCCGCCGCCAACACGGTCCGCGGCTCCACGTCGCTGCCGCCGAGCGGAATGTAATCCAGCGGCCAGTCCTCGCCCAGCGTGTTGAACTCCCGCATCGCCTGAAACCGCGCCAGACCGGGCACGTCGTCGTCCGGCGCAGGCGGCAGCGACAGCGGCTTAAGTTCGATGCTTGCCCGCGCGACGGCGACGAGCGTTTCCGCCCCGGAGAGCTTGCGTTGTCGCACGGCGGCGGCGATCCGCCGGGCGATCTCGGCGTCGGGCAATTCGGTCTCGCCGTCGGCTGCCACTAGATCGATGGAAAACAGTTCGTCCACGCGCACGCTACCGCGCGCACCGGTCGCCACGGCCAACCGGGCCTCGCGCGAATCCCATTCGATCGCCAAGAGTTGCGTCATGGTCTTTTGCGGAAGTAAGTTGGTTTCTTAACCACAGAGAACACGGAGGGGGAGCACGGAGGGCCTGGCGCGGCCGCTGGGCGAAACCAAAACGGTCCGGCAAGTAAATTCAAAACACGGAGGCACGGAGGAAATGCATGTGACGATGAGTGATGAGTGATGAGTGATGAGTGATGAGTGATGAGTGATGA
>JBBDYI010000241.1:0-2616 GCA_040901705.1 Pirellulales bacterium | reverse complement strand
AAAAGCATGTATTCTCGCTAGCGCAAATCCCGTGCCGAACAGGATTGGGTCGGGAGGTTTCGTTCCGCCCGAGCGGTGCATAGCACGGCGTGGACGAACTGGACTGCCGGCCTATAATGCGGGCGAGTTTTCGAGAATACGGACTGGCGCCGATTGCGCAGCGGCCCGGTCAATCGGCAACAGGCTTGCACGCTGGCGTCGTCTCGCGTTGGGGCGGTCGCAGCGCGCGGGTTATCTAGGAACACGAGAAAGAAACGTCATGGCGGAAAAGGTCGAAAAGGTGGTCATCATTGGCAGCGGGCCGGCCGGCTGGACCGCCGCGATCTATGCGGCGCGGGCGGCTCTGGAACCGCTCGTGTTCGAGGGCGCGATCACCGAAGAGAACCGGATGGCCGGCACGTTGCCGCTGGGACAGCTCGCGCTGACGACCGAAGTGGAGAATTATCCTGGCTTTCCCGCCGGAAACATGGAGGGTTATCTCGACGACTCGATCGCCGCGGATCGCCGGTCGATTATGGCCCCGCATCAGAAAGAGGGCGTCAGCGGCCCGGAGTTGATGGAGTTGATGCGGCAGCAGGCGGCCAACTTCGGCACGCGGATCGTGACGGACGATGTGGTCGATGTCGATTTCAGCGCCCAGCCGTTCAAGCTGTCGTCGCTCGAAGGACAGCAAGTAGCGGCTCACGCGGTGATCATCGCCACCGGCGCGCGGGCGAACTACCTCGGCCTGCCGTCGGAAGAAAAGTATAAGAACCGCGGCGTGAGCGCTTGTGCCGTTTGCGACGGGGCGTTGCCGCGGTTTCGCAACAAGCCGCTCGTCGTGGTCGGCGGCGGCGATTCGGCCGTCGAAGAGGCCGATTACCTCTCGAAGTTCGGCTCGACCGTCTACATGGTGCATCGCCGCGACGCGCTGCGGGCGTCGAAGATCATGCAAGAGCGGGCGCTGGGCAACAAGAAGATCGAAGTCCTCTGGAACACGGTCGTCGATGAAGTGCTCGGCGACGACAAGACGGGCGTCACCGGCGTGCGGCTATCGAGCACCGTCGGCAAAGAAAAACGCGACGTCGAAGCCACGGGCATGTTTTGCGCGATCGGCCACACGCCGAACACGGCGTTTCTCAAGGGCAAGCTGGAGATGAACGAAAAGGGCTATCTGAAGTGGACCAAAGCCCAGCGGACGTACACCAGCGTCGAAGGCGTGTTCGCGGCCGGCGACGTGGCCGACGATTACTACCGCCAGGCGATTACCGCGGCCGGCACCGGCTGCATGGCCGCGCTCGACGCGGAGCGATGGTTGGCGGCCACGCTCAAATAGCTCGCGCCGCCGCGTGACAGGGCGGCCAATTCACCAATTCGTCCTGCCGTCGGGTAGGCGGCAATGTGCGCTGACGGACTTCACTGAGCTGCGAATTGCCGGGCACCGACCCGATCGCGTCGCTGCCGCGCCAAGCCGGGAATTGACAAAAGTCCTTCGCCGGCATAGGTTTAAGACAGAGAATCCATTGGTTTCGATCTGGCGGCTGTTGCGGTTTTAGGTGCGTGCGCATCGCGGGGCGGAACTCGAACAGCGTTCGGGCGTTCGCTGGCTGTGATTGAGCGCGGGGCACCTCAAGCCGGAACAGCCAGGGTCGCCTGTTGGTGGTCTGGTATTCCATGTCTGACGTTTTGCCCGTCGCCGCGGGGGCCACGAGTGCCGAGGCCCTGGAGCGGTGCGAAGAACGCCTCGGTTATCGTTTCAACGACCGGTCGCTGCTGACCGCGGCGCTGACTCACGCATCGGGTGCGCAGCATCGGCTGCTTTCCAACGAGCGGTTGGAATTCTTGGGCGACGCGATCCTGGGGGCGGTCGTTTGCGAGGTGCTGTTTCACCGCTACCCCGAGTATCTGGAAGGCGATCTGACGCGGATCAAGTCGGTGGTTGTGAGCCGGCGGACGTGCGCGAAGATCAGCAAGTCGCTCGAATTGCAGGAGTTTTTGATTCTCGGCAAAGGAATGGCCACGAGCCCGACGGTGCCGCCGTCGCTGCTGGCCGACGTGTTCGAGTCGCTGCTGGCGGCGATCTATCTGGACGGGGGATCGCAAGCCGCTCGGGATTTCATCATCGGCAACATGGGGCCGGAGATCGACGACGTGGCGGCCGACAGCCACGGCGGTAATTTCAAGTCGCTGTTGCAGCAGCACGCCCAGCGCGAGGACATTCCGACGGTCCGTCCCGAATCGCTGGCCACGCTGTATCCACTCGAACTCCGGAGGGCGGGCTATCGCACGGCCCATTTCGGCAAATGGCACTTCCGGGCGCCGGCGGGCTTTCAACCGGCGTCGCAGTACGACGAATTCGAGGCCATCGGCCGAAATCCCTATTTCCGCCCGCTGCCCGACGGCACCCGCCGCCATGAAACCGACCTTGTGGCCGATCGCGGCATCGCCTTCCTCCGCGCCCAGCCGAAGAACCGGCCGTTCGCGCTCAATCTCTGGTTCAACGCCGCGCATGCCGAGGACAACGACCGCCGGCCGGGCAGCGGTCATTATCCCTGGCCGCCGTCCGTCGACGGCCTGTATGAGGACCGCGCGATCCCGCCGCCGCGCCTGTCGGACTCGGGCCTTTACGAGGCGCAT
>JBBDYI010000240.1:0-2622 GCA_040901705.1 Pirellulales bacterium | reverse complement strand
CTTAACGAGGTGGCCCGCTGCCTCAACGTCCCGTTCAACGTCGCCGCGGGGAATAGCAGCGGGTACAACTACGCCTCCGGCCGGCTCGACCATCAGACGTACTTCAAGTCGCTGCGCGTCGAGCAGGGCCATCTCGAATGCATCGTGCTCGACCACATTCTGGCGGCGTGGTTCGACGAGGCCGTCTTGATTCCCGGCCTGCTGCCCGCCGGCATCGGTTTCATTGCCGACTGGCCGCACCAGTGGTTTTGGGACGGACACGAGCACGTTGACCCCGCCAAAGAAGCTTCGGCGCAGACGATGCGTCTGGCAAACCACACCACGACACTCGCCGACGAATACGCGCGGCGCGGACTCGATTGGGAAACCCAGCTTCGCCAGCGGGCGAAGGAACTCGCGCTGATGGGCGAACTCGGTCTGACGAATGCGCAAGCGATCGCCATGCCGGCTGCGCCTGCGCCCGAGGATGACGAAGACGACGAGGACGAGGATGTCGAAGAAGAAACCACAACCCGAAAAGCCGCCTGAGCCGCGCGAGCTCAACCTGCTGGCGTCGGCGGTCGAGCTTGAAGCGGCCGCACCGGAAGGTGAGCCGAACAAGCTGCGGCGGTTCTCGATGACCGCGTACACCGGCGGACCGATGCAGCTTGCCGGCTGGCGGTATCCGGTCGTCGTCGACCTGCAGGGCTTGAATGTCGGCGGACAGAAGCGGCCGATCCTGCTGGACCATACCCGCGACGTCGACTTCGTGATGGGCCAGACCGACGGCGTGTCCGTGGTGAACAACCAACTCGTCGTCGCCGGCCACGTGATGGGCGAATCGACCAAGGCCAAACAAGTCATCGCGCTGAACGACAAGGGATTCGCGTGGCAGTCGTCGATTGGTGCCCGTGCGGACCAAGTCGAGTTCGTGCCCGAAGGAAAAACGTCCCAAGCCAACGGCCGCGAGTTTGCCGGCCCTGTCAATATCGCTCGGCGAGCCACGCTCGGCGAGATCAGCTTCGTCGTGCTCGGCGCGGACGACAGCACGTCCGCTCAAATCGCCGCCTCCGCTCACTCAACGAAGGAGATCGACATGGAATTCGCCACTTGGATCGAAGCCCAAGGGTTCACGCCCGATGCCTTGAACGACGCGCAGACCAAGAACTTGCGGGCGCTCTACGACGTCCAAGCGGCCAAGCCGACGACGACAGCTGAGCCGCCGCCGAACGCGACGGTGCAGATTCGCGCCGAGGCCATCGCCGAACTCGAACGGATCAACGCGATCCGCAAGGCGTGCGATGGCCGGCATCCGGAGATCGAAGCCCAGGCGATCAAGGAGGGCTGGGACGGCACGAAAACCGAGCTCGCCGTGCTTCGCGCCAGCCGGCCATCCGGACCGGCGATCCACATCGGCGGCGGCGACGGCGCTCCGGTCGCCTCGCAAATCATTGAGGCAGCATTGTGCATGCAGGCCGGCGTGCCGTGCGAGGAACGATTCCCCGAGCAGACGCTCGAACGGGCCACCAAGTATCGTCGGCGGGGCCTTCGCTGGTGCGCCGAGCAGATTTGCGCGTCGCACG
This sequence comes from Pirellulales bacterium, assembly GCA_040901705.1. GTDB lineage: Bacteria > Planctomycetota > Planctomycetia > Pirellulales > PLA5 > PLA5. The sequence continues at coordinate 1,060 of JBBDYI010000240.1, read as the reverse complement.
GCCGCGTGATCGACGCCGATCCCGGCACGACGGAGTGGATTCGCGCTGCGTTCTCGACGAGTGAGCTTTCGGGCATCGTCGGCAACGTTGCCAACAAAGCGCTGCAAGCGGCGTTCACAGCAGCACCTTCGGTCGCGGATCGGATAGCGGCCTCGAAGTCGCACGCCAACTTCCATGCCCACACGGTCTATTCGCTGGCGCTCAACGGCGAGTTGCAGCCGGTCGGCGCGGACGGCGAACTCAAGCACTTGTCGATCTCCGAAGAATCCCGCACGCGGCAGTTGGATACCCGCGGGGCGCTGCTCTCCATCACGCGAAAAGACCTCATTAACGACGACCTCGGTGCGTTCGCCGACAACGCGATGGCGCTGGGCCGCAAGTCGCTCCATTCGCGTGAGAAGGCCCTGTTCACGTCGCTCAACGCCACCGGTGCCGGTGCGAGCTTCTTCACGACCGCCCGCGGGAACTATTTCGAGGGTGCGGCCACGCCGCTTTCGCTCGCGAGCATCTCGACGGCCGTGCAGATGTTCCGCGACCTGAAGGGGCCAGACGGCGACCCGATCATGGTCGAGCCGCGACTGCTACTCGTACCAACGGCGCTGGAAACGACTGCCCGCGAAGTGATGGCGTCGCAGTTCGTCCTCGGTCCGACCACGGCCAAGACGCCGGCGGTGAACATCTGGCAGAACGCCTTCACTCCGGTCACGTCGCCGTGGCTGTCGAACACCAACCTCTCCGGCGCGAGCAGCGCGGCGTGGTACCTGCTGGCCGATCCGGCCGACATGGCGGCGCTCGAAATCGCCTACCTCAACGGCCAACAGACCCCAACCGTCGAATTCTTCGGCCTCGACGCGGACCCGAACGTCCTCGGCGTCACGTGGCGCGTGTATTGGGACTTTGGCGTGGCGCTCGGCGAGTACCGTGCGGGCGTCAAGAGCAAGGGCGCGGCGTAACCAACATCAACTCATCACAACGCATTCGGAGCATTCATCATGCCTCAAGCCACATTCGTACAAGTTGGCGCGTCGATCGACTACACCCCCGGCGGCGCTGTCGCCGC
>JBBDYI010000239.1:1868-2631 GCA_040901705.1 Pirellulales bacterium | reverse complement strand
GTTCACTTTGACGGTGATAGGCGGTACGGTTGCGTCGGTCGTAGCGGTTTTAGCGGATATTCGGTGATTGTGGACGGCGCGGGCTGCCGATGGGAATCCTTAGACCCGCAGACCCGCTCTCGCGACGCGCGGCCGCCACCTTCGTGAAGCCCTCACGACCCGCGGTGATGCAGCCGGCCGACGCGAGCGGTGTCTTTTGGCGCGCGGTGTCCGTCACGCGGAGCGTGACGGTGTGGAGTGGCCGGCGCGCGAGATCCAGTTAACGCAAGGGGGGATACCGATGGTTCGTCGTTTGTTCATGGCGATGGTCTGCGCGCTGGGTGTCGCGGCAATGATCGATGCCAGCGCTTCAACCGCGCAGGCACAGAACGCCTATGGCCGCACCTGGGGCCGCACCTATCGCACGCAGGATTGGAACCGCTTTTACCACTACCCGTACGTGTACTATCCGCAGAACTATTACGGGAACGAGTATTACCGCAGCGCGGAAGACTTGTATTACCGCTATCCGCAGGAAATGCGGATCCCGGTCTACAACAAGCAATGGCACAATCCGTATCCCGAGAGTCGGTTGTATCACCGCGGATCGCACTTCATGCTGGATGTGTTTTAGTCGACGACGATTGAGTCGATGACGAGCCACCGCGACGAGCGCCAGGTGGCTTGAACCGGGGCACGAAGCATTGCGTGGCGACGACGTTGGGCCACAACGTCGCGCGGTATGTATATAGCCGCTCAAACGGCGTCGAGGCGATCGCGCCTC
>JBBDYI010000239.1:0-1858 GCA_040901705.1 Pirellulales bacterium | reverse complement strand
CTCGACGCCGTTTTTTCTGCGCGCCGCGCGCCAAGAGAAATCGCCCTCGTCGAGCGAGCCGGACCTCGATCCAAAAGAGGCTTCATCGGCCCGTTGAAGAAGAGTGCCGATGGGCCGGTGACTAGCCTCTTGGGCGAGCGATCACGCGGTGAAAGTGCAGTTGCACTTCGCCCTCGACGACGCGGCGGACGCCCTCGACCAGGCAGTGAGGTTCGTTGTCCTGTTCGCCGCGGCGGACGATCTCGTCGAGCTTGACGCCGGGCGGAACCGTGAACGTCGATTGGTAGATGATCTGCCCGCCGGCGTCGAGTTCCGGCACGATGTAGTGGCACGTCGCACCGAAGGTCAACATGCGGGCGGCATGAGCATCTTGATACGGCCGCAGACCGGGAAAGCTGGGCAGCAAGCCGTGGTGCAGATTGATGATTCGCCCGCCGGCGTATTTCCAGCACGAAGCGGCCGGCATCACGCGCATGTAACGGGCGAGCACGATGTAGTCGACGTCGTGCTCGTCGCATAGCGCCACGAGCCGCTCGTCGTCGGGATTTCCCTTGTCGTCGCCGACGTCGTGCCAGGGGACGTCGAATTGCTCGGCGATGGCGCGGCAATTGGACCGGTTGCCGAGCATCAGCGTGGCGTCGGCTCGCACGCGATCGTCGCGAATCGCCCGCAGCAGGGCGAGCGCCGGCTCGGTCCGATAAGTCGTGCAAATCGCCAATCGCGGCCGCGACGCCCGCAAGTCCGGCGACCAAACGCGGATCGAGAGGTCTTTCAACCGGCCGATTTCGTCCATCGCCTGCTTGAGCAGCGGCCACTCGTCGGCCGGCATTTCGACGCGGAGGAACATCGCGAACAGCCGCTCTTGATCGTGGTCGTACATCTGGATTTCGGCGATGTTGGCGCCTTGTCCGGTGACGAAGTGAACGATCGGATCGGCCAGCCCGCGATTATCGGGACCGACGGCGGTGATGACGATGTGCATGAGGCGCGGCGGGCGAAGGAAAAACGGCGAGCCGTCCCGGACGGCTCTTGGCATGCGGCGCGGCGGCCGACTCGTAGGTGAAGAATTATACCGCGCGTGGCGCAAGGAACGCCGATGCGCCTGCCGACGCGACAACCACTCGCATTCGTTGTTGCCATCATAAGCCGCACAAGTCGCTCGCCCCGCGTAACCGGACCGCGCAGTTGCTTGCCGGGGCTGGTGGCGGGCGTTTCGGCGAGCAAAACCGCTGAGTTTGCTTGGCCTCGCCGCGACCGCGGGTAATAATGTGGGAAGGCTGCGCAAACATGGAAGGTGCGGCATTCACTTCGCTCAATCCGCACATCCACGAGTCTCGTCGTGCGTTGGAAGGTCAAGAATCTGCCGATTCCTCCGCCGCCGGAACATATCGGCGCTGCCGGCGCGACCGCTGGGCCGCCGGCTGGACTGCTCGTTCCACCGCAAGAGGACGTTGCGGCCGACGATGACCTTTCGTATCGCTCGCTCGACCGAGTCGACGCGACACCCGCACCGCCGGTCGATGGCGAATCGTCCGCGGGCATGCACGAGCCGGCAATCGCTTCGAGCCTGCGGCGGCCGAAAGATACATCGCTTCGTTCGCACGTCGTTCGTCTGCTCGCCCGCCCATTCGACGCCGCATCGCGATGGCTCGCCCGGACGCTCGGCACAGCGCCGTCGGGTTGGGCGACGAGCCTCGTAGTGCATCTGGTGTTGCTGATCGTGCTGGCGCTGATCGTGCCGGCGATCGGCGGCGGATCCGGCCGTATCAAACTCTTCGCACCGGCCAGTGAAGGCGACGCGCTCGATCCCGACTCGCTTACGAACGCGACGTTTGGCGTCGAAGCGGTCGACGCCGCC
>JBBDYI010000238.1:0-18347 GCA_040901705.1 Pirellulales bacterium | reverse complement strand
ACCGAATTCTGTAGGAGGCTAATCCTTTCGCCGAATGAATCGCTTGACAGTGCTTTCGGCTAAAGGATTCGCCTCCTACAGTTCTGGGAAGCGCTTCCGGTAATTGTATTCTTTCCCGAGCGATGCCGCCGCTCGCCTGAACGTCGGCTTGGCGGCGCCATTCCGGCCATATTCTGCTGGATGGGCATCTTGATTACCCGCCGGTTTTCAACGAACCTAGCTAGATAGCCTCGTCTTGAAAAAATGCCCGTCGCCGCCGTTTTGGTTGGCGAGGGGAGTCGAATATGGGTCATGCGGTCCAGCAAGGTTTCGCCCATCAAATGATTTTCGCTCAATTCCGGTACTGGCTGGCGACCCTTGCGATGCGAACGGCGGCGTTGATCGCGGTGCTCGTCTGTTGGAATGCGCTAGCGACCGCTGCTTGGGCCGACGAGTTCGGCGTGTGGCCGATCATGGACGATGCCGCCCGTGCCCGCGGGCCGGGTTTCTATTTTTCGATTGGGAAAATCGCCCTGGCGTGGCTGTTGTTCTTGCTGTGGGTCCGCACGAGCGATTGGGTGAACCGCGACATCCACGAGCGGCGGCTGAGATACACGATGTGGAACTCGCTCGTCGTGCTGCCGTTCCTGGCGGCGATGGTGCTGCTGTGGATATTGCCGTCGTTTTGGGCTGGCTTTCCGGTTTTGCTGCTGGCCTTTGCCGGGCCGTTGCTGGCTTACATCGCCAAACGCAATCCGTTGGTCATGGACGACGAAAAAGTCCTCACCGGCCGGCACGTCAAGTCGCTGCTGGCCAGCGTGCTGCGGCCCGCGGGTGTGAAGATCAAAGTCGACAAGGCCGACGCGCGCGACGAAGGACCGGCGATCACGATCGTGCCGGGCGGCGTCGGCAGCGAACGGGACGAGCGGGCGAACTTGCTGCGGGCGCGACAAATGGTCGGCTTCGCCCCGGTGCGGCGGCTGCTGGGCGAGGCCCTTGCCCATCGCTCTGAAACCGTCGCCATCGACCTGCTCCCTTCGCACAGCGAAATCCGCTTTCAAGTCGACGGCGTCTGGCATCCCTTTCAGCCCGAAGACGTGCCGACCGGTGCGTCGATGGCCGACGTGCTCAAGCTGATTTCCGGCCTCGATTGCGACGAACATGCCGCCCGCCAGGTCGGCCGTTGCAGCGTCGAATTCCGCAACCGCCGGCACGAATGTGAAGTCGTCACCGAAATGGCCAAAACGGGCGAGCGGGCCGTCGTCCGTTTCGACGCCGACATGCGGCCGTTCGAGTCGCTCGCCGATCTTGGCATGCGCGACAAGATGCAGACCGCGCTCAAAGAGTTGCTTGCCGCCAAGCAGGGCGTGGTCGTCTTTTCGTCGCTTCCCAAACACGGCCAGACGACGACCATCGACATCGCCCTCGGCTCGACCGACCGCCTGATGCGCGAAGTTTATGCCATCGAGCCGGCGGGCCGGCCGGAGCGGCATATCGAAAACGTGGCCACCGTAAACTACGACGAGTCGAAGCAGCAAACGGCCGCCCACGTGTTGCCGGGTTTGCTGCGAAAATATCCCGACGTGATCGTGCATCGCGATTGGTCGGACGCCGAATCGGTCGCCCAGCTTTGCCAACTGGGCACGGACGGCAAGCTCGTCGTCGGCAGCATCGCCGCCAAAGACGCGCTCGAGTCGCTGCTTCGCGTATTGATGCTCCGCGTGCCGCAAAAAACGTTCGCCGGCGCGGTGACGGCCGTCGTCGGACAGCGGCTGTTGCGAAGGCTATGCGACGCCTGCAAAGAGGCTTACGAGCCGTCGGCGGCGGAATTGCGATCGTTCGGAATCCCAGAGGGCCGGGTGAAGGAACTGTACCGCGTGCCGGTGCCCGATCCGACGAAGAAGAAACGCGACGTGCCGATTTGCGAGCAGTGCGAAGGCATCGGTTATTTTGGCCGCACGGCGGTTTTCGAATTGATCGTCGTCGACGACACGATTCGCCGGTTGCTCGTCGAGCAGCCGAAGATGGAGGCCCTCCGCGCCGCGGCACGAGCGGCCAAGTCGCGGTCGCTGATGGAAGAAGCGGTGCTGCTGGCCATCAGCGGCGCCACGTCGCTCGACGAAGTCACGCGCGTCTTCAAATCGAGTAGCTGACCCGTGTGGAGTCAGCGGCATCGCGTCCACTTTGTCGGGGCGGATCGAACGAGAAACGAGCTGGGAACGAAACGATGTTGATAGTTTTTTTGTCGCTGATCGTGCTTGGCTCGGTGGCTTGCCTGTGGAACCGCGGCATCTGGGGCGCGGGCCAAAGTCTGGTGAATACCGTGTTTGCCGCGCTGTTGGCGATGAACCTCTTCGAGCCGCTGGCCGACGAGCTCGGCAGCCCGAAATCGAACATGATGGACTTCGTCTGTCTGTGGGGGCTGTTCGCCGCGTTCTTTGCGGTATTTCGTTTGGCGACCGATATCGTTTCTCGCGTGAAGGTGCGGTTTCCGTTCGGCATCGACACCGTCGGCGCGGTCGTGCTGGCGATCGCGACGGGCTGGATTCTGTTCTGTTTCACGATGGTCAGTTTCCATGTCTCGCCGCTGGCCCGCTCGCCGTTCCTCGGTTCCTTCATGGAAACGCCGGACCAGAAGATGCTCGGCGTCGGCCCGGACCGGCTGTGGCTGGCGTTCACGCGGCAGGCGTCGCTGGGCGTATTTAGCGCCGGCGGCGACGGCTTCGATCCGCAGTGCGACTTCGTGTTCAAATATGCGGCGCGGCGGCAGGTGGCCGATGACGCGCACCGGGCGAAGATCAAGAAGTAGCTGCGCCTATCCCAGAACTGTGGGAGGCGAATCCTTTCGCCGACGGAATCGCTTGAAAGTGCTTTCGGCGAAAGGATTCGCCTCCTACAGATTTGGATTCGCCTGCTACAGATTTCGCACTTCGCGATATGCACTATGTCGCCGCGGCCACGACGGCCTGGCGATACCCGGCCGCTTGAAGGATCGCGACCAGTTCGTCGGGATTGATCACTCGCCGCCGATGTCGCAGTTTGTACTGGTCGATGGCGTCGGAAAGCTGCTGGCCAGCGGGCGACAGATCGCGATAGTTGCCGGCGAATTGGCGGCGTTCCGAGCCGACCGGGCTGTCTTCGCCGCGGGAACGGCGGTCGGTGAACGTCGGGGTGGTCTCTGCCGCGGCCGAATCGTGCTGATAGCCGAGCTTCACCGCCACGGCGAGAAGTTCTTCCGGCGTGATGAACCGGCGATGGTGCTCGACCTTGTAGCGGTCGATCGCCAGGCCGAATTCACGGCCGGCCGGCGAGAGATCGTCGTAATTGGCGCCGAACTGCCGGCGATCCTGGCCGCCGGGGCTGAAATCGGGATAGCTGCGGCGGCGGTCGACCGACTCGCCATTGGGTTCGCCAAACTCGGCAGGCATCGCTTGGCTCCTGCGTAGAATATGCTGCGTGTAGCGTGAGACTTTCTCGACAAGGATACGTCGCAGCCACGTTAGAGCAAGCGAGGCGTTGTTCGTCGGCCGCCACACTTTGCGAGATGCGTCGCCGTTCGACACGAACTAAGAGGCTATCCACAAGGAATGTGCTTGTTTTTCACACTGTAGGAGGCGAATACATTAGCCGACGGAGCCGCAAAACGAGTGCCTCGGCGAAAGGATTCGCCTCCTACGGTAATGATCGTCGGCGATTCTTTGTAGATAGCCGCTAATCGCGCCAGACAGCAATCCTTCCGGCAAACGCGAGTATACCGACAGTGCCGGATGCTGTGATTATATCGGCAATGCTTCAAGCCGCGGCCGGTGTGGTGCGCGGCGCGAAAGGCTGTCTATTTCCGCCGCGGCGCTGCATCGTTCATGCGCGAACGCAGCGCCAGCCCTTGCAAATGCTGCGGATGGCTGGCAAGAACGCGATCGAGCGTGTGCCGAGCGGCGTTCGGCTCGCCGGCCAAAAGTTCCGCTTCGGCGAGCCGGCACAGCCGCTCCGGCGTGGCTTGGGCGGCCGCGGCTTGGGTATAAGCGTCTTTGGCATCGGTCCAACGGCCCAAGTCGGCGAGGATTTCGCCGTACAAATCGAGTGCGTCGGCCGGCGGTTCGCTGGGTGAGTAGGCGTCGACGAGCGATCGAGCGTAGGACAGTGCCCGCTGCGGCTCGCGACGGGCGAGCGACACGACGGACAGCCGCCGTAGGATCAACGGATTGGCCGGTTCCATGCCCGAGGCCCGCGTGTAATCGGCGAGCGCCTCGTCGAAGCGTCCGGCGGCGCGGAACGTGTCGCCCCGCAGCAGCCAGGCCCGCGCGGAGCTTGGATCGGCATCCAGCGAATCGGCGGCTAGCGTCCGCGCCGCTTCCCATTGGTCGAGGGCCAGGTACATCTCGCCTAGCTGCACCAACAGCGTCGGCTCGTCGGGGCTAATCTTGCGGGCGATTTCGAGCTGATCGATCGCGGCCGTGGCTTTTCCCCGCCGCCAGAGCGCATCGGCCAAACCGCGTCGCGCCTGGGCGTCGTTGGGAAACGCCTCGACGGCTTGCGACGAAAGCCGCTCTGCCTGCTCGACGTCGCCCCGCTCCAATGCGGCGATGGAAAGGTGCGTGTAATGCCGACACTGGGCCAACTCGGGCGAAATCGCGCCCTCGCGATCGTAATTGAAGCAGCGACAGCCGGCGACCAGCGTGAGTATCGCCGCGGCGGGCAAACGCCAACGACGCCGCCCACCGGCGAACTGGTTGCCCGCGTGTGTTGGTCGTGACGGCATGGGTCGATTGGGCAGAGCGTTGCAGGGACAACGACGGCCAAGCGGGTAGGCCATCGGGGGGCGAGATAGTACCGCATCGCCGCCCACGGCGAAAGAGAAAATGCGTCGACTGCGTAATCTAGGAGATGTGCGGCGGCTGCGTCGCGGTGCGATTGCGCGAAGAAAGCTGCGACGTGGGGCCGATTTACGTCATTCCAGACGATTTCGGAAAATATTGCGAAGTTCGGCATGGATTCGTGGCGGGTACGCCGTGAGAATTGCGGTAGAAGGGTTGGGCAAGCCGTCGTTGCGCGACGGCGGACGTCACGACACGAGTCGCGGAATTTTTCCGCGCAAGACCGGGGAAAAATACGCTTTGCCGGCGACTGGCTCGCCGATCGATCCGGCTAGGAGGGTGCGATGAGAAGTTTTCTGGGGGGCAGTCGTTTTTTGGGGATCAACGGGCGAAGATTGACGGCAACGGCCGCCGCGGTGATTGTCTTCGGTGGCGGGGCGATGGCCATCGCTCAATTCCCGCCGCAAACGTGGCCGGTCGCGTCTGGCACGCAGGGGCAATCGGTCGCCGACCTGGCGATGTTGGTTAGCGCAGTCGACGACAACGCGGATGAAACAACGGACGGCGTAGCGGTCAAGTCGACCAAGCCCGTCGTCGCGCCGCCGCGCGCGGCGCCGCCGCCGCCCGTCGGGACTCCAGCCGCAAACGCTCCGGCCGCAAGCAATCCCGCAGCGGCCGCGGACAAAGACATGGCCGCCGAGGTTCTGGCCAGCGGCCCGATTCACGAAGCATTCGCCAACCCGACCGTGCTAAATCCGCAGGCGGGTCTGATCGTCCCCAAGCAGCCGGCCGCAAACGTCGAGGAACTGCCGCCGGCCGAAAAACCGGAAGGCAAGCAGGTCGAGTGGATTCCCGGCTATTGGGCCTGGGACGACCAGCGTGAGGATTTCCTGTGGGTCAGCGGCGTGTGGCGCGACGCGCCGCCGGGCCGACGTTGGATGCCCGGCTATTGGGCCGCGGTCGCCGGCGGCGGATGGCAATGGACGCCGGGCTTCTGGGCCGCGGCGAATCAACAGGAAATCGAGTTTCAGCCCGAACCGCCCGAATCGCTGGAGATCGGTCCGTCGAGCGAATCGCCGTCCGACGGATATTTCTGGGTGCCGGGCTGCTGGGTTTGGAACGACGCGCGGTATGCCTGGCGGCCGGGCTACTGGTGGCAGGCCAGCGACGATTGGGTGTGGACGCCGCACTATTATTCGTGGACGCCGCGGGGATATGTCCTGTGTGGCGGATATTGGGATTGGCTCGTTCCGCGCCGCGGCATCTGCTACGCGCCGGTCTATTACAACTCGCCAATCTACGCAAACGCCGGCTATTACTGGACGCCGAACATCTGCTTCGACGTCGGGGCGCTGAGCATTCATTTGTTCGCGCGGCCGAACTACGGCCATTACTACTACGGCAACTACTACGATCCGTGGTGCCGAGATAGCGGGTTCGTGTTCTGGGCGAACTATCACCGCAGCCGCGGTTGCTACGATCCGATTTACGCGTACCAACGCTGGCATCACGTGAACCATCTGCATGAGCGCGACTGGGATCGCAACGTTCATACTCGCTACGACCGCTTCGCGAACAACGCCGACCTGCGGCCGGCCCGCACGTATGCCGATGCGGTCCGGCTCCGCGGTGGCGGCGATCGGCTCGACCGCGATCAGTTGGAATCGCTCCGCGGGGTGCGTCCGGTTGGCGAATTGGCGGCGGAAAATCGGCTGGCGACGAAGTTGCAACAGGTCGACGATCGCGGCCGCGACGAATTCCGCCGCGGCGGGCGCGATTTCCAACGGCTGGCCGAAGACCGCGGCAACGTCGAGTTGCGACGACCGAACACCGGCCGCGGCGACGTTGCTCGGGGAGACGTTGCTCGGGGAGATGGTAATCGCGGCGATTTGGCCGGCGATCTGCCTAACCGTGTTCGCGACTCGAGCGGTCGCCGCGACGGCGTGGCCGGCAACGATCTTGCCGGGGGCGATCGAACGCGCGGCGATCGGACGGGCGGCAATGCGACGGGCAACGACGCGACGGCGGGCAACCTGCGGATGCCGCGGGCACGCGATATCACTGCGGCTCGCCCGCGCGGCTCCGCGCCGGGAACGTTCATCGACGGTTCGCCGCGGAACGATCGTGGACCGCGACGACCGGCGACGACCGACGACGCTGCGCGAACGACCGGCGAGACTGGCGGGCGCGATCGCACGACGCGGCCGGGTTTTACCGGCCCAGACGGAAGCGGAAACGCTCCGACCATCGGACGCGGCAACACGCCGCGCGGCAACGCGATTACCGGAGGTAATGCGATTACCGGCGGCAACGTGATTCGCGGTGACGCCAACCGCGACGCCAACCGCGGCGACGTCCGCAGCCGGCAAGTCGAACGACCGAGCGCGGCTCGCGAAAGCCGGCCAGCGCCGGTAAGTCCGCCAACGGCGCGCGAATTCCGGCCGCCGACCAGCGGCGGTAATCGCGGCGGTTCGCCCAGCGTCGAACGTTCGACGCCGCGGGTCGACCGCGGCCCGTCCCGTTCCAGCGGCGGCGAGTCGCGGCCATCGCGGTCCCCGTCGTCGGGGCGTTCTCCCTCGCCGCGTTCGCGCAGCGAGGCGACGCCTAGTCCGCGTCAAACCGAAACCGCGACTGCGCGGGCCACGGTGGCCCGGCCCGACCTGCAACGGGCACGCAGCGAAGCGGCGCGAGCGGCGGCGATTGATTCGGCTCGTTCGCGGGCGTCCGCGTCGTCGGACGCGGCGGCGACGCGCGGCCGGACGGTCTCGCGGCCAGCGCCATCGGCCGCGCGGCAAGCTCCGACCCGCGCCGCGCCGCAACCAACGTCGACGCCGACCGTTCGATCGGCGCCCCGGCAGGCCCCAACGCGGCAGGCTGCAACGCGGCAGGCCCCAACTCGGCAGGTGCAGCGCCCGTCGACGCCGTCGCGCGCTCCAAGCGTTCGGCAGGCCCCGTCGCGTGCTTCGTCAAGCGCTCCGTCACGCGCTCCAAGCGTGCGACAGTCGCCGCCATCGCGACAACAGAGCGGCGGCGAATCGTCCGGCAACCGCCGCGGCCGTCGCGACCAATAGTCTGTGCGGCGTACCTTACCGCAACTGCTCGCGGCGAATCGGCGGGAGGTTGCTGAGGTTCAGGCTCTTGGCGTCGTCGACTTCGACTGTGTTCGTCGATTTCCAGTAGAGCACTTTGCGGGCGGCGGCCTTCGTGGATGGCCCGCCGACTTTCGATTGACGCGTCAGCACGGCGTCGGCGCGGCCGGTGCCTTCGAGAATCAACAGATCTTTCGCCTCGGCATACGTCATCCGATCGGCGCGGGCCGTGAAGTTGGAGCCTTCGACGAACGCGTTCCCTTCGGCGGCCAGTTCGATCGGTTGCCGGCCCTTTCGCGTGCGATCGAGAGCCGGCTGAGCGATCGAGAGCCGGTCGGATGAAAGCGTCACGACGCCGTCGGGAAGTTGTCGCGTCACGTCGAGCACGATGTTCTGCTGCCAGTCGTCGACCGGGCCGTATACGCAGCGGATTTGATCGCCGAGCGTGATTTGGTGATCGTTGAGATTGCCGGTCGCTTCGCGTTGAAAATGGGCTTCGAGATACGCAAGCCGGCGATCAGCAGTGGACTGGCCGGCGGCGGATTGGCGGCCGCTCGGACCGGCGACTGGATCGGTTCGCGAACCGGGCACGACGGGGCCGTCCGTGCGTGGCGACGACGCGGCGGAACTGGCGAACATCTGGCTCCCGCCGCGGCGGTGCGAGCGAATCCAACCCGGCCCACGGGCGACGATCGCGCCGGTCGTTTGATCGATCGCCAGGTCCTGGGCGACGATGACGTCGTGGGCGATTTGCTCACCGTTTTCGTAACCGCGGTTGTCGAGCCTCATGCCGCCTTGGCACGTGAGCGTGGCGACTTTGATGTTCTGCGGTTGCTTGGGCGGCGCGGCGAAGTCGATGCGCTGGAGAAGCCGCACTTGGAGCGTTTCCGTCGCCAGCCGCTGGGTCTCGCCCGTCGCTTCGACGCCCTGGCGATAGCGGATCGTTTCGCCGTCGAAGTCCATCGCCGACTGCCAGGCGACGTTCAGGCTCTGCGGTTGGGCGAGCGGCTTGCCGTCGCGATCGCGGTCGACGGGAAGCGTCATTTGTCCCGGCCCGTCGATCCACATCCGGTTCGCGCCGCGGTCGAAGTTGATCGTGGCCGACGACATGACCAATCCGCGGGCGGCGACGACGGCCGGCTGACCCGCGATCGTGGCGACGCTGTCGTCGGTGCTCGCCCGTGCGACGCGGACTTCTTCGCCGCGTACGGAGAACGGTTTTTGCGTGGGGTCTTCGAGCGCCGTCTCGACCAATTCGGCGTTACCGAGAATCTCGACGTCCTCGACGACCGGCTGCGTGTCGGTCCACAGCACGTTGACACGCAGCAGTTTGCCGCCGACGGCGAAGCTCGATGCCGGCGGTTTGTTCGTGGATGCTGGGCGACGAGGCGGGGTGGCGGGCGGCGCGCCGGCGATCGGTTCGGCTTCGATCGCTTCGAGATTTGCATCTGCGAGAGTTGCGGGCGACGTCGTGACGTCCTCGAACCAGACTTCGAAGCGCTCGGGATCGCCGGTGAGCTGCGTGGCGCGAATCTTGACGCCGCCGGTGGCCAGCAGACGGTCTGGAACGGCGCTGGTGGTAAGTTTCGCAAGTCCTTCGGCCGCGGGAACGTTCTCGCGAGCATCGCGATTGGCATTGTGGCGAGGTTCTGCGGCGGCCGAATTGTCGCCGCGCGGCTTTTCGTGCAGCCACAACCAGATTTCCTCGGCCGCCAAGCTGCCGACGGTGTCGTAGTTCAACTCCGCGTTGCCGAGCACCGACAGCAGATGCTGTCCTTCGTGCGTCCGCAAGCGAATCTCGCGTTGCCAGGAAGCGCGAAAGCGGCTGTGCGATTCGTCGTCGCTGACCGCTTCCATCCAACCGGCCCCGATCGCTTCGAACGTCGGCAGTCCGTCGTTTTCGCCGGGCCGATAACTGACCCGCGGCGCGGAAACTTCGTTGCGAGGGCTGCGGAGCATGACGCGGGCGGAGTCTTCCATCGTCACGCGGCCGGTCTTCAGATCGTATTCGAGCTTTTCGCAACGGGCGGACGAGCCGGTCGACGGAGAGCGGATCACCACCGGCCGTCCCATGGCCCGCAAGCGGCGAATCTCCAGCGGCGGCATGCGGTTCGGCTTGGCGTTGCGATCCGATGCGGTTTGCGATGCTTTGTTCGATGCTGTGTCCGACGATGGCGGCTTGGCGTCGTCGCGTTCGGCGAAGCCGACCGCCAGCCAATCGCACGTCATGTGATCGCTTTCGCCGATGGGATTGAGCCGCAACACGTCGACGTCGCGCTCGAACGATGCTTCCTGCCGCGCGAATTCGAAGCGAAACGGCCCTCGCGACGTGATTTCGACGGGTGGCTGCGGCTTGTCGCTCGTTTGGCGAAACTCGCGTGTTACCTGCCGACTTGGATCGAGCAACCGCGACTCGGGAACGTGTTGTGCGACGTCAGCGGCAGCGGCATGAGGGTCGATGCGTGCGGCGATTGTGTTGCGAAGCCCGTCCTTCTTGTTGCCAGGCAGCAGGCCGGCGCCGGACATCTGAAATCTCATCTTGACGTCGTAGATCAGTTCCATCGACTGCAATCCGCCGAGGATCGCCCCGCGCGGTTTGCCATCGTCGCGCGGCGCGAGATGAATCCGCAGCAGCCGTCCGCTGCCGACGTTGGTTCCCAGCCGGAATTGCACGCGTTCCTGCGTTTCGATCTTTGTTTCGCCGAGCACGACATCGCGCGTGGTGATCAGCAAATCGTCCGCGGGGCCGGGCTGCTTTTGATCGCTGCGGATCGTCACTTCGCCGACCAGGCGACCGCCTTTGAGGTTGCCGATCTTTGCCCGGCTCAAGTCGAGCGGCCGATCGAACTCCAAGATCGCCTTGGGCGCTTCGAGCACGACGGCCTCGCCGACGCGATTCGGATCGGTGCGCGCGCCTTCGCTGGGGAACATGACCATCGCGAACGGTTCGAGGCTAATCGAACGGGGGGCGATGGGCGTGTAGGTTTTGATCAGCAGGATGCCCTGGTCGCTTTCCAAAAGCTTGGGGCTGTCCATGACCCAGGAATCGGCCGGAAAGAAACGGCGGAACAATTGTTGATACGAATCGGTGGGGCTGGCTACGTAGCCAATTCCCTCCGGATCCTTTTCTGGGTCGAATTCAGGTACTCGCGGTTCGATCAGCGGCGTCGCCACGAGCGCATAGGCGGCGAACGCGGCCAATGATGCCGCTAGCGCCACGCCGACTCGGATCGCCTTGGGTCGCATTCGGTTGCGGGAGTTTCGTAGGGTTGTAGCGGGCGGAAGGCGGTGTGCCGTATCCAATAGCAACCGTTGTAGGAGGCGAAACCTTTCGCCGATGGCGCCGATTGGCGGTTCGGTCGGCGAAAGGATTCGCCTCCTACAGGCAAGAATTCTCGCACCTTCTGTTCGGCCAGTCCGTTAGCGGCTATCGGCCGTCGTAGGCACTGAGCAGCTTTCCCCAACGTCCTTGCACTTTGAGAATCGTTTCGATCAACTCGCGGACCGCGCCGTGGCCGCCGCCGGCTTTGGTGACCCACAGCGCCGCGTCGCGGACGTCGGCCGACGCATCCGACACCGCGATGCCCAGCCCGACGAAGCGAATCGCGGGCAAGTCGGGCAGGTCGTCGCCGATGTAGGCGATCTCTTGCGGCGTTACGTTCAGTTCCGCAATCAATTCGTTGATCGCCGCGAGCTTGTCCTCGGCGCCTTGGCGAACGATCGACACGCCAAGCTCGGCCGCGCGCCGGGCGACCGTCGGCGAGTTTCGCCCGGTGACGATGCCGAAGCGGTGGCCGGTCTGTTGCCAGAGCTTGATGCCGAGTCCGTCGCGGATGTGGTACTGTTTGTGTTCTCCGCCCTGATCGTCGAATTCGATTCGTCCGTCCGTCAACACGCCGTCGACGTCGGAGATCAGCAGCGTAATCGCCTTGGCGCGTGCTTCTACGGTCATATACGGTTCTCCCCTGCCTTACGGTTCGCAAACGGCAGCGTCGTTGGCCGAGATTCTTCGCATTGCGAATCTTCGGTTGCGAAGAGCCGCTGCCCACGTTCCGCATCTTGCCCAGCAACATTGACTTTTTGGCCGCCCGTTTCGCTCATCGGCGTCGTTGCGGCGTGGGAATCGGCCCATTCCCGCGCGTGCTCGTCGGGCAGCAGCGTGACGATATCGGTTACATCGACCATGCCGAGTGGAACGCCTGTAGCGTCGACGACGGGAAGTTCGCTGATCTTTCGCGACGCCATCATTTTGACGGCATCGGCGAGCATTGAGCCGGCGAGGACCGATTTCGGGTCGCGCGTCATCAGGTGCGCGATCGGCCCGTCGATCTCTCCGTCGCGGCGATTTTCGAGCAGGCGGGCCAAGTCGCTATCGGTGAACAGCCCGCTCAGCTTGCCCTCGGTATCGACGAGCATGATCGCCCCGCTGCGGCGGCCGGGCCGACGGCGTTCGACGAATACCGCGCGGACCGTTTCGCTTTCGCTGGCAACGCGGCAATCGGAGAGGGGCCGCATGGCATCTTCGACGCGAGCCAAATGCCGGCCCAAGCTTCCGCCGGGATGATAGCGGGCGAAGTCTTCGCGGCGAAAACCGCGCATCGCGCTGGCGACCAACGCCAATGCGTCGCCGAGCGCCAGCATGGCGGTCGTGCTGGTGCTGGGAGCAACGCCGAGCGGACAGGCTTCTTGCAAGTTGCCGAGCGAGATCGTGTGTTGGGCGCTGCGGGCGAGCGTGCTCGTCGATCGCGCGGTGATCGCGATGACCGGGACTTCGGCGGCGGCGAGCGACGGCAATATCTGCACGACTTCGGCGGTCTCGCCGCTTTGGGAGAGGATGAGGGCGACGTCGCCGGACTGGACGCGGCCGAGATCGCCATGCACGGCTTCGGCCGGATGGAGGAAGAAGCTTCGCGTGCCGGTGGAGGTGAGCGTGGCGGCGATTTTTTGCCCGACGTGGCCGGCCTTGCCCATGCCGCTGACCAACACATTGCCCCGGCAAGCCGCGACGAGCGCCACGGCGTCGCAGAAGGCCTCGTCCAATCCGCGCGACAGCCGCACGAGTGCTTCGCCTTCCTGGCGAAGGATATCGCGGGCCAATCGAAGCTGCTCGAACCGGCTCGACAAACGCGAACCGGCCGGAATGGGGCTGGACATGGGACGTCTTCCTTGACGTTTTCTGCTTATGGAGCGGAACGGTTGCGGTCCGCTTGCGCAGACTCCGCGCGTGGGGCGGATTCTATCGGTTAAGGCAAAACCGGGCAACGCGGGGTGTCTGCGCGTCGATCCACGCCCACGACCATCGGGCCGCCATTGAGATTGCTCCGCCCCTGTCCGCCCGCCATTTTCCGCAAAAGCGCGACCCGCGCTTGAAACCGGCGGGCAATCTCGTGTACCTTGTAAGAGGGAAATCTTGGGAAATTCGGCCGAATTGCCGACTCGAACGAGCGAGGATCGCGGATGAGTTTTCGCGCGGTTGACCGATCGAGCTTGCGACCGTCGAGACCGTCGTCGCGGCGCCGTTGTGGCGTGATGAGCGTGCTGGCGGTGCTATCGCTGTTGGTCGTCAAGGATATTCCGCTGGCCGCCGAGGCGGACGCAACGGCCGATGCGACTGCGTTCTCGGACGACGACCGGGCCTATTGGGCGCTGCAGGGCGTGGAGCGTCCGGCGATGCCCGACGTGCGGGACGGTGGTTGGGCGCGCAATGCCGTCGATCGATTCGTGTTGGCGAAGCTTGAGGCATTGTCGCTGGCGCCGAGCGTTGAGGCCGATCGCGCGACGTTGTTGCGGCGGTTGTCTTTCGATGTGATCGGCCTGCCGCCGGAGCCGGACGCTGTCGCGGTGTTCGAGGCCGACGAAAGTCCCGATGCTTACGAACGCCAAGTCGATCGGCTGTTGGCGTCGCCTCGGTTGGGCGAACGTTGGGCGCGGCACTGGCTCGATCTGGCCCGTTATGCGGAGACCGATGGCTTCAAGGCCGACGTGACGCGGCCGAATGCGTGGCGGTATCGGGACTATGTGATTGCCGCGATGAACGAAGACAAGCCTTACGACCGGTTTTTGATGGAGCAACTCGCCGGGGATGAGATCGCACCGCGCGATTCGTCCGCGCTCATCGCCACGGGTTTCCTGCGGCACTGGCCTTATGAAGACAACGGCCGCGACGTGTTTGGCCAGCGGCAGAACATATTGGACGACGTGACCGACGTGACGGCCCAAGTTTGTTTGGGGCTGACGTTCAAATGCGCCCGCTGCCACGACCACAAGTACGATCCGATCTTGCGGAAGGACTATTATCGGTTGCAGGCGTTCTTTGTGGCGATGGTGCCGCGCGACGATTTGCCGGTTGGTCCCGCCGGCGTGCTCGAATCGGCGGAGCAGCAGCTTACCGCGTGGGAAGAGGCGACCGCGGCGGTGCGCGAGAGGCTCGACGAGATCGAAGCGCCGATCCGCACGACGATGCGCCGCGAGCAGATGGCGGTGTTTCCCAAGGACGTGCAGGCGATTCTCGACAAGTCGGCCGGCGATCGCACGCCGCAGGAACAGATCATTGCCGATCTGGCGAGCAAGCAGATCAAGTACGAGGCCAAAGACCTTTCGGGCCGCATGGCGAAGGATTTGCGCGAGCGGTGGACGGCGCTCCGCGCGGAAATGGAATCGGTTGACGTCGAGCCGCCACCGGAATTGCCGTCGGCGATGGGCGTACACGATCTGGACCACGGCGCGCCGGACGTCGTCATGCCGGGCGACAAGCGGCGCGAACCGATCGCGGCGGGCTTTTTGTCGATTCTCGATCCGGGGCCGGCGGAGCTAACGTCCGTGGCCGCGGAGGGCGAGTCTGTCGTCGGCCGGCGGACGGTGCTGGCGCGTTGGATCGCGTCGCGCGAGAATCCGCTGACGGCCCGCGTGGCGGTGAATCGCCTTTGGCAGCATCATTTCGGCGTCGGCATTGTGGCTTCGTCGGGCGATTTTGGCCGGCAGGGGGACCGGCCGACGCACGGCGAGTTGCTGGATTGGCTGGCCGATGAGTTTGCCGGCTCTGCGGCGTGGCGTTCCAAACCGTTGCACCGGTTGATGGTCACGTCGGCGGCGTATCGGCAGTCGTCGAGCATCGGTGCTGTAAGCGACCGCGCCGTCGAGGTCGACCCCAACAACCGGCTGCTGTGGCGGATGAATTTGCGGCGCGTGGAGGCGGAAATCGTTCGCGACAGCGTGTTGGCGGCGTCGGGCGAATTGAATCTGGCGATGGGCGGGCCGAGCGGCTTGCCGGAATTGCCGAAGGAGCTTTCGGAGCGTTATGGTTGGAAGCCGTCGAAGAATATCGCGGACCGAAACCGCCGCGCGATCTATCTGTTCGCCAAGCGGAACATGCGGCTGCCGCTGCTGGACGCCTTCGATGCGCCGGATACGCACGAAGCTTGCTGCCGCCGGGAACAGACGACGACGGCCCCGCAGGCGCTTGCGCTGCTCAACGACGAGTGGATGCTTGCCCGCGCGGCGGCGATGGCCGACCGCGTGCGCAATATAGCCGGCGACGAACCGTCGGCGCAAATTGAAACAGCGTGGCGACTGGCATTTGGCCGCGGTCCGAGCGAGGAGAGCCGGCGGACGGCGACGGCGTTTCTAACGCGGTCGCCGACGGACGCGATGGCGCTGCGGGATTATTGTCACGTGCTGCTGAATGCGAATGCGTTTGTGTATGTCGACTGACGGGCGAATTTCGACCGAACGTTTCGCAGCGATCGGCACGGCAAACCACGGCCGAATTCTTGGATGAGGGCGATTAGCGTGGTAAAATGCAGTCGCGCATTGCTCTTGTGCCGCAATGCTGCAGCAACACCGTTTTCATGGCACCGTCGATCGGGTTTTCGGAGACTATATGCCATGATTCAGTCGACCGACGGCGTCATCCACGGGCGGACCATCGAGCTTGCCGAAGACTTGGGGCTGGGCGAAGGGCAGCGTGTGCGCGTCACCGTCGAGTCGGCGCGCGAAGCGTTGCCCTGGGGCGAAGGCATCCGCCGATCCGCCGGCGCGGTGGCCGATTGCGGTGAACTTGACGCCATCTTCGAGTCGATTCAACGCGAGCACCGTTTACGATAGACGCCGTGATCGACGGTGGCTCGCTTGCTATGATGTCGTCGGCTCTGGAAATCGCGTTTACGACTGCTTGGCCCGTTGAACGTTGGCGCGACGTCACCGTCGTCGTTGGCGTCTCCGGCGGGGCGGATAGTGTGGCGCTGTTGCGGTTGATGGCGTCGATTCGGAGCGGATTGGCTGGTGGCGGAGCGGAACGGTATGAGGGAGCGGGAAAACTGGTCGCCGTGCATGTGAATCATCGGCTGCGCGGCGCGGCGTCGGATGGGGATGAGCGGTTTGTTGCTGAGTTGTGTGCTTCGCAGGGCGTGGAGTGTATCGTTGGGCACGTCGAAGTGCGGGACCTGGCCGGTGAGCAGGGCGACGGTTTGGAGGCCGCTTGTCGGGCGGCGCGGTACGAGTTTTTGCTGGCCACGGCGGAGCGGATCGGGGCGCGATACGTTGCCGTTGCTCACACGGCCGACGATCAGGCGGAGACGATCTTGCATCATGCGGTGCGCGGCACCGGTTTGGCCGGGCTGGGCGGGATGTCGATGTTTCGGCCGCTGAGCGATGCGGTTACGCTGGCGCGGCCGCTGCTTGGTGTTCGTCGCACGGACGTGCTGGCGTATCTGGAATCGCTCGGTCAGGCGTACCGCGAGGACGAGACGAATTGCGAGCGGCGGTTCACGCGGAACCGGATTCGGCACGAGTTGCTGCCGTTGCTGGCGGGCGATTACAACGCCGAGGTCGTGCCGGCGCTGTTGCGGTTGGGGCAACACGCCCGCGAGGCGCAGGACGTGGTGCGGCAGGCGGCGGAGGCATTGGCGAGCCGGTGCGTGGTTACGCGGGCCGATGCGGCCGTGGAGGTCGATTGCGGGCGACTGGCCGGGGCGAATCGTCACGTGGTGCGCGAGGTGTTCGTTGGCATCTGGCGCGGGGAGCGCTGGCCGCGGCAGGCGATGCGGTTTGCGGATTGGGACGCGCTGGCGGCGCTGGCGCTCGGCGAATCGCGCGAAGAACGTCGGACGTTGCCGGGCAACATCGCGGCGTGGCGCACGGCCGACACGCTCACGCTGCGGCGCGGCGACCGGTAGGGTGCTCTGTGAGCACCAGCTACGGTTCGAGAATTGCCGGCGGTGTCGTGCGAGGTTTTACAGCATTGTGCGAGGTGCCGGCGGCATTGCGCGAGGTGCTCACAGAGCACCCTACTGGATACAACGCCGCGTTGCGCATTGTGGCATCGCTTACTCCACCGGGCCTTCGACGCCGCCGGTGTAGTGTTCGCCCTCGGGCTTCTTGCCGTGCAGGACTTCGACTTGATAGCCGCCCTTGGTGCGGAAGTAAATCACGAGCATCAGGTAGCCGACCGCCATCGTCAGCGGGACGACCGCGGTCCACTTGAGGGCCATGCCGCCGCCGTACAGCCCGGCGTCGAGCACGAGTTGTTCGTCCTTGGTGATCGGCTTGTCCTGCTTGACCTTATCCTTGATCGCGCCGACTTTCGATCCATCCAAACCGGTGATCTGCGGGAAAACGAGGAACCCGTTGGGCTTTTCTTTCAGCTCGACTTTGCCGTAATCGGCCGGCCACTTGCCGTCGACTTTGTTCTTCTCGTCGACGAATTCCTGCTTTTTATCGCTGTAGAAACCTTTGGACGCGAATTCGTCGAACGTCGATGGCGATTCTTCCTTCAGTTCCTTCGAGGCGTAGTAGTCCTGATTGTATCCAATGCCGGGAGTACCGAGCAGACCGGCCGAGAGCATGCCGATGCCGCCGATGGTGCCCATCGTGAGCGCGCCGCCGCGGGGGAAACGTTCGCCGACGACTCCGAGCATGGTGGGCCACAGAAACGTCTTGCCGACGCCGTAGACCGTGGCGGCAAGGAAGACCATCGTGCCGGCGGTGCCGGCGGCGACGGCGTCGCTGGTCGTGATGCTGCCGAGCCAATACAGGCCGGTGGCTCCCAAAATCGCGCTTACGCATAGCAAACCAACGGGATTGATCCGCTCGACGATCGGACCGGCGAAGAACCGCAGCACGAACATGATCGCGGACGTGTAGATGAATAGCAGTACCGCTTTGCCCGAGATCACGTTATTCATGATGTCGGTGATCCAGCTATCGGTGCCGAGTTCGACGTATCCGACCATGGCATGCAGCAAGAACAGGAACAATAGCATCGGCTGGACCATTTCCCTGAGCATGGTGGCGAAATCGACGCCGGCCGCGCGGGCTTCGGATTCGGGGAACTTGTCGCGGAGAATCATCACACCGTAGATCAGCGTCGGAATGAGAAACAGTCCGAGCGTGACTTCCCACCGCAAGTGCGAAACGACCGCGCCGCGTCCGACAAACATGTAGGCGAGGACGCCGCCGAGGATCAGAC
>JBBDYI010000237.1:0-18420 GCA_040901705.1 Pirellulales bacterium | reverse complement strand
CGCCGGTCGTACCCCAAAATTCGCCGCCGCCAGACGTCGCCCCGCCGCTGGGCGCTCCGATTTAGCCGCCGACGGGCGGGCTGCCGCTCGATCGAAGTCCGTTCGTTCCCCCCCTCGACAACCCGACTCGCTCCGATGGCAACCGCTAATCCCGCCGCAAATCGCGCCGCCGATCCGCCGCTGGCCGAGCGACTGCTGCGGCCGTGGAATGCGTTCTGGTTCACGCCGCGCGACACGGCGACCGTATCGATCATGCGCATCGCGACCGGGTTGGTTGCGATCTATTGGGCGGCCACCTATACGCCGGACCTGGTGCACTTTTTCGGTCCCGACGGCTTCGTTCCGTTGGCCGATCTGCAGCGTGCCCGTGGATCGACGTTTCCGCGGTCGCTGCTTGAGTTCTGCAACACGAGCGGCAGCATTTGGGCCTTCCACGCCGCCAGCTTGGTAATCTTGGCGTTGTTCACGGTTGGGTTCGTTACGCCGCTGACCGGCCTGCTGTCAGTTGTCGCGGTGGTGTCTTACATTCAGCGTGCGCCGGCGGTGACGTCCCAGGCGGAGTCGGTGTTGGTCATTCTGCTGTTGTATTTGAGCATCGCTCCGCTCGGAACGCGACTGTCGCTCGATTCGCTGCTACGGCGCAATTCGAAGGCCGCGCCTTCGCCGTCGACGTCCAACGGGCGCGGCGATGAGCGATCTTGGCTGGCCACGGTTTCGACCCGACTCATCCAGGTTCATCTGACCATCGCCTATGCCGCAATGGCGCTGGCGAAACTCAACGACGGCGTACCCGACGTCGACATGGGCACGTACCACGCCTGGTGGCACGGCCAGGCGGTTTGGTGGCTCGCCGCGCGTCAGTACTCGCCGCTTTTCGACGTGTCGGGCCTGCTGACGGACAACCTCCTGCTCGTAAACGCCTGGACGCACGCGATCGTATTGTTCGAGGCCGGGTTTGCCATCTTCGTCTGGCGGCCGGCCTTTCGTCGCTGCCTGCTGTGGGCGGCCGTGCCGATGTGGCTGTCGCTGGCCGTCATCACGGGCCTCGTGCCGTTCTGCCTGCTAATGCTCATCGGCAATCTCGCGTTCGTCGAGCCGGCGGCGATGCAACGGTTTCTGTCGCGATTCGCCAATCGAAATGCCAGCCTGTCGTAGGACGCACGGCGATCTTGGCTACGGCCCTCAGCCCGAATCTCGGAACGATCCGCAGATGTCGTCGATTTTCGCAGATGGGTCTTCCCGGACTCACTGGGCGCGTGTTCGCGCATGCAAGCCTGGCGACGATCCGCATTGCATCGAATGAGTACACGACCCTTGAAGCAAGACAGCGGGAGCAAATCGTTCGAAATTCATCTGCGAAAATCGGCGTAATCTGCGGATGCCTGCCCATTGCGACTGAAGTGTCGCTAGCTACGCGATCTCAAGTCGGTCCCGCTCCGCCATTCGTCGTCAGGCAAAATGCTTGACTGCATCCGCGGGCCGGATTATCACCGTGTGGGGCGATTAGTATATCTCGCATCCCATTCCCGCTACTTAACCCTGCCGACTGGATTCCCGCCATGCACGCGCAATCGCACGCCAACCTGCCCGACCGTCGCCAGTGGCTCGGTCGAACCGCCTCGGTCGCCGCCGCCGGCACGTTGGCCGCCATGACGTCGCTCGCGGCACCGTCGCCCGCCCGCGCCATCGAACCGATCGCGCGCAACGGCAAGTCGA
This sequence comes from Pirellulales bacterium, assembly GCA_040901705.1. GTDB lineage: Bacteria > Planctomycetota > Planctomycetia > Pirellulales > PLA5 > PLA5. Next base: position 16,704 of record JBBDYI010000237.1, on the reverse strand, counting down.
AGTTCAAGTTCAGCCTCGCCGCTTACAGCTATCGCGACCTGCTCACGGGCAAGCCGCCCAAGCTCACGCTCGCTGACTTTATCGACGACTGCGCTAAGTTCGGCCTCGAAGGAACCGAGCTAACCAGCTACTACTTTCCGCCGCAGCCGACCGGCGAGTATCTCCGCGATCTCAAGCGGCAATGCTTCCGCCTCGGGATCGACGTGAGCGGCACCGCCGTGGGTAACGACTTCTGCCACCCGCCGGGCGAGCGCCGCGACAAGGAAATCGCCGGCGTCAAGCGCTGGATCGAGCACGCCGAAGTTCTCGGCGCTCCGGTGATTCGCATTTTTTCCGGCAACGCTAAGTCCGGGCAATCGGCCGAGCAGGCGCACAAGCTCGCCGTTGCCGGGATGGAAGAATGCTGCGAATACGCCGGCCAGCACGGCGTCACGCTCGCCTTAGAGAATCACGGCGGCCTGACCTCGACCGTCGACGGAATGCTGGCCCTCATCCGCGACGTGAAGAGCCCGTGGTTCGGCGTCAACGTCGACACCGGCAACTTCCGCACCGCCGACCCCTATGGCGATCTGGCCAAGATCGCGCCCTATGCCGTCAACGTTCAGGTCAAGGTTGTCATCCACCCGCAGGGCGGCCAGCGCGAGGCAAGCGACTTTGGTCGCCTTGCGAAAATCCTCCGCGAAGCCGGCTACCGCGGCTACGTCGCGCTCGAATTCGAAGAAAAGGGCGATCCGCGGGCCGAATGCGAGAAATACCTCGACCAGTTGCGCTCGGCGTTCGCATAGGCGATTGTCCGCCGCCGATGCTTGCCCAAGCCGCGGCCATGCCCGAATGTCCCGCCCGGCAGTTCGGCTTCGTCGCGGCGGGCCATCCTTGCGCAAACCCATGGCAGGCCACGACTTGCCGGCCGCCGCAGTCGGCCGCCACTCGCCTCGGCCAGTCGCCGTGCGTAGACTATAGTTCGTTGCGGATCGCCGCATTCCCGCCACTCCCGCGATGAAGCGCCCGCTTTGCCGCCTTCAGCGACGAAGCGCCGCCACGCACCGTCGCGAGCAAATTCGAATCCCCATTCGGTTCATGGCACGACGATTCCTCACCGCGTTGCCGGTCTTTAACGAAGCTCGCCATTTGAGCGGCGTTCTCGACGAAGTGCGACGCTACAGCGACGACATTCTCGTCGTCGACGACGGTTCGTCCGACGACACGCCGCGACTGCTCGCCGAGCGCGGCGACGTTCGAGCGGCCCGGCACGAAAAGAACCGCGGTTACGGCGCGGCGCTGCGGACCGCCTTCGACTACGCCGCGGAGCACGACTACGAATTCGTCGTTATCATCGACTGCGACGGCCAGCACGAACCGAAGCGGATTCCGCAATTCGTCGAAGCGTGCCGAAACGTCGACATCGTCTCGGGCAGCCGCTATCTGCACGCCTTCGACAGCGACACGCCGCCGCCCGAGCAGCGACGCCGGATCAACGCGATGCTGACCGAAGAGCTGAATCGCCGTTTGAAGTTGGAACTGACCGATGCGTTTTGCGGCTTCAAGGCCTATCGCGTCGCTGCGTTGGCCGACTTGCACTTGACCGAGGATGGCTACGCGATGCCGCTGGAACTTTGGGTGCAGGCGGTTGCGGCGGGAATGCGGATCGTCGAGTTGCCGGTGCCGCTGATCTATCTCGACGAGCGGCGGTCGTTCGGCGGCGCGCTCGACGACGCCGAACGGCGGATGGCGTACTATCGTGAAGTGCTCGACCGCTCGATGGCGGCCGCGGCGGCGAAAGCCGCGGCCAAGCCACTCGCCAAACCCGCCACCAAACCACCGGTGGATCCTCGCCGCGGCGATTCGCCCGCGCTTTGTGGGTCGACGACGTCTTCCACTGAATCGTCTTCTAGCGAGTCGTCGCGCTGCCATGAGTGATTCGAGCGCCGTGCGGGCACTAATGGCTCCGCGCCGTTCGGGCGAGGCGCTCGTCGAACCGCCGCTCGACGCCGTCGCCGCGCTCTTGGAGCGCAACGCGGAACTTCCGAAGTCGCGAGTCGAACTGCTCGGCCGTTCGCTCGCCGACCTCGCGCATCTGGCCCGAACGCAGATGCTCGACGAAGCGGTTCGCTACTCGCGCCAATACCGCGACGTGCCGGACATCGCGCCGCATCTGCCGCGGATCGTTCTCGCCGGCCATCAGCCGGAACTTTTCCATCCCGGCGTGTGGTTCAAGAACTTCGTGCTCGATCGCCTCGCGCGGCGTCACGGCGCGGTCGCCGTCAACCTCGTCGTCGATCACGACACGTGCCGCCAGGCGTCGATTCGCGTGCCGACCGGTTCGCCCCACCAGCCGGCTGTCGAACGTGTCGCCTTCGACGCCGTCGTAAACGCCGTGCCGTGGGAAGACCGCGGCATCGTCGATCGCGAAGTGTTTCGCTCGTTCGCCCAGCGGGCTGGCACGCTGCTGCGGCCGTTCGTCGACGAGCCGCTGCTCGAAGAAGTGTGGCCGCTGGCCGTCGACGCAATGAAACGCGGCGCCGCGCTGGGCGAGGCGCTCGCGCAGGCGCGGCATGCCTTCGAAGGCCGTATCGGATTGACGACGCTTGAGGTCCCACTCAGTTCGCTGTGCCGCGGCGAGGCTTTCGCGTGGTTCGCCGCCTGGCTGCTGCACGAGGCCCCGCACGTACGCGCAGTTTACAACGACGCCGTCCACGCTTATCGCCGGGCCAATCGCGTTCGCAGCGCGTCGCATCCCGTACCTGATCTTGCCGTCGATGGCGAATACTGCGAATCGCCGCTGTGGGTCTGGTCGCGCTCGAATCCGCGGCGGCGGCATGCGTTCGTCGCGAGGCGATCTGGCGGGATGACGCTAACCGATCGCGAAGGCTGGACGTGCGACATTCCCGCCGCCGACGCTTCGCCGACCGCGGTGGTGGAACGATTGCTGGCGCTCGATGGCGAGGGCATCCGATTGCGGCCCCGCGCATTGACCACGACCTGGTACGCCCGCACCGTGCTCGGCGACTTGTTCGTCCACGGCATCGGCGGCGCGAAGTACGACGAAGTCACCGACCGGATCATCGCCGACCTATTCCGCATCGCGCCGCCCGCTTACCTAACCGCAACCGCCACGCTGCACCTACCCGTCGCCCACGACGCCGGAGCCAGCGGTAAACTTCGCGAGGCAAAAAGGCGGCGTCGCGATCTGCGGTATCATGCCGAGACCGTCATCAGCAGCGACGACGACCACTGGCGCGACGCGGTACGGGCGAAGCGAGCTTGCATCGATGAGTTCCGCCGCGCCGCACCGTTGCCGTGGCGGCGAGAAGCGGCCCGCGAGCGTCATCGCGCCGTCGCAGCAGCCAACGCGGCATTTGCCCCGTGGGCCGCAAACGAGTTGCGATCGCTCGACACCGAAGAATCGCGTCTCGCCGAACGACTTCGCGTCGAGCAGATCCTCGAATCTCGCGAATATGCGTTCTGCCTGTTTCCCCGCGACGCCGTCGTGCCGATGCTTTCGGACTTGGCCGGCGAAGGGCGCTGACGCGAAGCGATCGAGCCGCCGACGGATGGCGATTCTGCGGATTACGCCACATTCGCCGGCGAAATCTGCCGTTTCTCTCGCGAACCGATCCGATTCGTGTGTCGGACGCGCAATTCGCCGCGAAATTTGCGCCGATTCGAGCATCGGGCTATGTTTACAGAGCGTCGGCGGTCGCGGCCATTTCGCACCCGCGTCGCACCGCGGCCGCTCGCCGCCACGATTCCACGTCGACTACAACCATCTAGTGCGCACCATGCAACAATCGCTATCGTTCCTCGCGGCGTTTGCGTCGCGACCCGCCCGCATCCTGCTCGCCGCGGTTTTGCTCATCGGTATGAGTTGCCGCATCGACGCCCAGCAGACCTGGGCCGAACGTCTCGGCTATCCCGCCGGCAAGCGCGTGCTGATACTTCATGCGTCGGACGCGGGTTTGTGCTACGAATCGAACGCCGCCGTCGAGCGATCGCTGGCGGCCGGCTCCGCCAGCAGCGGCGCAGTGATGGCCACCTGTCCGTGGTTCGAAGATTTCGTCGCCGAGGTTCACAAGCATCGCGAATTCGACGTCGGCTTGACGATCACACTCACCAGCGAACTCGACCGCTATCGCTGGACCAGCGTTTCCTCGCGCAGCGACGTCAGCGGCCTGATCGACACCGACGGCTACCTGCGCCGCTCGGTCGCGGAGCTCGTATACAACACGACGCCGCACGAAGTCGCCCGCGAAATCGACGCGCAACTCCAAAAGGCGCGCGCCGCAGGACTGCGGCCAACCCATTTGACCTGCCACCAGGGCGTTGTATTCGCACGGGCGGATCTCGCCGCGGCTTATCTCGAAGCGGCCCGCCGGCATTGGATTCCGGCCGTTGTCATCGAGCTGACGCCGCAGCGACTGCGACAGTTTCAGGACGAAGGCCTGCCCGTCGACGCCGAAATGCTTAACCTGATCGCCAATTACCCGCTACCGAAAATCGACGACATCCGGCTACTTCCGCCGGGCGACACATACGAACAGCGGCGCGAGCGGTTTTTGAAGCAAGTCGCCGAGCTTTCGCCGGGCATCACACAGTTCGTCGCGCGGCCGGCCGTCGAATCGGAAGCCCTCAAGCGCCTGCCGAGCGACTGGCAACAGCGAATCTGGGATGCGCAACTGCTGGCCGATCCCAAGGTCAAGGCGTTCTTTGCCGACAACGGCGTGATGCTGACCGATTGGCGCGAGATCATGCGGCGGTTCGAAGGCGAGAACCCGACGGCAAAGCCGCGCGACGAAGCGAACGAAAAACCGCCGGCCGACGCGCCGGCATTGGAAGGCTCCGCGGTCGAACCGCGACCCGCGCGGTAAACCGCCGCGTTGGGCGTCTGGCCGATCGCGACGCGGCCGCACGCAAATTCGTCCCGTCCTACCGACCTTCACGTTGACGCCATGAAAGACCGACCGGACATGCTCCTCGCCGCGGCGCTCGCGTGCGCCCTTTCCACCGCCGGCGATGCGTCTGCGCAGATGACGCCGTCTCAGGCCTACGAAAAGCAATACAACCAAAACACCTATAGCCGACCGTATACCTACGACAACCTGGCGCGGGCCACGGTCGATACGCACTTCTATCACCGGCCGAGCGTCAGTCCGTATTTGAACCTCTTCCGCCCCAGCAGCAGCGGCGCCGCGATGAATTACTACAACTTCGTGCAGCCGGAACAGCAGCGCCGCGACGCGGTCGCCCAATCGCAGTTGAACGCGCAGCTTCAGTCGTTCACGCCCGGCGGAGGTGGAACGCTGTCGTCCGCCGTGCCATCGGCAGGCAACGTCCCCCGCAACAGGGCGTCACGCACAGCTCGCACTACAAGCAGTTCTACGGCATCCAGTAGACCATTATCGCCGCGTTGGGCGACGCACCGCGAACGAATCCGGTCGGCGTCGGCGGCGGATTTGCGTGACCAGCATCGGGGCGAACGCACTCGTCGCCACGGCCGCCGCGGCAAATGCCTTGCGAAGGTCGCTCGACGGCTCCGCCTCCGTGTTTGAGTTCGCGTCGGCGGGCGCTGCGTCATCGGCACGAGAAACATCCGCGGTTGGCGCGACGGTCGTCGCCGTTCGCTCGGCCACGCCCTTGGCCAGCGCCGCCAGTTCGTCGCCGGCGATTTGCCCGCCGAACCGCAGACGCCGCAATGCCGCGCTGTCATTTCGTTTGCTGGCCGAATGCGATTCGTGCTGAGCGGTCAATTCGCGTACGAACCGCGCCACCACGCGCTGGCCCGCCGATACGTCCAGCGACGCCAGAGCTTCGTCGCTCTTGGGCGTGGCGTCGGGCACGAACCCCGTATCGGTGTCCCTGGGCCGGCGGGCGGTCGTCCCCGAACCGCCGCCGCTTGCCGGAACGGCCGCACCGTTTTCCTTTTTCTCCGTTCCGCTGGCCGGCGTGACCGTGCTGGGCTGGCCGTTCGATTTGTTCTCAGTCCCCTGCGAATTGTCCCTGCTCCGCGTTCGGCCGCCGCTTTGCAGCCGCGACAATGAACTGGTCGGAATCGACAGCGTGCCATTGCCGCCGGTTGGATAGCCGCCGTTGCGCGGACCGTCGGGCATCGTGCCGCGAAGCGGTCGGCCGCCCACAGGCGTGCCCGGCGGAAACGCCAACACGCGCCGCGAGGCCGCGATGGCGTCGGCAATCAGACCGCCGAGCGGGGAAACGTCGACGTTGAAATCTACGGTCGAGGAGAGCGCGTCCGACGTGCCCTTGGTGGCGCTGACGGTGAAGGGGAAGCGGCCCGCAGCGTCGCTCGGAGCGGTCCACGTGACGACGCCCGTCGCCGGGTCAATTGTCGCGCCGGCCGGTCCAATGACGATGGCATAGGCCATCGTGGCATTCGTGCCGTCGATGTCGGCGGCATCGACGTCGACGACCAGCGTTCCGCCCGTGAAGATCGTGCGGTTGGCCACGGGCAAGATCACCGGCGGATCGGCAACGGGCCGGACGGTGATCGTCACCGTCGCCGGAGCCGACGACAGCGAACCATCCAGCGCTCGATAGGTGAACGCATCCGCTCCGTGAAAATTCGCCGAGGGCGTGTAGGTGAACGATCCGTCGGCGGCCAGCGTCAACGTACCGTGCGTCGGTCCGGAAACCAGCACGGCCGACAGTGGCGAGCCTTCGATGTCTTGATCGTTGGCCAGCACGCCGCCGCTTGCGCCGATTGTGAGCGGCATATCTTCATCGGTCTCGGCGGAATCTCCCGACGCAATCGGAGCATCGTTGACGCCGGCGACGTTGATCGTCACCGTCGCTTCGGTGGACGACACGTTGCCGTCGCTCGCGCGATACGTGAACGAGTCCGTGCCGCTGAAATTGGCGTTCGGCGTGTAGGTAAACGAGCCATTGGCATTGAGCGTCACCGTTCCATTTGCCGGGCCGTCGACCACCGCCGCGGTGAGCGGATCGCCCTCGGCGTCGCTGTCGTTGGCCAGCACGCCGCTGGCGGCCATCACGACGAGCGGCAAGTCTTCGGTCGCCGAATATGTGTCGTTCTGTACCGTTGGCGCGCCGTTGACGGTAATCGTCACCGTGGCGGGCGTCGAAAGATCGTCGCCATCGTCGGCGCGGTAGCTGAATGTGTCGCTGCCGGAAAATCCGGCCGTCGGCGTGTAGGTGAACGAGCCGTCGGCGCCCAGAGCGAGCGAGCCGTGGGCCGGCTGCGAGGCGACGACCGCCGAGAGCGGCGAGCCTTCGACGTCGGTGTCGTTGGCCAGCACGCCATTGGCCGCATTGACGGTGAGCACCGCGCCGATATCGACGCCGTATTGCTCTCCCACGGCAGTCGGCGCGTCGTTCACCGCGTTGACCGTGAGCGTTACCAGTACCGTTTGCGACGGCTGCTGCGCGTCGCGGGCGCGATAGGTGAACGAGTCCGGTCCGTTATAGTTGGCCGTCGGCGTGTAGGTGAACGAGCCGTTGGGGTTGAGGGTCAGCGTACCGTGCGTCGGGCCGGTCACCAGTTCGGCGGTGAGCGGATCGCTTTCGGCGTCGGTGTCGTTGGCGAGCACGCCGCTGGCCGATGCGACCGTGAGCGTCTGGTCCTCGTTGACCGTATAGGCGTCGGCGACAGCTTGCGGCGGGGCGTTGACGCCGATCGTCACCGTAGCAGTATTCGAGGTCGCCGCGCCATCGCTGACGCGATACGTAAACGTGTCGCTACCGCTGAATCCGGCCGTCGACGTGTACGTGAATGACCCGTCGGCGTTGAGCGTAAGCGTGCCGTTGGCGGGGCCGGAAACAAGCTCCGCCGAAAGCGTCGTGCTGTCGACGTCGGTGTCGTTCTTGAGTACGCCATTGGCGGCCGAAACGTTCAGCGGCGAGCCGGCAGTGATCGCGTAGCTGTCGCCGGTCGCCACCGGGGCGTCGTTGACCGCCGCTACGTTGATCGTCACAGTCACGGGCGACGTCGTCCGCGTGCCGTCGCCGGCCTGATAGGTGAAGCTGTCCGGGCCGAAATAATTGGTAGTCGGCGTGTAGGTAAACGAACCGTTGGCATTGAGCGCGAGCGTGCCGTGGGCAACATTGGTCAACAGCGTTGCCGAGAGCGCGCCGGATTGACCATCGCCGTCGTTGGCCAGCACGCCATTGGCGGCGACGACGGAGAGCGGCGTGTCTTCCGTGGCGGCAAACGTATCGGCCACACCGGGAAGCGGGCCGAGGACGGTCAGACTCACGGGCAGCGTGCTGACATTGCCGGCCGCGTCGGTGGCGCGAATCTCGAACGAGCGTGCGCCGGCCTGTGCCGCGGTCGGAGTCCAGGCGACGACACCGGTCGTTTCGTTGATCGTCATGCCGGTCGGCGCGGCGGAGAGCGAATAGCGGAAGCCCGTCTGGCCTTCCTCCGCGTTCTGAGCGTTGTAGCTAAATGCCACGCCCGCCAGCACGGTTGTCGGCGGAGTCGGCGTGATCGCCGCCGGGGCGGTCGTGTCGATGGTCACCGAAATCGGCAACGTGCGGTCGCTTTCCGTGCCGCCGACGACCTGTGAAGCCGACAGGCTATGCACACCCTGCGAGAGCGGCGCGCTCGGCGTGAACGTAGCCGTGGCGCTCGCCGCCACGAGCGTGCCGAGCAGCGTGTTGCCGTCGTAGACGCGAATCGTCGCGCCGGCGGTCAGCCCGGTCATGCTGAGTTGCGGCTGGGCGTTGTTGGTGATGCGGTCGCTGTCGCTGAATCCGGTGTCGGAACCGGCTGCCAGCGCAATGCCGGTCGGCGCGCCCGAAACGACCGTAATCGTCGCGTTCACCGTCCGCGCATTGCCGGCGGCGTCGGCGCCGCGGACTTGATACGGATGCGGACCCGCCTGGGCCGCGGTCGGCGTCCAGGTGATGACGCCCGTCAATTCATCGATCGACATGCCCGTCGGCGGAGAGACGAGCGAATAGCGAAAGCCGGTCTGGCCTTCTTCGCCGTGCTGCATGTTGAAGGTGTACAACACGCCGACGTTCGCCTGTCCGGCCGGCGAGGAGACGAAGAAACCGGGCCCGGTCGTGTCGATCGTCACGGAGAGCGCCGGCGACTTGGCGCTTTCCACGCCGCCGATCGTCTGCGACGCGGTGATGCCGTGCGTTCCTTCGGCTAATGCTGTCGTCGCCGTGATCGAAATCGTCGTGCCGGTGGCCGTTCCCTGGCCGATCAACGTCGCGCCGGTGTAGAGCTTGATGATCGCTCCGGAGGTTACGCCCGAAATGTTGAACTTGGGCAGCGTGGCGTTGGTCAGATTGTCGGTGCTGCTGAAGCCGGCGTCCGACGTGCCGTCGAGATCGACCGCCGTCGGCGCGCCACCGGCGACGTTGACCGTGGCCGCGAGCGTGCGAACGTTGCCGGCCGCGTCGGTCGCTTGGATCGTGAAGTTTTGCGTGCCTGCCTGGGCGGACGTGGGCGTCCAGGTGAGCGTGCCGGTCGATTGGTCGATGGACATGCCCGACGGCGCAGAGGCGAGCGAGTAGCGAAAGCCGCTTTGACCTTCTTCGGCGTTCTGGGCGTTGTAGCTGACCGCCGTGCCGACCGACGCCTGCGATGGAAACGCGGGCGTAATCGTCCCCGGGGCAAGCGTATCGATGGTTACGCTGAGCGCCGCCGATGCGGCGCTGGTCGATCCGCCGACGTCCTGCGTCGCCGTGAAGCTCGCCGCGCCTTCGCCGATCGTTGTCGAGCCGTTGGTCGTGATGTCGACGGTCGTTCCCGTCGCGGTCGCCTGACCGACGAGCGTGCTGTTGTAGTACAGCTTGACCAGCGCACCGCTTTCGACGCCGCTGACGCGGAATTGCAGCGAATTCGCCGGCAGGCTGTTGTTCTTCTGCGTGATGTTGTCGGAGTTGCTCACGCCGGTATCCGACGCGGCAAGCAAATCGACGCTCGTCGGCGCGGCGACGTTGTTGGCGCTCGCCGCGGCGATGAGCATTTGCTTGAGCGCTTCGTAATTGTCTGGTTTCGAGAGATCCTGCTGGTCTGGGTTCAGGCTGAACGTAGCGAAGCGGCGGTTTGTGGCGTCGAGGATCACCACGTCGCGCCAGGCGCCGTTCCAACTCGTCCACGTGTCGGAACCGGCCTGGCCGTCGTTGTTGACGTCTTGCAGCAGCGGCAGCGTGCGGCCGGCCGACGCCGTGGCGTTGGCCGAATCCTGGCCGAACTCGTTGATCGCCGCGATGCTGATGTTCAGCTCGGGATGCGAAAGGCTCAGTTCGGCCTGCAACTTGTTGAGGAACCCAAACTGGGTTCGGCAGTAGCCTCACGTCGAGTGGATCAAGTACCACGCCGAGACGTGGCCCAACTCGTCGCGCGGCGAAACGCTTTGCCCGCTGGTGGACGAGTTCGGATTGACGTCGTTGAGATGGAAGTCGCTCAGCGGACTGAGCGTCTGAGCGGCGACGTTGATCGAGGCGTTTTGCGTGCGAACGTTGCCGGCGGCATCGCTCACCCGCACCGTGAACGTCTGATTGCCGTTCTGAGCGGTGGTTGGCACCCACGTGATGAGGCCGGTCGATGCGGCGATGGCCATGCCAGCCGGCGCATTTTGCAGGCTATACGAAACGCCGGCCTGTCCTTCATTGCTACTCTGCATGTCGAAGACGTAGCCGCGGCCGGTGATCGCCGAATCGGCCGGGATCGTCGTGAAGTTGCCGGGCGGCGTGTTGTCGAACTCGACGAACAGCGACGCCGACTTGCCGCTTTCCTGGCCGCCGGACGGCTGCTGCGTGGCCGTGATGTTGTTCGAGCCGCTAGTGAGGGCCGAGGTCGCGGTGATGTTCACCGTCGTGCCGCTGGCCGTCGCCTGACCGATGAGCGTGCTGCCGTTGAAGAGCCGTACGACCGCGCCGGCGACGACGCCGGAAACGGTGAACTGCGGCAGCGCGACGTTGGTGATGTTGTCCGTGTTGTTCGAGCCGCTGTCGGACACGTCGCGCAGATCGACGCCCCCCGGCACGACGACCGAACCGGGCACCGTGACCGAAAACTGCAACGTTCGGCTCGGCGCGGTCAAGCTGCCGGCCGTGTTCGTCGTGTGGACCTCGTAATGGTGCGTGCCGCCTTGGTTGGCGGCGGGCGTCCACGAGATGACGCCGGTCGTGGCGTTGATCGTCATGCCCTGCGGTTGATTGGCCAGCGTGTACGCGACGCCAGGGACGCTATAAAGTTCTTCCGGCGTCTGCACGTCGACCGTATACGCCTGACCGGCGGTGGCTTGCGCGGGCGGAAGCGCCGTAAACAGCATCTCCTCGACGTCGAACTGCGAGGTCGCCGAGCGCACGCCGACGAGTTGGCTGTAGAGGCCGGCGAATCCCGACTGCGGCGTGAACGTCCACTCGCCCGTCGCCGGACCGACCGTGTATTCCCAACCGAGACCGTCCGGAACGGTCGCCGCGCCGTAAGTCGGCGGGTTGGCCACCACGGGGTCGGCGTCGATCGACGTAAGCTGGCCACTCACCGGCGTCGTGTACGGCGTGGTGATGTTGGTGTTGAAATCCGGCAAGAATGGCTGCGAATCGATCGTATCGGGCGTGGCATGGACGGTAAACGTGCGGGCCATCGTGTTGCCGTCGCTGTCGTGGGCCGTGACGGTGATGTGCGCCGTGCCCGTAAATCCGGCAGCGGCCTTGATCATCAACACGCCGTTTTCGGTGTCGGTGAATATCTCGACCGACTCCATGATCACGTCGGCCGTCGGCTTATCGCCTTCGCCCACCGGCACGTGGTTGATTTCGTCGCGGATGAAGTCGCCGGCGACGATCATGCCGAAAATCGTGTGATTGAAATCCAGATGCCGCGTGGCCAGATCGGTGAGGAAGAACTGCGAGTCGTTCGTGTCGTCGTCGCTCTTGGCCATCGACAACAGCCCCGTGCGGTTGTGCTGCAAGTCGACGTGGAACTGATCTTTGAAGTCTCCGAGTTCCGATCCGCCGGTGCCGGTGCCCAATGGGTCGCCGCCCTGGATCATGAAATTGTCGATAACGCGATGAAAGAGGATGTTGTTGTAGAAGCCGCTCTCGGCCAACTCGGCGATGCGGTTCGTCGCCCGCGGTGCTCGGTCGTCGAACAATTGGAACGTCATCGTCCCAAAATTGTTGACGTTGATCCTCATGCTGCGATTGTTTTGCGGGATGTACGTCGTGACGTTGGGATTGTCGCTGGTGACGGTGTAGGTGATCGCCTGGGCGGTGGGATCAAAGCCGTCGAGCTGCAGATAGAGCGGCGAACCGGACAGCAAATCGACGCCGCCATCGGCACGACCCCAGTGCTGCGCCGTGACGTTGCCGTCGTTGTCGCGATCGACGGTCGTGGTGTAGTAGTTGTCGATCGGGATCAACACCGGCCCGCTTGCCGAGGCGCCGCTTTGGACGGTGTCGTAGAGGATCGTGATTTCGTCGTTGTCCCGAAGAACGTAATTCTCGAACTGGGTGTTCGCCACGCCGTTGACGAACATGCGGATGACGTGGTTGGCGTCGGTCTGATTGCCGAGCAGATTCGTCGACGTGAACGTGGCGTTGGCGTTGTTGCCCGCGTTGCCGGCGTTTGTCCGCCAGACCTGGAAAAAGTCGCCGAGATTGGCCGCGCGGCCGCCCGGAAGCTGAGACGTTGCCTCAGTGGGGTCGAAATGTAGCTCGCCCGATACGTCGTGCGTATGAACCGGCGCGACGAGGCCCGTGGCGGTGCCGACGTCCTGGGGAATCACCGTGCGGACGCCGTTGACGAACAGATTGAGCCGGGCGTCGAGCAGCACCCGGTCCTCCAGGGCCTCGTGGAGCAACCGCTCGCGCAAGCCCCGCGGCGGCGAACCGGCAGCGAGAAGTTTGGTCAGTTTCGACGAGCGGCGGCGGGCGGAACCGCGGCCGCGAGGATCGGCGTGAGGCATATTGCTGGGCCTTAACGTACTTCGCTGGGGTGGGTCTCCCAGCCGGAGATTTCGCGACAGGATACCGACGTGGCAGGACCGCCACGGACCGTGCGGACAGGCATTTTCGGCATTCTCTTAGTAGAACGACAAGTTGCAGCCACTGCAAGCAAATTCACTGCATTCAACCCCCTATTGGAACGGGATCGCGCGGCCAAGCTATCGGCCGCGGCAGGACATTGCCGATTGATGCGAATTTGCCGGCGGAGCGGCGGCTGCGACGGTCGCGGAACGCCAGTGGTCCAACGGGGCGTAAACTCCTCCGCAAACCGCGTTCCTTCGCCAAACCGCCCCGTTTGCAATTGATACGCGGCGTCCGGTAAACGGCCAAGTGCCAAACAGGTGGCGAATTCGCCACGGCCACCGGCTCCAAACGACAGCGGCCCGCCGAAACCCGAATTCTTCGCGCAAGTTCCGCGCCAGATCAGTTCAGCCGCGACATGAGCGCATCTACGACCGCGGCATATGACCGGCCGAGCGGGCGAACCGCGAATTCGCGCCGCGTCGGGCCAACCACGTCGATCCGAATTTCAAGATACTCTGTCGGCAGGCACCGCTCGACGCGGTCGGCCCATTCGACCAACGTCACGCCCGCGCCCTCGAAGTATTCCTCCGGCCCCAACGCGAGAAACTCGTCGTCGTCCTTAAGGCGATAGGCGTCGAAATGGTAAATCGGCCTTCGGCCCGCGTATTCGTGGACCAGCACGAACGTCGGGCTGACGACGGTTGCCGCATCGACGCCGCTGGCCTCGGCCAACGCTTGGACGAGCCGAGTCTTGCCCGCGCCGAGCGTGCCGATCAGGGCCACGACGGAGCCAACCGGCAGCACGTCCGCCAACGCACGTCCCAGCCGGGCGGTGTCGGACTCGGTTTCGGCGGTGAAGTTGAATGCCGGATCGGTCAATGTCGGGAGTCCACAACACAAGATGGGAACCAAGACCCGCTGGCCAGGCGACAATCGCCTCACTGCCGAACCCGCCTTACCGCAGTTCAATCGAACCGATGCTCGTAGCCGCGAGCGGCCAGCGGCGACACGACGCCGCGGTCGTCGCGCTGCCATAGTCCCGCCTCGGCGACGCATCGACCGATCCGAGTCAGCGGCACGTCGAGCGGTTGATCGGCCAACATCCCGGCGGCAACCTCCGGCGCAACGGCCAGCAGCAGCTCGAAATCTTCGCCGTCCCCCAGCGCATGGTCAAGCGGTGACGCGGCCGGCTCGTTGGAAGTCGTCCGCGACAACTCGACGGCAGCCGCGGAGATCGGAACCGACGCCAGATCGACCTCGCCGCCACAGCCGCTTTCCGCGACCAACCGCGACAGGTCGATCGCCAGGCCATCGCTCAGATCGATCGCCGCGCGAACGTCGTATCGCTCGGCAAGCAACCGAGCCTCGCGAACGCGGGGCGTGAAGTCGAGATGCCGGCCGAGAATGCTGCCGCCCAACTCGCCTGTGACGAGCAGCACATCTCCTGCCCGAGCGCCCGACCGCAGCCAGGCGCCGCCTCCGCGCGGCGTACCGGACGAGACCTTTCCGATGGCCGTGATGGCAATGACGAGCGGCCCGTCCCAACTGTTCGTGTCGCCGCCGGCGATCGCCACGTTGAATTCCTCGGCCAGCGGCAGGATGCCTTCGTACAGCGATTGGGCCAGGGCCATCCCGCCGCGCTGCGGCAGTGCGATGGCCACCACCGCCGCCACCGGCTCCACCGCCATCGCCGCCAGATCGCTGAGATTCACGGCCAGCGCTTTGCGGCCGATGCGGCGGGCATCGACCTGTCCGACGTGAAAATCGACGCCGTCCATCAGCATATCGACCGTCACCACGGCATCGGCATTCGCGCCGAGCGAGAGAATCGCCGCGTCGTCGCCCGGCCCGATTCGCAAGCAAGGATGCGGCGGCAATCGCTCGCGAAGATACGCAATCAGGTCGGATTCCATGACGCTTGCTCGATGTCGATCGAAGAAATCCGGCACGATAGAACGCTGATGCTCAAACAGTTGCTGGATTATGCGCGTCGAATCCGACTCAAGGCAACAGGACGACAGCGTACCGTGACATTGCGGCGGTGATTTGGTTGCGATAACATTGGCGGGAGATTTCTCACGTAACCTCTTGCGCACGCAACGTGCCGAGACGCCTCTGAACGCTTTATCTCGCTTGCTGATGCCGGCCATCTTTGCTGGCTAGTTGTCGCTGCTTGTCCTGCGCCGGGCGAATTACTCGGCGCGGCGAATGTAGCGCGGGTTCGCGATATGCGCGAACGTCATCGCGGCGTCGGTTCTCCGGCCCAAGCAGGCCGCGATGATCTCGCAAGCAGACTTGCCGAATTGCGTATCGCCGCATTCGGATCCGGGCGGTGATTGCTCCGCCAATATTTGCTCGTTACTCACGCTGTCGGTTTCGACCGTTTTTTCCACGAATTCTCTCGGGAGTTTCCCAAATGTCATTTTCCAATGGTTGGTGGTCCGATTTTTTCCACGGCGCCGTCGCCGACGTGCAACGCCGGATGAACTCTGCCGAGCACACCGCGGCGGACGCGCGGTTGGCCGTTGATTTGATCCGCGTCGAGCCGCCAGCGAAGGTGCTCGACGTGCCCTGCGGCACGGGCCGCGTCGCCGTCGAGTTGGCGGCGCTGGGCTACGACGTCACCGGCGTCGATTTGACGGCTGAGTATCTGGCCGATGCGCGAGTCGCTGCCGAATCGCGGGGTGTCGAGATAACGCTGCGCGAGTCGGATATGCGCGACTTGCCATGGCGCGGCCAATTCGACGCGGCAATTTGCGTGGGCAATAGCTTCGGCTACTTCGAGCGGAGCGGCAACGCCGAGTTCGTCGCCGCCGTGCAGCGAACGCTGCGGCCGGGCGGTGTGTTCGTATTGCAGACGTATCTGGCGGCCGAGTCGATCCTGCCGAAACTACGCGGCCGGTATTGGGCGACGTTCGACGACGTGACATTCCTCCACGACCCGGTGTACGATCCGCGGCGGGGCGTCATCGAGACCGGGTACACGTTTCTGCGCGGCGGCGAGGCCGATCACCGCCAGGCGGTGTATCAGGTTTACATGCTACGGGAACTGTTGGCACTGATGGAAGCAGCCGGTTTTGTCGAGATCGAAGCGCTCGGCGGCAAGGCCGACGAGCCGTTCGCGTTAGGCTCGGACGTGCTGCACTTGCGGGCCGTCAAGCCACAAGCGGCGTCGTAGCAACGTTCTCTCGTTTCGCGCTGCCCGCCGACGTCGCCATGCGGCGCGGTTGGCGGCGCGGTAATGAGGGGCCAAAATAAAGGGGACATGACTCGCTTTCACGAAAACAACGAGTCATGTCCCCTTTTCTATGGGGCCGCAGTGGCCTGATTTTTGGTGGAAATTGGGCCAGGGATTTGGTATGGTGGTGGGGCGTTTTGGTGCGTGGGTGGATCGTTGTTTGCCGCTTGGCGCTTGCCCTGGGCCGGCGGCGAGGAGATGGTATGCGCTGGAGACGTTTGGAGGCGGTCGATCGCACCGCTCGGAAGAGGGAATTTGTGAGCATTACTCGCGTTTTTTTTTGCGGGGCGAAGGCTCAACGCTGGCTGAGCCAGTGCTGACCCGCGAGAACGGCCGGCGAGAATCGTATTGAGGTTTGGAGTCAGAAGACCGTGCCAGCCGGGCGGATTTTGGAGGCGAATGGAGGAATTATCGAACACAAGTGCTGGGTCCACCATTCCCAGGAGTTTGTCCAACAAATCGCGTGTTGGTGCGGGAGACCTGCCGGTCGAGTCGGGGGG
>JBBDYI010000236.1:0-2708 GCA_040901705.1 Pirellulales bacterium | reverse complement strand
TCGCCTTCGAGAGAAACTTGACGCCTTCGCAAAAAACCGATGATTTTTCGCGCCCGAAACCTGTCGCCTTCGAGAAACCCGTCGCCTTCATGCCCGTCGAACCGCCGTGGTCAACCTTGGTCATTCGTCATTCGTCATTTTCCAGCCCCGACCCGACTTTCAACTTGTCGCCTTCGAAAGAATAAGGACTTACGACGATTCCACGTGACACCTTCGAGAAAATAACGACTTACGACGATTTGCCTCTCGGGTTCGCCAACGCCACTTGGCGCAAATGCGCCTTGCAATTTCGCCCTCCGCGGATATAGTGAACATATATACATTCCCTGTGCTTTCCCGTATTTCGTGGCGATTACCATGCTCTCCGAAATCCCCGCCGACGAATTCGCCGCCGCGCTCGACGCCTGCGCCGCCGAGGTGCTCTGGGAAGCCGGCATCGCCGCGCCGCCGGTCGACGCTGCGGTGGTCGCCGAACGGATCGGACTGGTCGTCGCCCGCAACGACGCGCTCGCCTGTCGCGGCCGGTTGGTGCAGCTCGCCGATCCGCGCGGCGGCGACGCGGGGCAGGGGACCATCGTCGTCGGCCCCGCCGAGCGGCCCGAGCGGCTGCAGTGGGCCGTCGCTCATGAAGTCGGCGAAAGCGTCGCCTATCGCGTCTTTGCCGCGCTGGGCGACCCGCCGGAGACGGCTCCCGAAAACGCCCGCGAGCAAGTCGCCAATCACCTCGCCAGTGGCCTGCTGTTGCCGCGCGGTTGGTTCGCCAACGACGGTCCAGAATGCGACTGGGACTTGCTCGCGCTCAAGCACCGTTACTCGACCGCCAGCCACGAGTTGATCGCGCGGCGGATGCTCGAAATGCCGCGGCCGATCGTAATCACGCTCTGCGATTTGGGCAAAGTCCGCTGGCGACGCAGCAACGCCGGCGGTCGCCCACCGCGGCTGCTGCCCGAAGAAGCGAAGACCTGGCGCGAGGCGCACGAATCCGGCGAGCCATCCTCTGCCGTCCTCGACCCCGCCACGACCGGCCTCGAATCCGTCCACGCCTGGCCGATCCACGAGGTCGACTGGAAACGAGAGATCTTGCGGAGCGTAATTGCCGAATGGTAGCCGACAAAATGTGAAAACCGCCAAGGACGCCAAGGCCGCCAAGAGCGCCAAGTCTCTGCTTGTTGCGATTCTAACGTGTAGGCCGCGGAGTATGCCTTTCACAGGAAAAAAATGCCAAGGGGCACCTCGCTTCTGTGCATTACTTGGCGATCTTGGCGATCTTGGCGGTTAGTTGTTTCAGCTTGAGTAGCTAAGCGGCCCAGGGAGACGGAGCAATGCGCGAGTGTTTTGCTTGCCCGATTATTTGTCGCAACGTCGCCATCAGGTCGACATTCACCCACGGTTTCCCGAGGACCGCCGCCGCACCCGCCCGCCGCGCGACTTCGCAGCGATCGCGCCGCGGAAAATCGAGCAGCGCCACGACCGGCGCGTTCTGCGTCGCCAATCGCGCGGAGAATGCCGCCAGCCGCTCCGACTCCGCATCACTGAGTTGCCCGCCCTCCCAGATTCCCGCCGTCACCCCGCAAAGATCAACATCCTTTCGCCCCGGCCGCAACCAAATCGTTTCGCTCCCCACCGAGTTCAATACATCCGCGAGCGCCGCCGCCGTATCCCAGCAATTTGTTTCGATCGCAAACCGATTGTTTCGTTCCTCAAATCGGCAATCATCAATCATCAATCGACGATCCTCCCCCCGCGCCCAATCCGGACAGCGTCCCGCCGCGCGCAGCACCATCTGCCGCTGCCACCAACTCGGAAACTCATGCCAATACAATCGCCGCACGCCCGCCGCCGGCCGCCCCGTGCGCGTCTCTCCCTCGCACCAACTCCCCAGCAGCGAAACCACTCCGGCCAGCGGCGCGCTCCGCCGCAGCCGTTCGATCTCACGCCGGCGAATCACGCCCGGCCGACTCTGTGCGACGACGATCACTTCCGGCAACGCCGGCCCGACGTCGGCCGTCGCCCGCACGAGCGGCACGGCTTTCGCGAAATCCGGATGCTCGAAGTCGCCGACCAGCCACACGCTGGGTCCAATCGTTGTCGCGCCGTGCATCAAGAACCTCCCAAGTCGCGGATCGCCGCGTCGCGGGACACGATCAATTCGCGCGCCCGCGCCGCATCCGGCGCAGCCCGCAAGTCCGACAGGAGAAACACGTCATTGATTACACGACTCAACCGCGCGAGAATCCGCAAATGCTCATGGTCGCTCGTCGAACAGATCAGGAAGAAGACGTCTGTCAGCCGCCCATCGTTACCAAATGGAATCCCCCGCGGCGCGATGCCCAGCGCCAGCACGGCCTCGCCGAGGATATTCGACAATGGCCGCCGCGGGTGCAAGAGCGCTACGCCGTTGTCGAGCGCCGTCGAAAGCATCGCCTCGCGGGCCCGCACCGCATCCGCCATCGCGTCGGCATCCCACAGCAAATGCGTCGCCGCCGCGAGCTCCGCCATCGTCGTGATCACGCTCCCCCGCGTCTTCGCGGTGAGCGGCACGGCAATCGACTCGGGACGCAACAGCGCCGCAATCGAAATCTCCTCGTCCGCCGCGTGTTTCCCATGCCGGTCGAGCGCCCCTTCCACCGTGGCCAATTCATCTTCGTCCGAAAGCCCGATCCGCTCCTCCATCCTATGGTGGATCTCCGCGGCCGAAAATCGCCACG
>JBBDYI010000235.1:0-18926 GCA_040901705.1 Pirellulales bacterium | reverse complement strand
AAATGCACGCAAAGAATGTTTACCAAACTCTCCGTGCCTCCGTGTCTCCGTGTTTCGACAAATACGCTTCATAAAGCTCAAGGGGGGCAGTCTGTACTATCGGTTGATGCTCATCGTCGCAGCGGCTGGCAAAGGTTGTTCGACGGAATCCACGGCTGTGGCGGTCGGTAGTGGGGCGGTGGTGTCGCCGTCCTTGCGTTTTTGCCAATCGACCAAATCGGTCACCACTTTGTCGACGCTCGGCGTCATGTAGCGGAACACGGTTTGATAAGGCAGGATACCGAACAATAGCGCGACCACGACGAGCGGCACGCCGATCGCCCGTTCGCGCCAGGTGGAGGGCGCCAGAGCTTCCTCGTGCGGCCCCTTGTACTCCGCGCCGAGGTAGACTCGCTGAAACGCCCACAGGATATAGCCGGCAGTGAGGATCACGGTGAACGCGGTCAGCACAGCCAGCAGCGGGCTGAACTTCCATACCGACAGCGTGACGCAGGCCTCGCCGATGAATCCGCACAGCCCCGGCAAACCGACGCCGGCAAGGAAGACGAACCACGCCAGGCAGCAGTAGACCGGCATCTTGGCGAACAGGCCGCCGAATTCGTTGAGATTGCGGTGATGGACGCGGTCGTACAGAACCCCGACCATGAAGAACATGCCGGCCGAACTGATGCCGTGGGCGATCATCTGGAACATCGCCCCATTCATGCCCATCTTCCAGTAGTCGGCGTCGTAACCTGTCGCCGCGGCGGCGCTCCACACGCCCAAGCCCGCCACAACGTAACCCATGTGGCTTACCGAACTGTAGGCGACCATCCGCTTGAAGTCTTTTTGATTCAGCGCGGCAAACGCGCCATAGATCATGCTCACCACGCCGATCGTTACGACGACGTAGGCCAGATCGTGCGCCGCCTCGGGACAGATCGGATAACAAATGCGGATCAAGCCGTAGCCGCCGAGTTTGAGCAATACGCCGGCGAGGATCATCGAGATCGGCGTCGGGGCTTCGACGTGCGCGTCGGGCAGCCACGTGTGAAACGGCACACTGGGGACTTTGATGACAAAGCCAATGAACAGCAACACGAACGCCCACCATTGGATCGACTTGCCACCAAGGGCCACGGCGTCGAAGGCGTCGGTCTTCTGGCCGAGCTTATGCAGGGCAAGGATGTTGAACGTGTGCTTCGTCGCCGCGCCACTCTTAACGTCGTCGAGCAGCAGCATCGCCGCCGCTTTTGTGCGGGCGTCGTCCTTCAGCGCGGCGTCGACCTTGCCGTCGTAAGCGTCGAGCAGATGCGTCTCGCGCCATTGGGCCGGCGAGAGCTTGCCGTCGAGCTTGGCCAGGTCGCTGTTGAAGTACAGCAGCAGCAAGGCCACGACCATGCACACGCCGCCGAGCATCGTGTAGATGAAGAACTTGATCGCCGCGTACTCACGCCGCGGCCCGCCCCAGATGCCGATCAGGAAATACATCGGCAGCAGCATGACTTCCCAGAAGATGAAGAACAGGAAGAAGTCGAGCGCGACGAACGCGCCGAGCATACCCGTCTCCAACAGCAGGAACAGCATGCAATAGCCCTTGACGTGCTTCGCGATCGACCAGCCGGCCCCCATCGCGAGCATGCTCAAAAATGTCGTGAGCAGCACGAGCGGGAAGCTGATGCCGTCCAGACCCATGTAATACTGCACGCCGAACGACGGCAGCCACGAGACGCTGAATACGTTCTGCATCTCGGCCACGCCGACGTCGAACTGGGCCGAGTCGCCGTTGTTGGGCAGCGCCATCCAGGCCGTGATCAGGAACGTCACGGCCGTCACCGCCAAGGCGAACCAGCGGCTCGTGTCTTCGCTCTTGCGCGGAAAGAACGCCAGCGCCAGCGCACCCACCGACGGCAGGAACACGACCAGGCTCAATAAAACCGAAGCGGAACTCATCGAATGTCTCTCGTCGGGTGCGCTAATTCGCGCAAATCCCAAATTCTTGCCGTTTATACTGTCTCCTGACTCCTGGCTACCTGGTATTCAGGAGACAGGAGACAGGAGAGTTTGGTCGATCAACGGCGGACACAGCCCACCCTACATTCAATCACAATCCAACGTCACTTCCCCGCCGCCACATTGCCCAGGAAAAACGACAGCAACACGAACAGCACCACGGTGCCCAGCACGACGAACATCGCGTACTGCCGCAACCGGCCCGTCTGCAAACCACGCAGCGCCGCGCCGAAGCCATACGTCCACCGGGCTACGGAATTGACCAGTCCGTCAACGAACAGCCGGTCGAACCAGTCGTCGTACCGCGAAACGACCAGCGTCACTTTGGCCGTGCCGTCGATGATGCGGTCGAGGACGTTCTTATCGAGCCACGCGGCCACGCCGCCCACTAAATGCGTCGGCTTGACGAACAGCGCGTCGTACAGTTCGTCGAACCACCACTTATTCCACAAAAATCGGTACGTCCGCGAGAACTGGCTGCGAACTTCGGCCGGATCGAGATACCGCCAACCGTAAAAAATCGTCGCCAGCAAGAAACCACCGAGGGCCGTGCTGAACGCCATGATCGTGGCCGTGGTATGCACGCGATCCTCGTGCGAAGCATGTTCCGACGGCACCGCCACGGAAGCGACCAGCGTCCCGCGGGCCGCGGCTTCCATCGAACCGACGCCGTCCGGCACCGCCTGATTGAGCATATGAATCAGCGGACTGCCGTGCGTGGCGTGATTGGCGTCGCCGACGATGCTGATCGGCCACGCCACCGCGACCGCAAACACGCTCAACAGCACCAACGGATAGTACATCACCTTCGGCGATTCGTGGGCGTGGTCATATTTGTGGGCGTCGCGCGGCTGGCCCGAGAACGTCATGTACCACAGCCGGAACATGTAGAAGGCGGTAATCGCCGCGCCGCCGACGGCCACGAACAACATCACGCCCCACAGCGGATTGACGTCCTTATAGGCGATCGCTTGGGCGATGATCGAGTCTTTCGAGTAGTAGCCGCTGAAGCCGACCAGGAACGGAATGCCCGCCCCGGAGATCGCCAAACAGCCGACCAGCATCGTGTAGGCGGTCCACGGCATTTTCTTCCGCAGGCCGCCCATCTTCGTCATGTCGTTCGTATGCACGGCGTGAATCACCGAACCGCTGCACATAAACAACAGGCTTTTGAAAAAGGCGTGCGTAATTAGGTGCAACATGCCGGCCACCCAACCGCCGACGCCGAGGGCGAACATCATGTAGCCGAGTTGGCTGACCGTCGAGTAGGCCAGCACCCGCTTGATGTCGACGGCCGTGATCGCGATCGTGGCCGCCATGAATAGCGTGATGCAGCCGATGATGGCGATGACCAGCAACACCTCGGGCGCGAACACCGGATAAAACCGTCCGGCGAGGTAAACACCGGCGGCGACCATCGTCGCCGAGTGAACGAGCGCGGAAACCGGCGTCGGGCCTTCCATCGCGTCGGGCAGCCACGTATGCAGCGGGAACTGAGCGCTCTTGCCGACGCAGCCGCAGAAGATGCCCACGCCGGCGATGACCAGCAGCCAGTATCCGCAGCGATTGCCGTCCTCCGCGCCCATCGCGACAGCGGCTTTCTTCATCCCGTCCGGCACATCGAGTTTGTGGTGCGAACCGTGACGGACCTGGCTGAATATCCCCGGTTGCACCTGCGTTTCGTCCGCGGCGGCGTGGCCCGTCGCTTCGTTGCCCGTCGCATCGCTTACGACCGGCATGTCGCCGAAGTTGAACGTCCCCAGGCTCGACCAGAGCGCCATCATACCGATCAACATGCCGAAGTCGCCGACACGGTTGACGATGAACGCTTTGTTGGCTGCGGTCGAGGCACTTTTTCGCTCGATGTAAAAGCCAATTAGGAAATAGGAACAAACGCCGACCAATTCCCAGAACACGAACACCATCGCCATGTTGCCGGCGACGACGATGCCCAACATGCTGAAGCAGAACAGCGATAGATATTGGAAAAAGCGGTGATAGCGGCCGCGGCGATGCAGATGATGGCCGTCGGCGAGCGTCACTTCGTGGTCCTCGAAGTCGTGCAACTCGTCGTGCATGTACCCCTGAGAGTAAAAATGAATGCACGAGGCGATCAGCGTGACCATGCAGAACATGACCAGGGTCAGCGAGTCGATGTAGTAGCCGATCGTAAGTTTCAGATTGCCGAACTTGGCCAGCGTATACCAATCGCCGGTGTAGTAGGCCTTGCCTTCGTGATCGTGGCCAGCATGATCGTGGTCAGCGTGGTCGTGGCCTTCGTGGGCGTGATCGTCGTGGTGGTCCGCACCTTCGGCCGCTGCCTGAACTTCGTCGTGATGGCCCGCGACGAATACGCCGTGCGTGCCAGTCCAACTGACCAGCGCGATCAGCGATAGCACGAATGAACCGAGAATCGCCCCAGTCGCCACGTAGCCTGCGTGCTTGCCGGCCGGACCCAACCGCGGGCCGAACAGCCACACAATCACGAACGACGCCAACGGCAACAGCCAGGCGAATGCGAGCAGCGAAGGTAGCGTCGTGGCGAGGTCCATTTCGTGTCGTTGCGTCGATTACCTAACCACAGAGGACACGGAGGAGGAGCACGGAGGGACACGGAGAATTGCGGTGAAGCGTGATGCATGATGAGTCAACGATTGCTTTGCTCATCGCTCATCGCTCTCGTTTATCGCTCATCAATCATCACTTATTCGCCCTCTGTGCTTCTCTGTGCTCCCCCTCTGTGATCTCCGTGGTTAAGGAATAACTCAACCTTTGAGTTCGTCCGCCCGATCGACGTCGATCGTGGCGTGGTTGTTGTAAAAGTTCAGCGCGATCGCCAGCGCGACGGCCGCTTCGGCCGCGGCCAGCACGATCACGAATAGTGCAATCAGTTGTCCGTCCAATCCCAACATCGCGCGTGGGCCGGATTGCAGGAATTTGCTGCTAAATGCGACGAAATTCACGTTTGCGCCGTTGAGCACCAGTTCGATGCCCATCAACACGCCCAGCGCGTTGCGCTTGGTCGCCATGCAGACCGCGCCGGCGACGAACATCACCGCGCCGACCGCGAGGTAGTGCGAAACGCCGATGGGTTGAGTGAGCAGATTCATGCGTCGGGGGTCAGGAGTCAGGAGTCGGTAACGCGGCGTCACGCTTCGCTTACGCCGATCCGTTTTTTGGGTCGAGCCAGGTACGCGGCGGCGACCAGAACGACTAGCAGGTGAACGGAAACGACTTCGAACGGCATCAGGTAGGCCGACATGCCTTGCGAATTCTTGGCGAGCGTCGGGTCCGCATCCTCGGCGGCGGCGCGTTCGATGCGGTCGACGCGGACGCCCAGCAAACCGCTGCCCAGCGGCGTCGCGGTGGCGGCGGCGGCGGGCAATTTGGTCGACGCCGGCGCTCGCCAGGCGTCGACGCCGAACGCCGTCGAGATCAGCAAGCCTAACAGCGACGAACCGACAATGGCGGCGATGATCCACTCGCCCGCGCGGGTTCGCATCGAAACGAACGGCCCCTGGGCGGTCAACATCACACCAAACACCAGCAGCACCAGCGTGCCGCCGACGTAAATCATCAACTGCATCGCCCCGACGAAATCCGCCCCGGCCAGAAAGAACAGCCCGGCGGTCGCGCCCAAGGCGACGATCAGGAAAAACGCCATCCGCACGACATTGCTGGTCACGACCACGGCGACGGAAAATGCGCACGCCACGAGCGCGAACAGCAAGAAGAAGAACGAATGCCAGTTGATCGATTCCACGCCCATCGACTCCCGTCGCACGCGACGTTACTTCGCCGCCGTCACAATTTCGGCCGCTGGTTTCATGTCCGCCTGCGCCCCGGTTCGCATATAGCTTTCGCGAACTTCCAACACGTTCTGCTGCGGAAACACGTTGTTGATCGTCGGCAGTCCGCCGACTTTCCACAAACATGCGCCGACGAACATCACCGCCGCGATCGGCGTGCAGTATTTCAAACAGGTCGTAATTACCTGATCGATTCGCAATCGGGGCAGCGTCCAGCGGACCCACATCATCACAGTCACGCCGATGCTGGCCTTGAGGATCAAGTTGGTCATACCCATCAAGCGGCCCAAATAACCGGCAATCGCCAATCCGTTTTCCGCGCCGAATATCGAGGCGAAAGCAGCTCCCAGGCCCACGGGATCGCCCGCGTCGGTCAATCCGAGAATCGACGTGAGCGGAATCGGACCGTGCCAGCCGCCGAAGAACAAGATCGACGCCAGGGCACTGACCGCGAACATCGAGCCATATTCGGCCATGAAGAAGATGCTCCACCGCAGGCCGGAATACTCCGTGTGGAACCCGGCGACCAGTTCGCTCTCGGCCTCGGCCAGATCGAACGGCGCGCGATTCACGCTCGCCGTGGCGCAGGTGAAGTAGACCCAAAACGTGATGAATGTGAACGGATCGTGTAGCACGAACCAGTTGGTAAACAGCCCAGACTGCATATCGCCGATCGTCACCAGGTCCATCGTCCCGGCGATCAGCACCGGCACGACGACGCACATTCCCAGCGGCACTTCGTAGCTGACCACTTGGGCCGCCTCACGCATGCCGCCAAACAGTGACCACTTCGACCCCGACGCATAGCCGCCCAAGATCACGCCGAACACTTCCAGCCCGATCACGGCGAGAATGAAAAACACGCCGGTATTGATCGGCAGAGCGACCCAACCGGTCGAAAACGGCAGGGCCATGTAGGCCGCAAACGACGCACAAAACGAGATATATGGGGCGATTTTGAACAGAAAGCTGTCGGCCTGGGCCGGGATCAGATCCTCTTTCGTGATCAGCTTGAGGCCGTCGGCCAGCGTTTGCAGCCAGCCGAACTTGCCGCCCACGCGGGTGGGACCGAGCCGGTCTTGAATCCGACCGCTGATCTTGCGTTCCATCCAAATGAAGATCAGCGCCCCGACGGCCACCACGTTGAGCAGCAAGGCGCATTGAATGAGCGCGGCCAGCGTATACGCCGCCGCCGGCCATAGGCCAGGCCAGATGCCCCACTCGTTCTGAAAAAACTCCGCCACGGTCGATCCATCCGACGCAATGTAATGCGGAAAGGAGGGTCCGGATTTAAGATTGTGAAATATGGCACAATCGGCCCCCGGCCGACAAGCCCCTGAATTCGCGGTTTTCGCTCTACGCCGCACGTTTCTCGCAGTTTTCGACCGGCTGGCCGATCGCGACATCATGCAGCGAGCGGCGGTGGCGAGCCGTTACGATTTGTCCGCTACCTTGGGCCCGCCGCCGGGGTGCGAATCGCGTCAACCGCCAGCGCCGCGATTTCCGCGTCGGTCGCCACGATCAGATATCCGTCGAACCAGGACAGATTTCCGCCGAACACGCCCAGCCGCGACCACAACACCGGCGGTTGCCGCATGGCGATCGTTCGCGTTTCGGCTGAGCCGCGGGACTCGAACACGTACAACTGATCGCGCGTCGGCCAAAGCACAGCGTCGCCGATCACGACGCCGCGTCCAATGCCGCGTGGATCGGCCTTCACGGCTTCCGGCCAGCGACCGATCGTCTGCCCCGTGCGGATGTCGAGGCCATATAGCCGATCGCCGCTAACCCACAGCGTTTCGCCCGTTGCGCCGAGCAAGTGAATCGCGTCGGCCGCGGCGTCGGTGGTCCAGCGGACGGCCCCGGTCGCCGCATCGAGCGCGAAAATCGCCGGCGAATCGAACGCCGCGACGATCACGGCGTCCTGATGCACGAGGCACGGCGTTAAGTCGCGATAGAAGTGGCCCGTGTCGGCCAAGCGTCGCAAATCGCCGAGCTTGACCCGCGGATAGGCGTACAGCCAGCGGATTTCGCCGTCGGACCGGTCGATCGCGGCGACCGCTCCGAGATTCGTGTTCAGATAAAGCGCGTCGCCGTCGAGCGAGAGTAGGTTGTGAGTGCATTCGTAAAGCTGGCCGCTGCCCGGAGTTTCGGCGGCCGCAACGCTCGTGCGCCATCGCTCGCGGGGCGGATTCTCCGCCAGGTCGTAGCAGGCAACCAGCATTTCGGGACGGACGTCGCTGCGCCGCAGCACGGCGTATAGATACCGCCCGTCGGTGACCGGCGTGCCGTCGAAGGCCAGAGACTCGTCGTCGGTCTCGATCGGATCGGCGGCCAGCCGTCCTTGACCTTGCGGCGAGACGTCGAGAATGACGATCTTGCTCCGTGACGTGGCCGGCGTGATGCGGCTTTCCGTAGGCGAGCTGGTCGCCGGCGGACCAACGCGCGCGATTAGCCGGTCTCCGTGCAGCGCCAGCGTGAACCGCGGTACGCCCCGCGACCATTGATTGGTCTTCAACGGCGCAAAACCGTCGTCGCGGAACACAAGTGCGTCGCCGGCAGAGAGCTTTTCGCCCGACGCGGCTTGCCACGCCGGCTTTCCCGTTGCGGCATCGAACGCGGCGATTCCGTCTGGGTAGGCTACGAAAACTTTCCCCTTGTCGGCGAGTGGAAAGTACGAGAGAACGCCATTCCAGGCCTCGCCAATGCGGGGCTGCCGCTGGAGGACTTGCCGGTCGGTTTCGATGTTCGCCTGTAGCGGTTTACCGAGCGAAACTCGCCATACCGGCTCCGACAGCACGATCGGGCCGCGCAACTGCCCGCCGATTTTACCGCTGCGGCGCCGGTTCGCCGCGAACGTCGTCCAACGGCTCGCCCCTGGCGGCGGCGGCCAGTCGCGGGCCTGCGTCACAAGGGTCGCCAACCGCTCGGCCAACGGTCCCTCTTGTCCTGCCAGCTTTCCCGCCGCTTTCGGATGCAAGGTGCGAAACGATGCCAGTTTTTCCGCGGCAACCGCTAGATTGCCGGACAATAGATCGGCGAGTATCAACCTTGCCCGCACGTCGGCCGCCGAAACGTCCGTGCCCGGATACGCCAATCGCGAGCCGATCGTTCCCCGCGACCGCCAGATTCGCACCAGAGCCGCCGATTCCGCGTCGGTCATCACTCGCCAGGCGGCGGTGTTGGCGACGTACCAACGTATTGCTGGCCGAGCGTGCTCGCGACGATCGCTCGCCGCGTCGTCCTCGAAGACTAACGCTTCTCGCTGCGGCGCGGTCTGTTTGGCGTAGAATCGGTCGAGCAGTTCGCCGTAGCCCTTCGCCAGCGCAGCGTCGCCACGCGCCGCCTCGAACGCTTCGGCGCGCATCGCCGTGGGCGGCGTCTCGAACAGCGTCAACCAATACCGGCGAGCTTGATTGTATTCGCCACCCTCCAGGGCCAACTCGCCCACCGCAACCGCTGCATCGTCGCCCCACGAGGAACAGAACCACTCGTCTACGACGCGAGCGAGCAATCGAGCGTCGTGCTCGGCCATGCCGCGGCGAAATGCGGCTTCGGCCAGCGGATCGACGCGCCGCCGATATGCTTCGAGCGCCGGCGTCGGCAACGCTGCAATCCGCAGGTGCCGATAAGTGGCCAGCGGCACGTACCGCCCTGGATCGACTTCGATCAGCTTCCGCCCATGTTCCGCCGCGACGCGATCGAGCGTTTCAAGGGCTTCGTCGAACTGCCCAGCGGAGGTCAATTCGTCGACGCGCTGCAACAGGGCCAGCGCCTGGTTGTCGATTTCGTCGACGCGAACGTTTTCGGAAAGATTGAAACGCGGAGAAAGCCCCAATTGCGCCGAGCTTGACCCAAAGAGCAATCCCCACAGGACCAACGAGCCAAGCCCGCACCGTATTCTCCGCGAGCGTGTCGCATCTGACCACCTAGCGCTCATCGTACTTCACTCATCGTTCATAACTACCATAACTACGGGATTTCCCCGGTTTCTCGGCCGCCCGGTTCACCCCCGCGCATACCCCTCGATGATCCGCCCCATCAGAAACGCCGCCGTTCCGGCCACGAGCATGATCACCATGTCGCTCACTCCGAAATCACGGCCCAGCAGTTTCGACAGCTCCAGCACCATTGCCAATGGCAAGATCGTCAGCCCCAATAACTGCAACGTGCGTCCAAAAATCCGCATGAAGGTACAACCTTTGTCCAACAACGATCCAATCCCTGGGGAACCTCGCGACAGTATTCGAATCGTAATCGCTCCGCGGCCGGCGGGCAAATCCCCACCGCGCCACGGCAATCGCGTACTCTCCCTATCGTCGGACTCGCGATGCAGAACTACCGTGCAGGCCCCTCTGAGCATCTGCCGATGGATTGCGACGGGCGATCCGTTGTATAACGCATCAATGCAACTCCGCCACCGCCCTTCGTCGCCGGCACGCCATGTTCGCCTCCGACCAATACGAACTGATCGACGTCGGCGTCGGGCGGAAGCTTGAGCGTTTCGGCCCCTGGATTCTCGATCGCCCTTGCGTCGCCGCCGGTGAACATGCTTGCCGCTTGCCCGGCGAATGGAATCTTGCCCATGCGCGGTACGAGCGAACGACCGGCGAACGGGGCGATTGGCGGAGCGCTGTGGAGTTGCCCGAGCGGTGGACGATCCGGCACGGGCCGATTGCGCTCGAAATCAAACTCACGCCGTTCGGACATGTGGGCGTATTTCCCGAACAGGCCGACAATTGGGATTGGATCGGCGAGAGGATTCGCACGTTCGCCGCGGCGACCGGATTGCAGCGTCGGCCGAAAGTGCTCAATCTGTTCGCCTACACGGGCGCAAGCACGCTCGCCGCCGCTGCCGCCAGGGCGGAAGTCGTTCACATCGACGCGGCGGCGAACACGGTCGCCTGGGCTCGCCGCAACGCGGAGCTTTCGGGACTCGCCGACGCGCCGATTCGCTGGATCGTCGAAGATGCTCGCAAGTTCGTCGATCGCGAAGTGCGACGCGGAAATAAATACGATCTGGTCATCGCCGATCCGCCGGCGTACGGGCACGGGCCGAAGGGACAGCCTTGGGAACTGTTGCGAGACCTCGCCACACTTTCTACAGCAGCGAGCGCGCTCGTCGATCCCGCGGCGGGCGCGACGTTGTATACGCACCACAGCGATTCGCTGTCGATCGCCGCGCTGCGGGATCTCCCGGGCATGGGGTTGAAAGGCCGAGACGGCGACACCAACGACATTGACGCTGCGAACCTGGAACTCGGCAACATGCGAATCCCCGATCGCTCCGGCCGCCTGTTGCACTTCGGCTTTTTTTGCCGAACGTGTCCCTGGTGAAAGTTCGCGGATTCGGTCGTTCCGATTTCAATGAATTCCAAAACGCTTACGTCAAAACTGTAGGAGGCGAATCCTTTCGCCGACGGGGCCGCCAAGCGAGCGCAATCGGCGAAAGGATTCGTCCGCTACAGTTATTGATTCCGGGCAAGCACAACGAGAAGCAGCATGGCCGACGAGCAAATCACCAGCACGGCAAACCCACGTATCAAAGCAGCCGCTGCTTTGCGCGAGCGGCGCGAGCGCGACGCGCGCAAGCAGTTCCTCATCGACGGCGCTCGCGAACTGTCTCGCGCCCTCGCCGCGGGAATCGGCATTGACGAGGCTTACGTCTGCACGCCTCTCTGCCGGTCCGAAGAATCGCGCGCCGCGTTGGCCGAGCTCGATGCCGCTGGCATAACGCGGATCGACGTCGCCGAGCGCGTCTTTGGACGTTTGGCGTTTGGCGATCGCGCGGACGGTGTGGTCGCCGTCGCTAGAATGCCGGATTGGTCGCTCGCGACGCTCGAACTTCCGGAAAACCCGCTCGTCGCCGTCGTCGAAGGAGTCGAAAAGCCCGGCAACCTCGGCGCGATTCTTCGCACCGCCGACGCCGCGGGCGTATCGACCGTGATCGTTGCCGATGGCGGCACGGATCTGTTCAACCCCAACTGCATCCGCGCTAGCCTGGGCACGCTCTTCGCGGTGCCGGTCTGCGCCGCGGCCGTAGCGGACGTTATCGCCCTGCTGCGCGATCGTTCGCTGCGGTTATTGACCGCGCGGCTCGACGCCGCGGTCGAATATACGCAGGCCGACTTCACCGGCGGCGCGGCGATCGTCCTCGGCAGCGAGTCCCACGGGCTGAGCGACGCCTGGAACGCCGCCGGCGCCACGTCGATTCGCGTGCCCATGCTTGGCATCGCGGACAGCTTGAACGTTTCGGCGACGGCGGCGGTGCTGTTTTACGAGGCCCTGCGACAGCGAACCGCCGCGGCCAGACGCTAGAATCGTGCTACACTTGTGCATCACTCGTCACGACCGAGGAGCCAAGCATCATGGAACTTCGCTGGCGGCCCAGTTTTTCGGCCAGTTGTACGCATGCGATTTCTGTTTCCGTCACCGGCGGACAGTTCGTCGACGAAAACCTCTCCGCCGCGCTGGCCCCGGCGATGCTCGAGCTTGCCGAACCGCTCGTTGCCGTGCGTTCGGTGCTGCCGACGTTTCTCGAACATCTCTGCGCGCTGTCGGTCGAGTTGGAGGGCAATCGGCAATTGGCCGACGTCGCGCTTACCAAGTCTCTCGGCCGCGGGCGCAGCGCAACGCACGTCGAGTCGCTCACCCGCGCCATCGACGGCGTCGAGGCGGCGATGTCGGCAGCGCGGCCGAAACTTGCGGCCGATTTGCAACTGCGCGTCGGTCCGCTGAGGGCGGCTTGGGAAGCTCGCGGGCCCGGTTTGCTGCGGATCGTTGGCCAGGTGACGTCGGCGGAATTGCTGGTCGAGCGTGCCGACGTGATCCTGGTCGAACCGCTCGAGTCCGGCGGCGGCGCGGCCCATCCGCCCTACAACTCGGTGCGCATCGAAGCCGTGCTCACCAATGCCGATGATCGGCTGCCCGAAGTGTTGCGGCTGGCGTGGCTGCTCAGTCAATTGCAGTTTGAATTGCCGATGTACAGCGAGCACCTGTCGCCGCATCGGCGTCGCGAGGTTTGCCGACTGTCGATGCTTCCGGCGCTGCTGGCCGCGGCCGAACAGGTTGAGCTTGCGCGACTGAACGCGGAAACACTGGCCTTGGCGATCGAGCGGTGGCGGATCTGGAGCGAACGGGACGCGACGGACATCGCCGCGACGCTGCTCACGTGGTGGAACATTTACAGCGACGCGCGTCCGTCGTGGCCGGTTGCGCTGGGGGCGCTCGATCGGATGCTCGAAGACGCCGCCAGCGACGAGCATGCCGGCGCCGCGGCGCTCTCGTCGGCTCAATAGTTGAACGCCAGAGAGCGCCGTTTCAATTCCGCCGCGCATTGTCCGGCCGATTCATACAGCACCGCGTCGATTCCTGCGGAAAGCGCGCCGTCGACGTTGTCTTGCCGATCGTCGATGAAGAAGATTTCGTCGCTCCGCACGGCGGCCGCTTCGATCGCCGCGTCGTAGATCTTCGCTTCCGGTTTCATCGAGCGGACCTCGTAGCTCAGCACAAGTTGCTCGAACGCACCGGGCAACAGGGCGAATCGCCCGTCGACGCAGTATTGCCAGTGGCACTCGCAGGTGTTCGACAGCACGCCCGTGCGATGGCCGGCCGATTGCAGTTGGGCGACGACCGGCACGATCGGCGTGTTGAGCTCGAAGATTGCTCCGGCGGCGAACATCAGCTTCGCCCGATCGGGCCGCGTGTCGGTTGCGCGGCAAAACTGCTCGTAAAACTCGTCCGACGTGATTTGCCCGGCTTCGTAGCGGTGTTCGAGATCGCCGGCGAACACGACTTCCCACACGCGATCTTCGCTCACGCCGGCGACGGCCGCCATTTGCCGCGCCGCCCGACGGTGATCGAAGTTGAACAGGACGTTGCCGAAGTCGAAATATACGAAGCGGATAGCCATGGAGTTTCGCCGGACGGGAGTCGCAATGTGCCTGCTGGCAAGGACGCAAGAGACGCGCGCCGCCAACCTAGTTCAGCGGTGCGGTGCTGTCGAGACGAATTCGCCCAATCCGCTATCCGTATTGCAGCCGATCCGGCGCGGCGCGTTGGATGGGGACGTCGATCAGCCGTGGCCTATCGCCGGCGAGCGAGGACGCAACGGCGTCGCTTAGCTCGTCTGGCTCCGTGATGCGGATGGCGTCGACGCCGAGCGACTTGGCGAGCGCGACGAAGTCGATTTCCGGCTCGACGAGGTCCATGCCGAGGAATTCGCCAGCCGCCGCTCGGGGCAAGTTCAGACCGCGTGCGCCGATCTTTAAGATTTGATACTGCGCGTTGTTGCAGACCACGAAAGTGACCGGTATGCGATAGCGAGCGGCGGTCCAGAGGCCTTGTATGCCGTACATTGATGCGCCTTCGCCGAGAATGGCGAGCACCGGCCGCTCCGGCCACGCCAGTCGGACGCCGATCGACACGCCCAACCCCCAGCCGAGCGCCCAACCGCGATGGCCAAAGTAGCCGTCGGTCGAGCCGAGCGCACCGAGCCGTTCGAGCGTCGTGTTCGTCGTCGTCACGGCTTCCTCGACGACTGCGGCGTTCTTCGGAAGCGCGCGGGCGAGGCTGGCCATCGTCGTGAGCGGCGTCATGGGGCGAACGTCGCGCTGCTCGGCGATACGTCGTTCCAGAGCCGCCCGCCGCTGGCGACTTTGTTCGGCCAGTTCCGCGGCGCGGCGCGTGGCGGCGGCTCGTTGTGGCTCGGTCATCTCCTGGGCCAGCAGCCCGTCGAGTTCGGCGAGGCCGCATTTCGCATCGCCGACCAGGCCGACTTCCACCGAGTAGTTTTTGCCGATCTGGTATGGGTCTTCGTCGAGATGAACGAGGCGAATGTGTTCGGGAATCGCCCGCGACGGCTCGTGATAGACGTATTGCCGCAGCAGGTCCATGCCGACGACGAGCAGCACGTCGTAAGGCTTCAGCCGTTCGCGAATTTCCGGCGACCAGAGCGGCAGGCCGACGTCGTAGAGCGGATGATCGCACGGAAACGGCAACCGGCCGTGTGTCGTGCCCGACTCGGCGATGACCGAAACGCCGAGCCGCTCGGCCACGGCGACCAGTTCGGCGACCGCATCGGCTTCGGTGACGCGGCTGCCGGCGAGAATGGCTGGGTTTTTCGCGGATGCGAGCAATTCGGCGGCGCGTTGCAAAGCGTCGAGCGGTGGCCGCACGCGACGGCTTGGCACGCGCGGCGGCGAAAGGTCGACGGCGTCGCGATCGAGCGGCTCCATCTGCACGTCGAGCGGCAGCGACAGAAACACCGGCCCGGTCGGCGGCGATTGGGCGATTTGCACGGCGCGGCGGACGGTAGCGGGTATGTCGGCGACGCGATCGACCTCGACGGCCCACTTAGTCCACGGCCGCGCCACGCCGACCATGTCGCCCCACAGAATCGGCTCCTCGAACTTGAGCCGCCGGTCGGTCTGGCCGGCGGTGACGATCAGCGGCGTCCCTTCGCGAAAGGCGTTGTAGAGCATGCCCATCGCGTTGCCGAGGCCGCACGAAATGTGCAGATTCACGACGCCCGGCGTACCCGAGGCCATTGCGTACCCATCGGCCATCGCCATCACCGGCACTTCTTGCAAGCCAAGGACGTACTTGATCCGCGGATGATCGACCAGCGCATCGGACAACGGCAGTTCGGTCGTGCCGGGATTGCCGAATACATAGCGAACGCCAGCGTCGGCGAGCAGGTCGAGAAAGACTTCGATTCCAGTCGGCATGGCGGAGTTGGCGCGGCGGCGATGGAGTGCGTGGCGGCGATAGTGCGGATTGCGGAGTTGGTCGCGTAGCCCACAGTTTACGCCACTCGCGGCGGCCTGCAATGTTTCGCAGCCGCGACGCGGAAAGGCCTCCTCGTCACGAGAGTTTCGCCGACGGTCGCAACGGCGGTGTCGATGCGCTCGCAGTCGATGCGCGTGCAATGCTTTTGTCCTCATCGGCATGAGAATCTCCGAGCCGTTGCCCGGTCGTCAGATCGCCGCCGAGCGTCACGCGGCGCGCGATGCTCCATCGCCGTCCGGCCAACGGCAGCATCTGTTCGTTGAACCCCGCCACGAACTGCTCGGCTTCGGGTTCCGTAAGACAACGCTCCGTCGCCGGAAACAGGACGGTGCTTCGTTGCGGCTCGTCGAACAGCGAATCCGGATGCCAGGCCTCGGCGGCCACAACCCACACACGCACGTTGGCAATCTCCGCATTCGGACGCGAAATCATTTTAGTATCCCTCACATGCGAATGAGCATCTCGCGTTGCCGATTCCGGGCCGCTCTCGGCACGGCAAATCGGCGGCGGCGGCCCAACCCCGTTCGCGAACCGCTTGACAGCCGCACGCCGGATAGTATACATAAGTATATTATCGCGTCAATCTCCCACAGCGCAACCCCCCGCGGTTCCGCTCGCTCGCCGATACGTGAGACGAACGCATCACAAAAACCGAGGCCGGCCGCCATGACCGACTACGCCAGCAACCTGCGTCGACTGATGGCTCGCCAAGGCCTGACCTTGGATGACGTCGTCGCGCGCTCGGGCCTCGACGAACGCACGGTCAAGGGTATCCTCGCCGGCGTCAATCGCCCTCACGCGCGGACGCTGAATCGGTTGGCGAGCGGCCTCGGCGTCAGCGCCGACGAATTGTTCCAGGATCCGTCGTTGCTGCTCCATCGGTTGTTCGACCGGCGAACGAATCCGCTCGTCGAAGAAATCGTCGACGCCAACCCGGAAGTTTTTGGAGGTTGGACCGAAGGCGATTTCGACGAACTGTACAGTCGCTTCGGCACGGGCGGCGCCTTGAGTACCGACGGCGTGCTCGCGGCGGCTCGCATTATGCAACGCAATCGACAAACGCATCGCAGATTGTCCCTGTTGCTCGAGAGTGGCGAAGCGGATTTGGTCGTGGATTTGATCGACGTGATGTATCGGAGAATCGCCGCCGTGCGTTGATTGATACTGAGCGGGGGTGACAACATGTTGTCATCGCGCAACGCGCCAATCCGCGAAATTGCAAGTGCTAGCAAGAAAAGTGCTCAGCGTGACCGCGTTTGCCCCGACGTTGGCCCTTTGGGCAACATCGGGCGTCACGGCGGCGTAGGCGTTCCGCCGCTCCCGCAGCATCCTTCGATCGTAAGGCTCACCAAGTCGGAAATCGTCACCGACGCCGGCAAGCAAAGTTGCTTGCGGGTGAAGATCAAATTCAAGTCGACCATCGACACGTCGGTCAGCACGGTAACGCACGTCAATTCCGCCGAGGAACATTCGCACGAGTCGATTTGAATGATCTCCCAGCGCTGCGAATCGGCGCTCCAGACGATCAACCCTCGCGCGCCCGCGCCGCCGCCGAACATGGCGAGCGAATCGTACACCGTGATCGAATCTCCGGTCGTCGCCCACGCGCTGCCGTTCCAGGCCACCAGTTCGGCCGTCGCGCTGCCGCCGGGCGAGAGCGTGCCGGTTAGCTCGAACCGCCAAGGCCCGCGATCCCGCTCGACCAGTTCCCAGCGGCCGCTTTGGGCGTTGAAAAACGCCCAGCCGCGCTCGCCGATCGCCAGCGGCGGCGGCCCGATCGGCGTCCCACCGCCGTCGCGGCGGCCGAGCGAATGATACACCGTGATCTCCGGCTGTCCGGCCGGCGCGTCGTAAGCGTTGTCCGTTCGCGAGTACGTGACCATCCGCGCCGCGCCGCTGATCGCGTCGTCGTCGACGCCACCCGTTTGACCGACGCTCATCGCGCCGATCATTTCCACCAGCGTCATGCACGGCGGCACGTTCGCGCTCAGGTGCGCGCCGCTCGCCGTTCGCGACAGGACCAGCGGCGGCGCGACGGAAATCGTCGGGGGACCGGCGCAACAGCAGCACGCCTTGCCGGCGAGCGCGGCGTCGTCGTTCGCGGCGCCTGAGGTCGTTTCCGCGTCGGACGCTCCGCGACGCTTCGGTTTACAGGGATTCGGGCGAGGCATGGTGCGAATCTCGTATTAAGAGCTTATCCCAAAACTGTAGGAGGCGAATCCTTTCGCCGACGGAACCGCCATACAGTGCTCTCGGCGAAAGGATTCGCCTCCTACAGATTCCGGTTTCGGGATAGGTATTAGGCGGAGGACCGGCACGCCGGTTAGACGGTTGCGAATTCGAAAAGCGATGAGAAATCGCCGCTGCGATAGGGCGGATTGCCGCTGTCGTCCGCGATGGCCACCCAATGTTCGCCGGACACAGGCGTCTCCTTGTACTGATAGTTCCAACCGACGGAACCGCCCCCATCGAGCGCGATCGTTCGCTCGGCGAAGGTATACGCGATTTCCCAAAAGCCTCCGCTGGGACTGAACGGAAACTGCCGCTCGACTGTCGCGCCGAGGAATAGGACCGTTCCCACGGGACTGCCCACGAACGAGGCATCGTTGACCGCGCCGCGCAATTGGCGGATCGCATCCCACGGCGGCAGCGGAACGCGCTGCCAGGTGAGGTGAAACGTGCCCGATGGAATCAGCAAGCTCGGGCCTTGGTCGCTCAATAGCGGCGGGTTGGACGGCGACGCGACCCAATGCCAGGTTCGGCCGGGCAGCGATTGGACTTCCGTGCCAAGTTCGGCTTCATACGTGAGAAACGTACCGTCCGGCACGGCGGGAAGATCGCCGCGAGCCGCTCCGGCTGTGTCGAACAGCGAGCGATACGTCGCGGTGACGCGAGCGCCGGCAACGCTGTAACGATTGGTTCCCGACAGGAGTGTCGTGACGTCGTCGCCCTCCGGTGCGCCGCCATCGAACGGCTCGACCGCGATTTCGGAAACGACCAGGTTCGCCGTACCGGGAAACTCGAGCGGCGCAGAAAAGGTCGGCGATGAGCCGACGAGTTCGAAATCGCCGGCGAGCAGCCGCGCCAGCGCCGGCCAGTCGCTCCATGCGCAGCGAAATTCGCGCACCGCGACTGCTCCCCGCTGTGAAACGCGGATCGTGGGCGACCCTTCGAGTTCTTCGAACGCAACGGCGGACGTAGGCATGGCGGAAATCCTCGCAAAACGAATGGCAGACTCGCGTCCGCTCCCTCAATCTTCGATCCTAAATGTTCATCCCAGAACTGTAGGAGGCGAATCCTTTCGCCGAAAGAATCGCTTGACAGTGCATTCGGCGA
>JBBDYI010000234.1:0-18992 GCA_040901705.1 Pirellulales bacterium | reverse complement strand
CTTTCCTACGCCGGCGAAGCGGGCCAGGATCATCTGAAACGGAATTCCGAGCAACATGCCCGTGCCAAGATACAGACAGCAGCCGACCGTAAGCACCAGCCCGTTTTCGAATCCATAGTTGAGCGCCTTCTCGCCGAGCGGAAACGTGAGATAGACGCGAATCAATTCCAGCGGATGCCTGCCGACCGCCGTCGAGCCGACGACATTGAACAGCAGGCTCGCCGCCGCGCCGAATATGCCGAGCATGAAGCCGGTCGTGGCGTAATACGCGGCGTAGTAGCCCTTGGGTTGCCAGCGGGGCGAACTTTCGGCGGCCAATTCGGCCTCCAATCGGGCCGCGCGCTGGCGCAACGCGGACAATTCGGCTTGTTTCGCTTCGCGTTGTTGGGCGTCGTTGGGCATAAGCGGGGTTCGACGTGCGGGGTTCGGGGCGGTGCGGCGACCTACAGGTGCGACGGCGGCGGAATTCCCCAGCCCCTAGCCCCCAGTCCGCGGTCCCTGCCCCTCGGCTTCGGCGAACTTGCGTCCTTCGGTGATGCTGATGATGAAGTGAACCAGATGCCAGATGGAGTCGGGATTGTCGGTGAATTTCGAGGCGAACGTGGGCATTTGCGTTCCGTTGACGCCCGAGTAAATACGGCGATAGATGTCGATTGGCCGACGTCCCCCGTGCAGCATACCGCTGCTTAGGTCGGCGGCATACACGTCCTCGCCGATCCATGTGTCTTTGCCAACCGGTTCCTTGGTCCGGCCGCGGCCATCCGTACCGTGACACTTGAAGCACTCTTGCGTCATGAAGATCGTGCGACCCTGGGCGATCGAATCCTCGGTGTAGGCCGGTTCCGATGTAAGGGGAATGACCAGCTTGTGCTCGGCCTCGCGCCAGCCTTCGGCGACGCGAGACACGACGGGCGAAATGTCTTCGGGCAAGAAGTTGTCCTCCGGGTCATCCTGGTCGAATGACTCGCCTTCTCGCAGCAAGGTCTGCTCGACTTCGCCGCGCTGGCTGAGCATGATGACGTAGTCGACCACGGCCTGAAGGTCTTGTTCTTCGAGGAACGCGAAGGCCGGCATCGACGTCCCTTT
Source organism: Pirellulales bacterium (assembly GCA_040901705.1). Lineage (GTDB taxonomy): Bacteria > Planctomycetota > Planctomycetia > Pirellulales > PLA5 > PLA5. Next base: position 17,906 of record JBBDYI010000234.1, on the reverse strand, counting down.
GGCGCCGCGAAGAATCGTGCGGATCAGGTCGGCCCGGCGGGGCTTGCTGCCGTAGGGCGTCGACGTGAACTTGAAAATGCCGAGCCGATAGTCGCGCGGCCGCGGGTGAAGATACGCCGCGACCGCACCTTCGCCGTCACCGCTCGCGCCGTGACAAGCGGCGCATCGCTTCGTAAATACAGCCAGTCCGAGTTTGAGTTGTTCAGCCGAACGCTGCGCGCTGCGCTTCGGAGGACGCGGTTTGTCGTCGCTTGCGGTGTCTTCATCGGCGCTATCGGCGCTGGCACCGTCGCCGCCATCGCCTTCGTCTTCCTTTGCCGGCTCGAACATCCGCGGCTCGCTCGGCGTGCCGAAATAATAATCGAGCGCCTCGTCAATCTGTTTGACGATCCGCGGCGGGACGTTTGCCCCCGTCTGAATGCGAGCGTCCTTCAAGCGGGCGAGATTCTTGGCGGGCAGCAGGCGAGACTCGGACGATTCCCGTCGGCAACCGGTCAGCAGCAGGCCCGACGCGACGATGACGACCGTCGCCACGAACGATCGAAGCGACAGAGCGGCGGCGTCGCCACCGAAGCGTGCGCATTCCCTGCGCTGGCCAAACGGACCGGTCATGGACTTCCCCGCGTCGAGTGATGCTATGAACGCGGCCAGCTTTACGCACGCCGAATGCCAATTTCGACGGAACGATCGTGGTGTCTGTCCGCGGTGCCGCATAATATATGGAGACACGCGAAAATTACCAGCATCGGCGAGACTATTTTCGGATTACCAGTTTTCGCGCAGCGCTCGCCTTGCAACAGCGTAGATCGCGCGAATTCGCACGCGCAATTGAAACGAATCCGCATATTTCCGCCACGATTCCGACGGAAAATGCGGACTCGAAATAGTCTGGACAGGACATTCTGCCGCCGATGGCCGGTAGCCAGTGCCGAGCGTGGCGCGACGGACCGGGATTTCTGAACGAACCGGCACGCTCGCCCGCTTCGGCTGCCGCACGACATACGTGGTATTCCACGTTACTCACACGCCGCCGTGTTGCGATCGAGTTGGAGGAACACCGGAGCGTCCCCGCAAATAGATTACTTGCTCCCCTCGGCGTCCGCCTTGCTCTTGGCGTCCCATTCGGCCGACAGTTCCGGGTTCGGCGTGGCGTCGCCGTCTTCCTCGTGGAGGATCCATTGGATGCCGCCGAGGACCGACTTCATGTAGGTGGCGTTGGTCCAGACGTCTTCCTGATGACCGAGGCTGATGTAAAATACGCGGCCGTCGCCCCATTGCTTGACCCACGCGATCGGCACGTGGTACGGCTTCTTCATCGCCGTCTTGGCCATGTTCATGCTCATCAGCACGCGAACGTTCTTCGGCTCGAAGTGGCGAAACTGATAGATTTCGTCTTTGATGGTAAATTCGTCGCCCCACGGCTTCGAGGCCGGGTGATTCTTGTCGTGGACCGTGACGGTGATTTCGGAGCCAGCGCCCCACGGATGCCCGTTGAACGTGCCGCCGATCATCTCGTAGTAAATCTTGTCGTCGTTGTAGGTGTCGGTGGCGGAATGGCTGCCGATGAAGCCGTGGCCCTTTTGCTTGAGCCAGTCGTTGACGAAGTAGTCGAGCGTGGCTTCGTCGATCGGCAGTTTACCGGTGGTGTAAAAATAGACGATGTCGTAGCCGGCGAGCTTTTCCTTGGTGAAGTCGGTTTTCACGTCTTGCGTGCAGTCGACGCGGAACAGTCCGCTGGAGATGCCGAGGTCGGTAAGGGCGCGTTCGGCGGGCGAAAGCTCACCTTCCTTGCGGGTGACGCTGCCATGCTTGAAGCCGGCGCTTTGCGTGACCATCAAAATGCGAGCGCCTTTCTTGGGAGCGTCCGCGGCGGGTTCCTTGGGGGCGGGTTCTGCGGCGCGGACGAGAGTTGGCGCAAACAGCGACGCGACGGCGAGCAGGAGTAAAGTGCGGCGAAACACGGCGTGATCCTTTCGTTCGAGGTGGGAAGCGTTCGGTGCAGGGCCGCGGGCAGACTCGATAGGTCTGTTGGGCCCGTCACCATTGAATCACGCGGCGGGGTGATTTTCAACTGAGCGGCTTTTCACAAAGCGGTAATCACCCGCTTGACTCTCCCCTAACGGGAGGCTGTAAGCTGGGTCTTGTCGCGGCAATCGTGGGTCATCGCAGGCGGCGAACGACTTGACGTTGTCGTGCGGGCATGCCCGCGCCAGCCTGACGGAATCGGCGTCGCGGCGGGGTTTTGTCTGGCAAGCGCAGTTAACTTTCTTGCCTCCTCAGCAGAATTCGTGGGTGAAAGTCGGCTCCGGGAGGGCAGCGAGGTTGTGGTAGATGGCGATTTCCAGTACTTCGGTGCTGCGGAAGCCGTAGGATTTTCTCGACGTCAGATTGGCTTTGTTGTTGAAATCTTCGACGACGCCGGATGAAATCTCGCCGTGGGCGCAAAACCGATTGAAAAGCAACTCTCGGTGAGCGCGCAGCGACTTTTTTCATTGTGTCGAGGTGCGAGCGCATCGCCCGACGGCACGACTCGTCGAGGAACTTGCCCGCCAAATCCCGCCAGAGTCCGCCAATCCTGGGCCATCGCAATTACCCAAGCGCCACCGTCACCGTCTTCCACTCCGTATAAGCATCCAGCCCGCGTTCGCCCAACTCGCGGCCTTGGCCGGACATCTTATAGCCGCCGAACGGGGCCGCGGCGTCGAATACGTCGTAGCAGTTCACCCACACCGTGCCGGCTTTCAGCGCCGCCGCCAGCTTGTGGGCCTTGCCGATGTCGCGGGTCCAAACCGCCGCCGCGAGGCCGTAGAACGTGTTGTTCGATCGCTCGATGATCTCGTCCGTGTCCTTGAACTTCAGCACGCTCAGCACCGGGCCAAAGATCTCCTCGCGGGCGATCTTCATCTCGTCCTCGACACCCGTGAACAGCGTCGGTTCGATGTAATAGCCCCGCTCGCCCCACCGCTTGCCGCCGGTCTCCATCTTGGCCCCTTCGTTCTGGCCGATGCCGATGTACTTGAGAATCTTGTCGAACTGGGCCTTGTCGATCTGCGGACCTTGCTCGGTCGTCGGATCGAGCGGATCGCCGAGCTTCCGCGACGAGTTCATCGAAGCGATGCGATCGACGAACTCGTCGTGAATCTTCTCTTCGACGAACAATCGACTGCCGGCACAGCAGCATTGGCCTTGGTTGAAATACAGCGCGAAATGCGCCCCGGCCGCCGCGGCGTCGAGATCGCTATCGGCGAACACGATATTCGGGCTTTTACCGCCCAGCTCGAACGACAATCGTTTGAGCGACTGCGAGGCGTCGCGCATAATTGTCTGCGCCGTAATGTGCTCGCCGGTGAATGCGACCTTGTCGACGCCGGGATGCTTGACGATCGATGCGCCGGCCGTGGGACCGTAGCCGGGCACGACGTTGATGACGCCATCGGGAATACCGGCTTTCTGCGCGAGACGAGCGAGTCGCAAGCACGTGAGCGGCGTCTGCTACCCCGGCATCATTACGATCGTGCAGCCCGCGGCCAGCGCCGGTCCCCATTTCCAGGCGACCATCAGGATTGGGAAGTTCCAGGGAATGATCTGTCCCACCACGCCAACCGGCTCGCGGCGTGTGTACGTGAAATAGTTGCCGCGGACGGGGATCGTCTGGCCGTGCAGCTTGTCGGCCCAACCGGCATAGTAACGAATGCAATCGATGGCCAGCGGCAGGTCGGCGGCCCGCGCGTCGCGGACCGGCTTGCCGTTGTCGAGCGATTCGAGCGCGGCTAACTCGTCGATTTCTTTCTCCATCAAGTCGGCCAGCTTCATCATCAGCGCGCCGCGATCGCGGGCGTCCATCTTCGACCACGGCCCGCGTTCGAGCGCCTCGCGAGCGGCGTGAACTGCCTTGTCGACGTCCTCGGCGTCGCCCTCGGCGACTTGGGCGATGACTTCTTCGGTGGCCGGGTTGGCGGTCTCGAAAGTCTTGCCGCTGGCGGCGGGAATCCACTCGCCGCCGATGAAACATTGCGTCTGGCGAATCTGCGGGCGGGCGATTTTCGGCTGCGTTGCAACGGTAGCCATGAGGAACCTCCTTGGCGGCGCGAGCCGTGTGAAAGACTCGCGACGGCGATCGATGGGGTGCGTGAAACCGTGTGAATTCTACCGATTTTGCTCTGCCGAGTCGATTGTGGAAGGCGGTAGGCTATCGGCTGTACGGGGCAGGCGGAACTTTCGCCGCCGCCGTGCGTCCGAAAGAGCATGTAGTCGCGATCCGTGGGCTGTTTTCGTGCGCTGTTTTCGTCCCCTGGCGGGAGTGCTACGTTTATACGTGGAAATCGCTGCCACGAATCGCCGAGTTGGCGCTCCGAATCCCAAACGCCGAATCCCGAACCCCGCAGGTGAACCATGTGCTGTTTTTCCGGCCAAGTCCAACACGTTGCCGACACGAACATTTTCGCCCGCGCGTCGGCCGAAGGGCGACAGTTTCTCGTCTATAGCATGAAGTTCAAGGCCGACGACGCAGTGGCCATGATCTTGCCGCTGCCCGTGCCGAAGGAACCGAAAGAGGACGCCGTGAAGTTCATCAACTTGGAGAAGTACGAGGATTTCTTCGAAGATTTGAAACGCGGCTTTCCGGAACCGCCGACCAATCGGGCAGGTGCCCTCGACGACGACGCTCGGAAAGCGGATCCGCAGCTCAAAGTCATTGAGGTCGGCAGTTTCGAGGCCTCGTTCGTCCCCGCGATCAAAGACTTCGCCCGGCTCGACAAGCGGTTTCGTCTGCCCGACGGCGTGTGGGAAAAGCTCGGCGGATACAGCGACTATGGCTTCGCGGTGTTCAAGCTCAAGGCCGGCGAGCAAAAGATTCATCCGATGGCGTTCGAGTTCCCTCGCCGCGATGCGAATAAGCTGTTCTTCCCGACCGTCCACATCCACGACGGCAAGGTTCACGACAAGGCGGGTTTCGACCACGCACTGTATTGCCAGGTCGCCGAGGGCCAGAGCTTGCCGATGTTCGATTGGCGAGAGTCGCCGCAGCACGCCGTCGAGTTCGTGAAAATCGACAAGGCTCAGGGCATCGTCAAGAAGAACGCTCACGTATACTTGCGTACGATGCACGGGCGGCTGAAGAACGCGGATGTGTTGGTGTGAGAAACGGGCGCGGGACTCGGCCATTTAGCCCACCGTATTTAGCCCGCGGTGAACACACCGCGGGCGATCGACGCAAGGATTGCACATTCACGCAAGTCATGCAGAACGCCCGCGTCCGCGCACAGGAGCAATTCAAGCATGGAGGGGCGACGAGCGTTGTCGTGGATAGAGCGCGCGACGGTGGCCGTGGCGACTGGGCTGGGATTCGGCTTTTCGCCGTGGATGCCGGGCACCTTCGGCACGTTGTGGGGATTGCCGCTTGCGTTCGCCGTGGCCCACGCCGCCTGGCCACTCGCTCAGCTTGCCGCGATCGCGGTCTGCTTTCTGGTCGGCGTGCCGATGTGTGCCGCCGCGGCGCGATTGCTCGGCGGCAAGAAGGATCCCGGCGCGATCGTGTGGGATGAAATTGCGTCGATGCCGATCGTGTTCCTCGGCATCGCACCCGCGCGGCTCGGCGTCGGCGATTTCTCGGCGGCCGATTGGCGGATCTACGCCGCCGGTTTCGTGCTGCACCGCATTTTCGACATCGCCAAACCGCCGCCGATCGGCCGCACCGAACGCCTGCCCGGCGGTTGGGGCATCATGGCCGATGATACTGTGGCCGCGGTGCTGGCCTGCGGTTGCCTGCACGGCCTGGACTGGCTGGGCGCGTTTGCTTGACGGCCGGCGTCCTGGCGCGAAAGGTGGCTGGCTGCTAAAATGTGCGCGTCAAATGGCGTGGACAATTACGTTTTCGAACGCGGAGGACACAGAGAAAACGCAGAGAAGACAATTCGATCGAGCGAAACCGAACGAGTGTGTATGCGATGGACTGAAGGAGGCGAATCCTTTCGTCGATGGGTTGGAGACCAGTGCAATCGGCGAAGGGATTCGCCTCCTACAATTGCTGTTGTCGGCGAACCACAGTGCTCGATTCTGCCATCGGAATACAAGATCGCGCTGGCCTGATTTCTCTGCGTTCCCTCTGCGTCCTCCGCGTTGAAATAAAGCGCCCAAGTCGCGCAAAGGATTCACCGTGGCCGCTGTTCTCCTCGATGGCAAAACGCTCGCCGGGCAATTGCAAGCCGAAATCGCCGCCGACGTGCTCAAGTTCACCGATCGAACCGGCGTGACGCCTTGCCTGGCGGCCGTGCTCGTCGGCGACAATCCGGCCAGCGAGGTGTACGTCCGCAACAAGCAGCGGGCGTGCGAACGGGTCGGCATGACGAGCCGGTTGATTCGCCTCGGCTGTGAAACGTCCCAGGCCGAACTGCTCGACCTCGTCGTGCGGCTCAACTCCGATGACGCAGTTCACGGAATCCTGATCCAACTGCCGGTGCCCAAGCAGATCGACTCGCAGGCGGTGTTGCGCGCGGTTAGTCCGCTCAAGGACGTCGATGCCTTTCATCCGGAAAATGTCGGCCTGTTGGTGCAGGGCACGCCGCGGTTCGCGCCGTGTACGCCGTATGGTGTACAGCAGCTTTTGATCCGCAGCGGCATCGAAACCGCCGGTCGCCACGCCGTGATCCTCGGCCGCAGCGACATCGTCGGCAAACCGATGGCGAACCTGCTCGTCCAGCGCGGTGCGGGCGGCGACGCTACGGTAACGATTTGCCACAGCCGCACCCGCGATCTGCCGTCGATCACGCGGCAGGCGGATATCCTCATCGCGGCCATCGGTCAGGCTCGGTTCGTCACCGCCGACATGATCCAGCGCGGCGCGGCCGTGGTCGACGTCGGCATGAACCGGCTCGACTCCGGCAAGCTGGTCGGCGACGTCGATTTCGACGCGGCCGTCGAAGTGGCCGGCCACATCACGCCCGTGCCCGGCGGCGTGGGTCCATTGACCGTGACGATGTTGATGAAAAACACGTTGACGGCGGCGGCGTTGGCCGTCGGAAGCGATAACCGCAATCGATAGCCGCAAACCATAACGCCGCCATGCCGCTGCTCCGCACTCTCACGCTTGGCTGCAAAGTCAACCAATACGAAACCGAGTACGTCCGAGAGGGCCTGCATTCGGCCGGCTATGCCGACGCCGCCGACGGCGAATCTGCCGATCTGTGCATCGTCAACACCTGCACGGTCACGCACGAAGGCGACGCCAAGAGCCGCCAATCGATCCGCCGCCTGGCCAAGGACAATCCCGCCGCGCGGATCGTCGTGATGGGTTGCTACGCCACCCGCGCGCCCGACGAAGTTGCCGCGCTCCCCGGCGTCGCCGAAGTCGTCACGGACAAACGCGAGCTTCCCGACCTGCTCGGCCGCATGGGCGTCGTCGACGTGCCGGACGGCATCTCCGATTTCGTCGGCCGCCATCGCGCGTTCATCAAAGTCCAAGACGGCTGTTTGCTGCGGTGCAGCTTTTGCATCATTCCGCACGTGCGGCCGCAACTCGCCAGCCGGAGTGTCGATCACATCGTCACCGAAGCTGGCCGCTTGATGGCCGCCGGGTTTCGCGAACTGGTGCTCACCGGCATCCACCTTGGCCACTATGGCGTCGACTTCAATCGCGGCCGTCCGAAGCACCAGTGGCAGCGCCTGTCGCACCTACTTGCTCGGCTTATGGAAATTCCCGAGCATCCTCACGGCGGTCCGTTCCGCGTGCGGCTATCGAGCATCGAAGCCACCGAGGTTACCCGCGAACTGCTCGACGTGATGGCCGCTCATCCGCGGCGGATTTGCCCGCACTTGCACGTCTCGATGCAAAGCGGCTCGGACGGCGTACTTGCCCGGATGCGGCGTCGCTGGGGCGCGCGGCGGTTCGTCGATCGCTGCCGGCTCGCCCAAGCGACGCTCGACTTGCCGGCGCTGACGACCGACATCATCGTCGGCTTTCCCGGCGAGACGGAGGCGGAATTTGCCGAAACGTGCCAGGTCGTCGAGGAACTCGGCTTCTCGAAGATTCACGTTTTTCCGTTCAGTCCGCGTCGCGGGACGCCGGCCGCCGATATGCCGGACCAGGTTCCGCCGGAAGTAAAGGCCGACCGCGTCCACCGTCTCCGCGCGATCGAAGCCGAGACGCGACGGCGATACTACGAGCGGTTGGTCGGTCGACAGCTCGACGTTCTCATCCAATCGCCCGCCGCTGCCGGCAAGGTCTGGGGGACGGCCTGCCGCTACGCTCCGGTGGAACTCTCCGGCACGATGGCCTGGGAAAGCGAAATCGTCGCGGCTATCGCGGACTCGACCGACGGCGAGCGGCTCGTCGCGGTGGCTGGCGAAGGGATCGTCAAGACAGGATGTCGTCCACGACGTGGCCGTGGACGTTCGTCAGCCGGCGGCGAATTCCGTTGTGGTAATACGTGAGCCGTTCGTGGTCGATGCCGAGCAGGTGCAGCACGGTGGCGTGGAAATCGTACCAGGGCACGGGCTTGTCGGACGCCTTCCAGCCGATTTCGTCGGTGGCGCCGTGGGCGATGCCGTGTTTCAGGCCCGCGCCGGCAAGCCAGACCGAGAAGCCGTATTGGTTGTGGTCGCGGCCCTTGCCGACGACGTCGGCGGCCGATTGCGTGAACGGCGTGCGGCCGAACTCGGTGGTGAACAGCACGAGCGTGTCGTCGAGCAGCCCGCGCTGCCGCAAGTCGGCCAACAGCGCCGCGACCGGTTGGTCGATGCGGGCGGCCTCTTGCGTGTGGTTCTGCACGACGTCTTCGTGGCCGTCCCAGTTGATCCGCGGCGAGCCGAACGAACCGCCGGAGAACAGTTGCACGAACCGCACGCCTTGTTCGAGCAGCCGCCGGGCGAGCAGGCAATTGCGGCCGAAGTCGCGCGTGGCGTCTTGGTCGAGACCATACATGCTATGCGTGGCGGCAGACTCCTCGTCGAGGTTCGTCACGCGGGGAACGGCCATCTGCATCTTGGCGGCGAGGCCGTAGCTTTCGATCCGCGCGGAGAGTGGGTCGCTGCCGCCGCGCTCCGCCAGATGGCGGTCGTTGATGCGGGCGAGCAGATCGCGGCTGGCCCGTTCGACAGCCGGGTCGATCTCGCGGGCCGCGAACAGATCGCGAACCGCGGGGCCTGTGGAGTTGAACATCACGCCTTGATGCCGGGCGGGCAGAAAGCCGTTCGTCCAGTTCACCGTGCCGCCGGCCGGCAAGCCGCGCGCGTCGGGCAGCACGACGAAAGCGGGCAATTCATCGGTGTCGTTGCCCAAGCCGTAAGACAACCACGCGCCGGCCGCGGGAAATCCGTTGAAGCGAAAGCCCGAGTTTTCCTGAAACGTCGCCGGCGTGTGACTCGACGATTCGGCGACCATCGAGCGAATCACCGTCAGTTCGTCGGCCATTTTGCCGATGTGCGGGAACAAATCCGAGATCCAAAGGCCGCTGTCGCCGCGTTGGGAGAACTCCCAATCATTCTTGCGGATCAAACCGACCTGGCCGAAGAAAACGTCGGGACGCTCGCTGCCGCCGAGCTTTTTGCCGTGCTGCCTAGCGAGGTCCGGCTTGTAATCGAACGAATCGATGTGGCTCAGGCCGCCGCAGAGGCAAATGTGGATTGCCCGACGGGCCTTGGCCGGATGATGCGGCGGCGGGTCTTCCGCTTCGCCGGGAATTTTGGCCGCACACCAGCCGTCTCGCGCCAGCAGCGTCGCCAATGCCGCGCCGCCGAGGCCATATTGCACCCACGAAAAAAAGTCGCGGCGGTCGACGAGCCGGCCGGCGTCGCGGGATCTTGCGGTGTCGTGTGGATCAATCGACATACATGAACTCGTTGCTGTTGAGCAGCACGCGGCATAGCGCAGGCAGGCCGCGTTGGCGGATGAATTCGCCGACCGCGGCCCGCTCCTCGTCGGTCGTCGGGCGCGACAGCGTAAGCCAGTACGCGCGATCGACTTGCCGCGCTACCTCGGTGCCACTGGCTAAGCCAGTGCCGCCTTCTCGCTCAATTCGCGCGGCGAGTGCATCGGCCATCCGCAATACGAAGGCGTTATTCCACATCGCCATCGCTTGCAGCGGCGTCGTGGTGACCGAACGCTTCGGCGTCGTGGTTGACGGATCGGGACAATCGAGCGCGTCGAGGAACGGATTGCGGCCGCCGCGTGCCCACGTGCGGTAAATCGTTCGCCGCTGGACCTCTGCGCCCGATACGTCGATCGGTTCATAGAACTGGGTGCTGCGGTGAACATATGCCCGGAAGTCCTGAAAACCTGGTCCGCCCATCGCGGCGTTCAATTCGCCGGCGGCGGCGAGCATGGCGTCGCGGACGACCTCGGCTTCGAGCCGCAGGGGCGTCTTTCGCCACAGCCAGCGATTGTCGGCGTCGCTGCGGGTGGCGTCGGCCGAGGGCGCGGATGCCTGGCGATAGGTCGCGGAGTTGACGATCGAACGATGCAGTCGTTTGAGCGAAAAGCCGCCGCCGGTCGATTTTTCGGCGAACTCGTCGGCCAGAAAGTCGAGCAGCTGCGGATGCGACGGCCGCGCGCCGTTGAAACCGAAATCGTTCGGCGTCTCGACCAGCCCGAGGCCAAAGTGATAGTGCCACAGCCGGTTGACCATCACGCGGGCGAACAGCGGATTGGCCGGATCGGTGATCCACGCGGCGAGCTTGACGCGCCGCTCCGCTTCCGGCGCATCCGGCGGCAGGCCAAATTCGGCGTTGACGCCGCGTACCGTGGGCACGCCGCCGGGCGCTACGACGTCGCCCTGTTGCTGCGGATTGCCACGGACGAGCAGGTGCGCCGCGGCCGCCGATTGCGGAACGCACGTATAGACTTGCTGACTCGTGAGCCGCGAGCGCCGTTGTTCGAGCGCGGCGAGCGTTTGCGTCAAATCGTGGTGCGTGGCCCGCTCGTTCGCATCGAGTTTGGCGAGAACTTCCTCCGCGGTGACGAACGCGCCGCCGTGCCGCGCCAGGGCGCCGATTTCCTCGTCGCTAAGCGCTCGGTCGTACAGCGCGGCCCGGTGGACCGCGCCGGCCAAGAAGCGATTGCCGCCGGGCGGACTGTGGCGCAGGCCGATGAGCACTTGCGCATCGCCGGCAGGATAGGCGATCAAGTCGCCACCGTCGTAGGGCTTGCCGTATGGTTTTCCGTCGCGGTACGCGGCGATCGTGCCATCGGCGCGATAGACGATCGCGACGTGGACGGGGCGGCTGGCGGCGGCGGTTTCTTCCGGCCCGTCGAACGACTTGGTGCGGACGAAGGAGTTGCTGCCGGCCATCCAGCGGCCGCTTTCTCGTTCGCCGAACACGATGGCGTCGAAGGCGCTGCCGTCGGGGCGCTGGATGCTAATTGCTGCGCCGCCTTGCTGATGTAAATTGTCAAGCGCGACGACCGCTTCGAGCGTTTTCTCGCGGACTTCGCGATCCAGAACCGCCGACGCCACGTAACCGCTGCCGCCGTCGAACCGCAACGTTCCGTCGACGATCTTTGCGTCGCCGTGCGACGTGCCATTTGCTGTGCCGGCGAGGTCGGCGAGTCCACGGGAAAAATCCCATGCCGCCACGGGCGTCGGCGCGGAAAATGAGTCGTCGTCATTGGCGGCCGTTCCACGCCGCTCGGCGAGCAGACGCCGGCGAATTGGCGCCTCGATGTCGCGAAGTTGTTTTTTGGCGGCGGCGATTTGCTCATCGACCTCGGCGGCGTCGCGGCCCAACGGCGTTTTGCGCTCGCCGTGCGAGTATCCGGCGATGGCCGACGTGAGGCTGTAATAATCCTTCTGGCGAATCGGGTCGAACTTGTGATCGTGGCAGCGGGCACAGTGGGCGGTCAGTCCGAGAAACGTCTGGCAGATCACGCCGACGACGTCTTCGAGTTCGTCCTGCCGCATGATGGCCTTCATCACGTCACCGGCCGGCGCGAGTCCGTCGTGCGAGCCGGCGACGAGAAAGCCGGTGGCGACGATGCCCTGCGGCTGGCCGGGCCGCAGCACGTCGCCGGCAAGCTGCAAGCGAACGAATTCGTCGTAGGGCATGTCCGCGTTGAGCGACTCGATGACCCAATCGCGATACGGCCAGGCGTTCGGCCGCAGTTTGTCGAATTCGTAGCCGTCGCTCTCGCCGAATCGGACGACATCGAGCCAAAAGCGTCCCCAACGCTCGCCGTAGTGCGGCGACGCCAGCAGGCGATCGGTCAAACGCTCGTAGGCGTCCGGCGATGGGTCGGCGACAAACGCCTCGACTTCCTGCGGCGTCGGCGGCAGGCCCAACAGATCGAGCGTCAAGCGGCGGACGAGCACGCGCCGCGCCGCTTCCGGCGAAGGCGACAGCTTGTTCTCATCGCGCCGCGCGGCGACGAACCGATCGATCGCATTGCGAGCGTGCGATGCCGCTATTGGATTCGCCGCTGCCGGAATCGTCGGACGATTTACCGGTTGCAGCGACCACCAGTCGTAGCCCGCGCGGGCGTCGGTCGTGTAGGCGAAACGGTCGATGGGGTCGGTGCCCCAGGTTGCGCCGTCAGCGATCCACTTGCGCAAAATTTCCTTTTCGGCCGCCGCGAGCGGCTTCTTCGGCGGCATTTCGTCGGCGTCGACGTATTGCCAGAGCAAACTGTCGTCGGGCTTGGCGGGGACGATGACTTCGCCGTTTTCGCCGCCGCGCATGGCGGAGGCTTTTGACGTGAGATCGAGCTTGCCTTTGAGTTCCGCACCGTTGTGGCACGCCAAGCAACGTGCGGCCAACAATGGCGCCACCGTGGTGTCGAAGTGCTTGCCACTGGCCGGTAGTGCATCGACCGTTGCCTCGTTGCCGTCCTCGGCATGGCCTGCGAAGGCGCCAATGGCAACATACGTTGCGACCAACACGGCGACGGTGGCCAGCGACGCCCAACGCCGCCGCCCACTTGCGGATGTCATTGCTGTTAGGAAAGCAAACATTGCCCGCCGGCGCTATGCAGAAAAAAAGGCCCTCGGTCGCTTTTCGCCGAGGGCGTTCGGTATTCGTGTGCGCTTCATCCGTGACTACTATGCTTGCCGCGGCTTCCGTTACCGCTTACCGCCCGCCTGTTCGACCAGTTCGATGTGCCGCTTGACCGCCGGATCCTTGGGATTTGCCTTGGCCAGCGTGTCGTAGCGCTTCAATAGTTCGGCCTTGGTGAAATCCGACGCATCGGCCAGTCGCCGCACGGGACGAATCCGCATTTCGTCGCCGAGCAAGCGGATGATTTGCGCGTTGGCGTCGTCGAAGCGAATCTCGAACTTCACCGATCGGCTGCGGCGATCGCCCAACTTGGGCCGCATCACCGACGACGCGTCGCCGCTATGCACCGCGCCGAGGTAATGGCCCAACTCGTGAACGAGGACTTCGAGCCGTTCCGGTTCGGCGATGTGCCGCGACCATTCGCGAACGAGAATGTAGGGATGTAGCGGACCGCGCGTGCCGCCCAAGTGGACTGATCCGCGGGGGATTTCGTACTGACTGCTGAAACCGATGACGAGTCGAGCCTGGCCGGCGTCGACCTCTTGCTCGAATTCGCGGAGCGTGCGGGAAAAATCGTTCACCGCGTCGTCGGTATCCCAGCGAGCGAATTCGACCGCGGCAAAGCGAACGCCGGCCGTCTGTTCCAAAATCGCCGATGCGGCGGCGAGCCGGTCGCCGAGCCGCTTCTTCCATATCTCGGTCCGGGCCGCCTCTTCGTCGTCGACGCAAATCTTGACGGTAATCGTGGCCACGCGCGCCGCCTGACGCGCGGCCCCGGCTGCGGCGGCATTGCCACCGGCTGCATCGCCCGCCGCGTCGATGCCGGGCGTGGCGGGAATGATCGGCGCGGCGATGTCCCCCGCCGATGGAACGAGCGGAACGTTTGGTATCGACGGCGGCGGCACCGTCGCGGGATTCGGCCGGGTCCGCGACTTGGCCGCTGTCGCTCTTCGTCCTGCGTTGGCCAGCGTCACTTGTCCCTTGCCGTTGTCGCGAAAAGCGTAACGAACGCCCGGCGAAAGCTTGACGCGGCCGCCAGCCAGTTCGAGCTGCGCGTCGTCGCCGGTCGCGACCTGAGTCTCGGCCTTGGGATTCAGCAAATACTCGCGCGGCCGCACGCCCTGACGAACGATCGTAAAGCGAACGCCATTTGCCGATTCGTTGGCGATTTCGCAAATCGCCGCCGCGCCCTGAGCATTGGCATCGAGCGGCTGCACGATGATGGCGGTGATAACGACCGCGGCGAGCACCGCGATGAATCGGAATGAATTGGGCATGGATCGAAAGGCTTGAAGTTCGGCGGCAAACGGCCTGTTCCTAGCATAACCCATTTCCACCGGCATCGCAAAAACGCGGTCCTCCGCCGCGGCCTCGGTGGCAAATCGACCGACGTTGTCACTCGCCCGGCCAATCGCCGGAAAACACCTCCGTCGCCCCGCCAGTCATGTAGACGTGGTTGTCGGCTTCGTTCCAATGGAGTTCGAGATCGCCGCCGGGCAAATGGGCCAAAATGTGCCGTGCTGTCCGGCCAGACAGCACGCCCGACACGCAAACCGCGCTCGCGCCGGTTCCGCAGGCCAGCGTGATGCCGCTGCCGCGTTCCCAGGTTCGCATCGTCACTTCGCCCTGCGAATGGAGCTGGACGAAATGCACATTGATCCGCCGCGGAAACACTGCGTGGCGTTCGATTGGTTCGCCCACGATTTCCAGCGGCACAGCGGCGACGTCGCCGCAGTATAGCGTGACGTGCGGATTGCCCGTCGACACGCAAGTCAGCCGCGGATCGAGTCCACAACGCTCTTGCCAGCCGGCGGCGCGTCCGTCGGCCACCAGTGCGTCGCCAAGAATGTCGGCGGGGAAATCGATTACCCGCTCTTGGCCGGGCGGCAAGGAAATCGTCGTGGGAATCTTGGCCGGGTCGAGGATCGGCTCGCCCATGTCGACGCGGATGCGGTGGGCGACACCGTCGCGGACTTCGACTTCCAGCGTCAACACGCCCGCGCCGGTTTCGATCCTCAGCGTGTCACGTGGCGCGATGCCGTGGTCGTACACGTACTTGGCCACGCAGCGAATCCCATTGCCGCACATCTCCGACTCAGAACCATCGGCGTTGAACATCCGCATGCGGGCGTCGCCAATGTCCGACGGGCAAATCAAGATCAAGCCGTCGCCGCCGACGCCGAAGTGCCGATCGGCGATGCGGCGGGCCAACCCCGCAGGATCGGTGGGCAGCGGCTCGTCGAAGCAATCGACGTACACGTAGTCGTTGCCGGCGCCGTGCATTTTGGTGAATCGCTTGATCGCACGTCAGGGGACAGGGGGCGGGGGACAGGGGGCAGGGGGCAGGAAATGCTTTACAGGTTTGCAATTATAGGAGATCGAACGACGGGGGACAGGTACGCGGCGGTGGGCTTCAGACTTTGGCTTTTCGCCAGCCGCCTTGCCAAAACCTGGCGCCGACGAGCACGCAACGGACCGTGGCGTCGATGACCATCGCGTACCACGCGCCGACGACGCCGAGATTTTGTCCCGACAGTGGCGTCTCGAAGAACGGCAGCGAGATCGTCTCGTAGGCGAGCCAGTAGCACAACGGCAGCCGCACCACGATCAAGCCGACGAATGTGAACACGATCGGCAGCCGCGTGTCGCCCGCTCCGCGCAGCGCTCCGCCTAGAATCGACACGACCGCCAGCGCCGGCATGCCGACGCCGACGATCGGCAACAACCGGTTCGCCAGCGCCCTCACGTCGCCTTCGTTCGGATTGATGAACAACCGCGTCAACAGGTCCGGCGCGAAGTACATTACCGCTCCGGAGGCGATCATCAAACCGCCGCCCACGCCGAGCGTCACCAGGGCGCTGCGAGCGGCTCGGCGCGGATCGCCCGCGCCGAGAAACTGGCCGACAAGCGTTTGGGCCGCGACGTGAAAGGCAAAGCCCGGCAGATACGCCATCGATTCGATCCGCACTCCCACGCCATGCGCCGCCGTCGCCAATTCGCCCAAGCCGTTGATCGCCCGCACGTAGAGCAAATGGCAAAACACGATCGCCAGTTGATCGCCTCCGCCGGGAAGCCCGACGCGCAGGAGCCGCCGCATCGTGGCGCGGTGGGGCCGCAGTTCGCGCCACGTAATCTTCAAACCGGCCCTGCCGCGAGCGAGCATCACCAGAATCGCGATGCCGGCGAACGAGAAGCTCAACGAAGTGCCGATCGCTAATCCGTCCCATCCCAGCCGCGGAATTCCCAACACCGCCACGCCTCGGACCAGCGACCAACTCACCGCAACGTTTATGCAATTGGCCACGAACATCACCGTCAAGCCGGCGACCGTATCGCCCGCCGCCCTCAGGCAGGCGATGCCGACGAACTCCGCCATCATCAGCGGCAAGATGGCGAGCAGAAATCGCAAATAGCGTGCGGCGCTGTCGGCGGCATCGCCGGTCAACGCCAGCGCCGCCACGAGCCGGTCGGTGAGGGCGAAACCGGCCGCCATCAACACCGCGGCAAGCACGATTCCCAACAGAAACGACTGGTGCGCAGCACACCGCGCGGCTTGAGCGTCGCCAGCCCCGATCGAGCGAGCGATCACGGCGGTCGAGCCAACCGCTACGATCGCGAAGCAGGTTTCGATCGTCCACAACACGTAATTGAGCATGCCCATCGCCGCCAGTTCGGACGTCGACAGGTATTGGCCGGCCAGAATCGTGTCGGAGAAGCCGACGAGGACGTGCAACGACTGCTCGACGAGCACGGGCACGGCCAACCGCAGCATCGGGCGAAGCGTGCCGGGCGTGTCGACGAGCGATGGGGGCACGGTGCTATGAAAGTCGCTACGAAGATTCGCTAGGAAGATTCTTCGACGCGGCGCTTTTCCATCACCACGCGATTGCCCGACTCGTTGTACTCGACGTGGCACATGAACGACCGCATCAGCATGATACCGCGGCCGCAAGGAACCTCCAGCCGGTCGTCTTCGGTGCAGTCCGGAATTGCGGCCGGATCGAAGCCGGGGCCTTCGTCGGTGATTTGCAGCCAGAGGCGGTCGGCCAGCAATTTGGCGACTACGTGGACGTGCTTGTCCTCGGCGTGCCGGTTGCCGTGTTTGATGGCGTTGACGATGGCCTCTTCGAAGGCCAGCCGCACGGCGAAAACGCTCGCGGACGACCAGCCGTGCGATTCGAGGACGGCGAGCACTTCTTCCTGGACGGCGCGGCCCGCCGCCAGATCGCTGGCAATGCGCCGATCGAGCGACCACAAAGGGACTTCGAGGGTCATGAGAAATGCCCGGCGGTGATGGGCCAGACGACCGTCGCGTGGGGAAACGGCAATCGACCCGTGCGCACGGCGGAACAACTCCACCAATAAACGGCAGAGCGCATTCCGCCTGGCGAACTCTAGGTTGCCTGCAACGCCGCGAAAGCCGCCAGCGCGTCGGCTTCGTCGTCTTTGATGTCGAGCGTGGTGTTGAGCCGCGTGATCTTGAAAACTTCGTAGATTTCCGGGCGGATATTGCTGAGCATCAGTTTGCCGCTATGGGCCTTGACGCGCTTGTCGAGCGTGATCAGTTTGCCGAGCGCGGCGCTGGACAGGAACTCAACGCCGGAAAAATTCAGCAGCAGCTGTTTCTTGCCCTGGTCCTCGACGATCTGGAAGAGTTCCTGGCCCATCTCTTGGATGTTCGCTTCGTCGAGAATGCGACGGTCCACGAACCGAACCACCGTCACCTCGCCGACCTCCGAGACGTTAAGTCTTCGGTTGACGCTCATCGAGTAATACTCCTCTCGCCTGCCGGTGAGGGCGTGCCTTGAAAACGTACTAAACCCTGTATCGACAATGATATCCGTCGCAAGGGGCGTGTCAAGGATTCGCTTCCAAGGTGTGAGCGTCTCGATTGTGGGTGGAAAATCGGGTCTATTGACGGTAGT
>JBBDYI010000233.1:0-18994 GCA_040901705.1 Pirellulales bacterium | reverse complement strand
TTCGTCGCCGCCTGGATCGCCTTCCGAGCGGCAGGGGTTTTGGGATAGGCTCTTATATCCGATTGGCCAATGTCCGAGTTGGCCTACTCATTAACTTCAATGTCCCCGTGCTAAAGGACGGAATCATACGCCGCGTGATGTGACTCCCATAATCCTCTCCGTGTCTCCGTGCCTCCGTGTTTCAATAATTCCCTTCCATAAAACCAACCTTCCATGACTGCTGATTTCGGACTTATCGGTCTCGCCGTGATGGGCGAAAACCTCGCACTCAACATCGAGAGCCGCGGCTACACGATTGCCGTGTTCAATCGTACGACCAGCAAGGTCGACGAGCTGATCGCCGGCCGCGCTGCCGGCAAGAAATTCATCGGCTGCCATTCGCTCGAAGAACTGGTCAAGGCCGTCAAGCCGCCGCGGCGGATCATGATCATGATCAAGGCCGGCGACGCCGTCGATCAGCAGATCGAGCACTTGATCCCGCTGCTCTCGCCGGGCGACGTGATTATCGACGGCGGCAACGAGTTTTATGCGAACACCGAGCGTCGGACGAAATATGTCGAGTCGAAGGGGCTGCTGTATATCGGCACGGGCGTATCCGGCGGCGAAGAGGGCGCGCTCAAGGGTCCGAGCATGATGCCCGGCGGGAGCGAGAAGGCCTGGCCGCTGGTGAAGCCGGTGTTTCAGGCGATCGCCGCCAAGGTCGGGCCGAACCACGACATTCCGTGCTGCGAATGGGTTGGCCCGCGGGGGGCGGGGCACTATGTGAAGATGGTGCATAACGGCATCGAGTACGGCGACATGCAGTTGATCTGCGAAGCGTATTTCATGCTCCGCGAAGCGATCGGCCTGTCGAACGACGAACTTTACGATGTGTTCGCCGAGTGGAACCGCGGCGAATTGGATAGTTACTTGATCGACATCACTCGCGACATTTTCAGCGTCAAGGACGAAGCGACGGGCGAGCATCTGGTCGACAAGATTCTGGACACGGCCGGGGCCAAGGGGACCGGCAAGTGGATGAGTCAGCTCGCGCTCGACTTGGGCGTGCCGAGCACCTTGGTGACCGAGGCGGTGTATGCCCGGTGTTTGTCGGCGCTGAAGGACGCTCGCGTGCGGGCTAGCAAGGTGCTCAAGGGGCCTGCGGCCAAGTACGACGGCGACCGAGGGGCGTTTGTCGAACAAGTGCGGCAGGCGCTGTATGCGTCGAAGATTTGCAGCTACGCCCAAGGTTACGTGCAGCTTCAAGCGGCGGCCAAGGAACACGAATGGCCGCTGGACTACGGCAACATCGCGATGCTGTGGCGCGGCGGATGTATTATTCGGGCGGCGTTCTTGGATCGGATCAAGGAAGCGTTCGAGGCGGACAAGAATCTGGAGAACTTGTTGCTTGCGCCGTATTTCCGCGAGGCCGTCGACAAGGCCCAGGCGGCGTGGCGGCACGTGGTGAGTACGGCGGTGCTGCACGGCATACCTGTGCCGGCGTTTACTTCGGCGCTGGCTTATTACGATGGGTATCGGCGGGAGCGACTGCCGGCGAATTTGCTTCAGGCCCAGCGCGATTACTTCGGCGCCCACACCTACGAGCGCGTCGACAAGCCACGCGGCGAGTTCTTCCATACGGACTGGCTGTCGCTACGACGCAAGCCGGAGTAGCCAGCCGCAGTAGCCAGCCGGAGTAGCCAGCCGCAGTAGCCAGCCGGAGTAGCCAGCCGGAGTAGCCAGCCGTCGCGGCGACTTGGTTTGTTCGCCGGTGAAGCGCGATGCGCGCCGCGAGATGCGCGGAGGGCGATTCAGAACAACCGCGCTCCGCCGGTGTTGTGGACGAGCCAATCGTAGAGCGTGTAGATCACGCCGGCGGCGGCGATGACGGTGAGGATCATGCGGGCCGCGTGGCCGGCGGAGTGGCGGCTGGCTCGGCCGGCGGTTTCGTCTGACAAGTGCCCGGCGGACGCGGTGTCGGCCGTGTCATTTTCGGCGAAGTCGTGCCGGCAACTCGTGCAGCGACGGGCCAGCGTTGGTCGAAATACTTCGTCGCACGTGGGACAGATCACGGCGCCGCGATATTGCGATCGGTACTGTTCCGAGTTGTCGGCGGCGTCATGGTCGGTTACCGATACGCCGAATGCCTGTTCCCACACGGCGCCGACCGTGTCGCATGCCGGGCAGCGGGTCGAACGGGCCTCGCCGCAGGCGGGGCAATGCGGCCATTCGACGATCGTCTCGCCGGTGCGCGGCCCAATCGGCCCGGCGGGTACACTGCCACTGCTGAATTCGTCCGATGCCGGCATGATGGCGGATCCTCCGAAGTTTTACGAAACGCGATGGCCGCGACCATTCGCACGAGTACGCCGCTTATGCTATGCGAAATACCAACACAGGCCGAGCGTGAGAGCAACCAGGATCGCCGCCAGCACGCGGTCGCTCTTGCGGTGGTCGGCGGCGTCGGCAGGATCGCGGCGGTATCTCGCCCATAGATATTGCTCGCGGTCGGGGGAGCGTTCGCTTTGGGTGCGGGAACTGACCGCGAGCAACGCGGCGTAGCAGATCGCCGTGACGATTGCCACGCGGTGAAACGTCTGAATGTCGCCGCCAAACGCTTTCGGCCAGCCCAGGTCGACGCCCAACGACGCCAGCGGCCCAATACAAATGCAGGCCACCGCAGCGGTCGGCGTCACAAAGCGATGGAAGATGCCGGCCATGAACGCCACCAACACACCGGGCACGAGGTACGACTCGTAATCGACCATCGTCAGGAAGACGCCACTTCGCGTTTCGCCGAAACTCAGCGAGACGCGGATCGCCAGCACCACGACGGCGGCCATCGCGCCGCGGCCAACCCAGATCAACCGCCGCTCCGAGGCGTGCGGATTGATGTACCGCCGATAGATGTCGAACGTAAACAGCGTCGCCGTCGAGTTCATCATCGAGTCGATCGTGGACAGGATCGCCCCGACAAGTCCCGCCATCACGAGGCCCAGCAGACCGTACCCCGGCCGGATCAATTCGCGCGTCAGCCCGGCGAACGCCGCGTCGGCTTCCTTCGTCGGATCGAGATCGAGAATGAACGCGGCGGCCATGCCCGGCACGATGCAGATGAACGGAATCAGCAGTTTGAAAAAACCGGCCGAGATAATCCCGACGCGGGCGTCCCAACCGCTCTTGGCGCCCAGAGCACGTTGCACCATGTACTGGTTCGTCGCCCAATAATTGAAGTGCAGCACCATCAACCCGGTGAGCACGCCGGTCCACGGCAGTTTTTCGTGATCCGCGGGCAGGAACAATCGGAATCTGTCCGCGTCCTTGTTCATCAAGCTGGCTAGCCCGCCGACGTTCTCGTGCGTGATGGCCAACACGGCGATGACAGCCGCGCCGCCGAATAACAGAATGCTCTGCAGCACGTCGGTATAAATGACGGCCTTGAGCCCGCCGAACAACGTATAAGCGGCGGCGAACAATGCCAGCCCCCGAATAGCGACTGCGTAACTAATCTCGTACTGTGTGCCCGCGGTCAAGGCGTTGATCGTGATTGCGCCGAGGATGAGCGCCCCGCACATCTGAATCGTGACGAATCCCATGTTCGTCAGCGCGTAAAGCAGCCGGCTGCGATCGTCGTAGCGGCGGCCGAGATATTCCGACAGCGTGTACAAGCCCATCCGCCGGTACAGCGGCAGAAAGAAAAAGCACAGCACCATCAAGCCGAAGATCGCGCCGTATTCGAAGTTGGACTGGGCGAATCCGATCGCCAGGCCCGCGCCCATCATGCCGATCAAATGGTGCGAGCTGACGTTGCTGCCCAAGATCGACCCGGCCACTGCCCACCAGGATACGCTCCGCCCGGCCAGGAAGAAATCGCCGACGCCTTCCTCGCGGCGACCCATGTACAGCCCGAACGCGGCGATGCCGAGCATCGTGACGGCCAGCACGGCCACGTCGAGCGCGTCAAGCGCGAGAGTTGTCGCCGCGACGGTCGAAAAATCCATCATCGATCATTCCCCACGCGGGTTTTCCAATTCACAATTCACATTTGGCAATTCACCAATCACATTTCAACATCGAGGCTGTAAAGTGGGTCTCACTCCGTTCGACCCGTCCTACCTTTGTTGCAGCGCCAAAAACCGCTCGTACACTGCGTCCCACGCGGCTGAGTTCGTCGGTTCGTAGGTCTCGACGCTGAAGCTGCGGCGGATAACGTCGCGGGCCTCGGCGATCGACGCCACGTCGCCGGCTGCGACCGATTGCATCATCAGGTTGCCGATCGCGGTAGCCTCGACCGGACCGGCCACTACGCGGCGACCGCAGGCATCGGCCGTCATCTGGCAAAGCTGATGATTCTGCGTCCCGCCGCCGACGATATGAATCGTGTCGATACGGCCGCCGACGAGTTGTTCGAGCCAGCCGAGTACCTGGCGATACTTGAGCGCGAGTCCTTCGAGCGAGCAGCGGATCACCGCACCTTCGCTCGCGGGCACGGCCTGCCCGGTGTGGCGGCAAAACGCCCGGATCGCCTCGGCCATGTCCGCCGGGGCGAGGAAACCGGCGTCGTCGGGATTGATGATCGACCGCAGCGGCGGCGCTTGGGCGGCGAGCAGCGTCAGGTCGTGCCAGCCGAGTTTCCGCCCGCCCTGGTTCCAGATGCGGCGGCATTCTTGCACGATCCACAGCCCGGCGATGTTTTTAAGGAGCCGCGTCGTGCCGCCGACGCCGCCTTCGTTGGTGAAGTTCAGCTCGCGGCACAAGTCGGTCACCACCGGCGTGGGCGTCTCGACGCCCATCAGGCTCCACGTGCCCGAACTGATGTAGCACCAATCGGGCCGCGCGCCGGGCTTGCTCGCGGCGGGTACGGCCATCACGGCGCTGGCCGTATCGTGCGTGCCGGGCAGCACCACGTCGACGCCCGCAAGCTGCGTGTCCTCGGCCACCGCGGCGGCGAGCGGTCCCAGCTTTGTGCCCGGCGGCACGACTTCGCCGAAAATCTTGGTCGGGATGCCGAACTGCTCGATCAGTTGCGTCGCCCAACCGCCGCGCTGCGGGTCGTAACACTGCGTCGTGGTGGCGTCGGTGAGTTCGTTCGCCCGCACGCCGGTGAGCAGCCAATGAAACGCATCGGGCATCATCAACAGCGACTCGGCCACGTCCAGCAGCGGCGAATTCTGCTCTCGCATTGCAAACAACTGAAACAGCGTGTTGAACTGCATGAATTGCAGGCCGGTGGCGGCGAAGATTTCGTCGCGCGGCACGACAGCGAATGCCCGATCGAGAACGCCGTTGGTGCGGGCGTCGCGGTAGTGATATGGGTTGCCGAGCAGTTCGTCGCCGCGGCCCAGGAGCACGAAATCGACGCCCCAGGTGTCGACGCCCACGCTTGCCACGCGATCGCCGTAAGTGGCGGCCGCCCGCCGCAGCCCGTCGCGCAAATGGGCCCACTGTCCCAACAGATCCCAATACATCCGCCCCGCGGCGTGAGCAGGACCGTTTTCGAAACGATGAATCTCGGCAAGTTCGAGTCGGCTGCCATCGAACAGCCCGGCGACATGCCGGCCGCTCGAAGCGCCCATGTCGACGGCGATGTAAACTTTGCTGGACATTGAGAGCGGGGGTCGGAATGCGGGGGTCGGGGAAGCGGCGTTCGGGATTCGCCGCTGCGCAAGAGGCAGTATACGACAGATGGTCGTGGGATGGGGAGCCTGGCGGCGCGATTGGCCGTGGCCTTGCGATAACCGGCGGACGACAATTCGTCGCAGTCGCCAAGGCTGTCGCGCAAGGTGGTCGTCGCGAGGCTCGGCTTGGATGGGGCGCAACGCCAGACGAATGCCGAACCTCGTGCGGCTGCCTTACTCTTCGAGCGCTCGGTCAGCGAGGGTGCCGATTGGGCGGCGCTTTGCTCGTAGGCGGCGCGAGGCGTTTTCGTGTGGGTTGTGGTTGCTTGGCGTGTCGCTGATGGTGCGGGCTTCTATTTCGATTGATGGCGTTGGCTCGCTGCGGGCTGTTCTTCGGGCGGCGGCCGTGGTTCGGGCGTTGCCGCGGTTGGTGGCGGAGAGTTCGTTGACCGCTCGATCGTGGGCTGCAAGTCGGGGCGCGGCTTCGGCTACGATGGCGGCTGCGCTTGCTGAAGGGGAGGCGGCCGGTGAGGCTACCGCCGAACCCATTGCGGCTTGCAGGGCGGACAGATCGGCGAGGTTTGTTGCGCCGTCGAGATTGAAGTCGCCTCGCCCGCGATGGGAATCGGTCGTGCGTCCGAAGTTTGCCGCCAGCAGGGCCGCGTCGCCGCGGTCGGTTACGCCGTCACCGTTGAAATCGCCTGGGGCGGGCGTTGGGTCGGCGCGGCCGGGCGAACCGAGGTGTAGCGCGCTGCTCCGCCAGTTCGTGGCCGCGTCGTAATTGCCGGCGGTATCGAGCGCGACGAGCGAAAACCCGTCGCCGTCGGTCTCTTTGAACCAGTCGTCGTCGAAGGTGAACTTCTGAATCAGTCCGCCGGCTGCGTCGACGAGGGTGAGCGTTTCGCCGCCATTGGCAAGTTGCTGTCCGCCGGCAAACTGGCCGATCGCGAGGCGAATGCCGCTCGTGTCGTAAGCGGCCTCGAACGCAGCGCGATCGCGGGCGACGACGACGAACTCGCCGGGCGAGAGCGTCGCTTCGCCGGCGTCGAACGTAAACTCGATGCCCTGGTCGTCGCCGGCGAAGCGGACGCTGGCGAGCGAAATCGTGTTGGCCGACGCGTTCACGAGTTCGATGAACTCGAGTTCGTCGCCGGGACCGTCGGGGTTGTACATGACCTCGGTCACGCGCAGCGGCACGTTGACGGTGAACAGCGTTTCGGAAATCGCGCTCCACTCTCCGCCGGTCAGCGCCCGGGAGCGAATTTGCAGGCTCGCGTCGAGCGTTAGCGGGCCAGAATACAGCGTCGCCGTCGGGCTGATCGCGCCGCCGAAGAGCCGCGGGTCGCTGCCGTCGGTCGTGTAATAGACTGGCGTGGCCGTGGGGGTGGTGTCGACCTCGCGGGCGAGCAGTTCCGCCCAAATGAGCATGTCGCTGCTGTTGTTTCCGGCGTTGAGGCCGTGGATGGCGAGGACGTTTTGTCCGACGATGAGTTGGTTTCGGAAGGCCGTGATGTCGAAGGGAATGGGATTGGCAAGGCTGGCTTCGCCGCCGGATGTGGCACCGGAGTTCCAAGTCAGCGAAGCATCGGCCGGCGCGACTGCTGAGGCGACCTTCGTGCCGTTGAGATACGCCACAAAGCCGTCGTCGTAGATCATTCGCAACGTGAGGAAATCTAACGAGTCGAGCGCCGCCTGATTGGGAATGTTGAACGGAATGCGGACGTAGACCGATGTGTTGCCCGTGCCGCCGGACATCTGCGCTTCGACGTCGATGTTAATGCGGCTGTCGTAGTTCGTGGCGGGGTTGGTATCGAGGTCGTAGCCGACGCCGTTGGTGCCGGTGGTCCACGTTTCGCCGTTGTCGCCCTGCGAGTATGTGCGGTCTCGCCAATCCGTGCCTATCGCGTTGTGGATGGCGAGCGTCGGCACGATGGCCGACACTTGCGTGGCGGCATTGATCAGTGGCGTATCGATGTACGAGACCTGGTCCGTCTGCTGCAATGCGAGCGAGTCGCCGGCCGTTACGTCGCCGCCGTGTTGTGGCGTGCCTTCGACGAAGTATTCCGGAGCGCCGACCGCCGCGTACAAGCCGGCGGCTTGCAACTGGCCGGTGAGTATCCCGGCCCGCTGCGGGAAGTAAGTGGTTAGCAGGCGATTGCGCTCCGCCTGCCATTCGACGTCCCGCGTATACGGTGTGGCTCGCTTGGCGTCGCCCCAGCGAGCCGACTCGGCGATGATCGCCCGCTCGATGCTTTGGGCGCGGACTTCCCACGTGGCCGCCGAGTTGGTCGGCGTGAGCGCTCCGTCATTGAACAGATGTTGGTGAACGTGGTCGGCGTATCGCAGGCGGAACTCGGGATGCTGGTTGAGCGCCTTGAAGAGCGTCCAGAAACTGCTGGGCGGGTTTTGTCCGCCGGCCTGGGCCGGGTTGTTACAACCTTGGCAGATGTGGATGTTGTCGGTGGCGTTCCACATGCTGTATTCCATGTCCCACACGAAGAAGCGGAACTTGGCGTCGCCGACGCGGCTGCCGATGGCCCGTTGGTTGTTGCCATCGAACGCGGTGATGCCGTCGCGGTTGGTGACGAATTGATTGAGGATGAGGTGGTCGATGAAGTCTTCCATGTCGAGATACCGCTCAAGGTCGGCCAACTGTGCGTCGGTCGTCACGCCGGCGGACAACGCGGAATTGGCGATGGCGATCATCTCGTTGTAGCGGACGAGGTCGCCGTCGATCGCCTCGTTCGTGCTGGTGCGGCGGTTGAGCGCGTCGTAATCGGCGTCGGTGCCGCCAAAATACTCCTCGCCCATGTTGGCGTCCGGCCGCTCGACGGGGTTGTACAGGCCCCAGTAAATCCCGTTTAGATACAAGTGGACCAGCGTCGCGTGACCATCGGTTTTGCCCATTTCGCGGGCCAGATCGCGGGCGTAGGTGTCGCGCAGGTACTGCGCCTCGGCCGGATTTTGCTGGCCCGCCCATGCCCGGCCGCCCTGCTGCCGCAGCACGATGCTGTCGAACTTCGTGACCGGTGCATCGGGGAACAGCGGATATTCGAGCTTCGACGGCCCGTATTCGCTGCGAAACTCCAGGCGAAAGCCGTGCTTCGGCGAGTTGGAATGGAACCGCCAGCTAAAGCCGTGAATGCGAATGCCGGAGTTGCCCTGATACGACGCGCCGCTGGGATCGATGATTTCGACCGAAGTGGCCCGCTCCCACGCGCTGCCTCGCTGGTTCGAATTCGTGTAGATGCCGTTTTGAGCGCCGAACAGGTCGTCCGGGTCCATCACGATCGAGATGGTCGGAATGTCGCGAAGGCCCTGAATAATTTCGTCGCTGTAGAGCGGATTGCCGACGACGTCGGGGTCCATCTGGTAGTCGCCCGCGATCGTCGTCGACCCGTCGGACCACGTCGATGGGAAGCCGGCGGGGTTGGCCGGCTGATGGATGACGTCCTGTAGGAAGATGTACGATTGCGTGTCGACGTTCGTTTGCTCGAAGCCGGTCTTGAACGCGGCCGCCCGCAGCGTGGTGGTGGTCGTCACATGGACGGTGGCCACTGGCGGCGTCGCGGCGTCGGCGGCGGGGACTTGCGTGCCGTTGGTCAGCGTTGGCGCTGAGCCGTTGGTCGTGTAGACGATCGTCGCGCCCGGCGTGGAGGACGTGATGTTGACGTCGAACGCCGCGTCGAAGAAACCGCGGTCAACGTCGAACGACGTATCGGCGACGAATCCGGCCACGGTTGTGCCGTTCGGCTGGCCGGGCGTCGGCGTCGGCAGAAATCCAACCTCGCCGGTCGGCACTTCGCGGGCGACCAACTTGGGCCTGAGTACGAAATCGTCGTCGCCGGCCGCCGTATTCAATCCGTGAATCGCCAGCACGTTCGAGCCGGATTGCAGCAACGCGAGCGGCACGCTGAACGCCTGTAACAGCCCGCCCGGATGCTCCGCCGTCGCCGCCGCATTGAACGCGGGCGTTCCCACCGGCGCGTTGCTGCGAGCGAACTCGGTTCCGTTGAGGTATGCCACGAACCCGTCGTCGTAATTCAGGTTCATGGTGAGTTGATCGAACGCGGTGGGGTCGACGACGTCGAACGTGTTGCGCAAATATGCGCCGGAGTTGACGTTTTTCAGCGACGATTCGATGTTGGTTTGGATCAGCGCGTTGTAACCCTGCGGCGCGAAGGCGCGGACCTCGGAGATGCTCAAATATTGGTTGTTGTGATCGACGCGGATGTAGCGTGCGCCGAGGAAGCCCGCGCCGTCGTTGTCGAACGTGAACACTTGCCCCGATGTTGCCCCGCTGAAAGCGTCGGCGGTGTAGATCGGCGTCTGCGCTGCATCGAGTATCGAAAGCACGGCCCCGTCCAATCGCTCCGGGCAGCACCCGTCGCCGCGATTGACGAGTTCCACGCGACCGAGGTCGGTGGCCGCCTGCAGATCGACCTGCCAGAACACGGCCCCGACGTTGTCCGTGTGTGTGAAGTTGCCGGTGTTGCCATCGACGCCCAACGACGTCGCGAAAGAGGAATACACCTGGCCGCTCGTCGGTTTGTTCAGTGCGAGGTTCTCCTCGACGGGCGTAGTTTCCGTGACGGCGTAGACTTCGACTTCGGCGAGGTGGAGCCACTCGCTGGAATTTGCGCCGCCGAAGGCCGTCTTGCTAACGCGGACCTTTCGCCCGGTGACCCCGCCTTCGACCTCGCCGGTCAAATCGACAGTAAAGGAGGCTCCGACGCCGACAATCGTCGCGCCATTGCCGGTTCCGTCCCAGGGGTTGAACGGGGTGCTGGTAAACAGCACGGCGTTCGCTGCGTCGCGTATTTCGACGACGAGATTGTAGTCGCGTTCGCGCGACGTGCCGACCGGCGGCGTGCAGCAGTTGTCGCGCGTGTAGACGTCGATGCGTTCGATGTCGTAGTCGTCGGCGAGATTGATCTCCATCCACGGTTCGAGGTCGCCGGTGTTGGTGTGGGAGATCGAATTCCCGACGCGGTTGCCATCGACGGCCAGCGAGCCGTTGAATCCGAAGCCGTTGGTCGATTGCGTTACGGCTTTGCCGAGCGCGACGTTGGTGAGCGTCGTGACCGGTACCGGAGCTTCGTCGTAGCCCACGCCGAGGGTCACATTCTGCCAGGCAGCGTCGTTGAACGGTTCCGCGCCGCCGGTCCAGGTGTTGCCGATGGATGCGGTTGGGACGAGCAGCTTACCGGCGCTGCCGGAGTCGACCAGCGTCGTGAAAATCGCTCCCTGACCGACGCCGTAGGAAACATCCGCGCGCTGGCTGGGATACGCCGGCGCGAATTCGCTTGCCACGCTCAAGTCCGCCCGCACGAGGGCCAGGTATTCGCCGTTGTTGTTGAGGCTGAAGTTCGTGTGTAGATTGCCGCCGGCGTCGACGTAATCGTTGAGGATCGCGCCCATGGCGTCCGTGGGAGAAGACGCGAACACGACCAGAAACTCGCCGGCGTCGAGCGTCTTGCTGGGGAACGTCCACTTCGTTGGCAACAATGCATCGTCGGTCAGGTGCCAACCGGCTAGATCGATGGCCGCGTCGCCGGCGTTGTAGAGTTCGATCCAGTCCGAAGACCGACCGTCGCCGTCGGAGAGCGAATTGCTGTTGTCGGCCACGAATTCCGAGATGATCGGATTGGCGGCGAGCATCTGTCGGGCTTCGAGCGTCTCGATCGAGTACCGCCGACGAGCCGACGAGCGCCCGCTGTGTCGCTGCTGGTTAGCCATCATCGAAAAACGAAACCCGTTGCGTGTCCCTTCGCGCCGCATACCAACTCCTCGCGCAAGAAAAACCCGGCCGCGATCGGCCGGGCGTGAAAATCGATTCCGTAGGGTGCTCTGCAAGCACCGCATTCAATAATCGTGCGTTCGCAAAGCAACGCGCCAAGTCCTCTCTTAACGTCGTCGCCGACGGCGGACAACCAACAGCCCGCCGACCAAGCCCAGGGCCGCGAGGCAAACGCTCGACGGTTCCGGCACGGCGGTGGTGCTGCCGTAAATCTCCACCTCGGCGAGCGACAGCCATTCGCTGACGTTCGCGTCGCCACGGGCGACCTTGTTTACGCGGACGCTCTGGCCGATGATGCCCGCCCCAAGATCGATCGAGAACGACGCGCCCAGTCCGACAACGGGCGCTCCGGCGGCCGGGTCCACTCCGTCCCAGGGATTGAACACGGGATGCGTGTAGACCACGTTTCCGCCTGCGTCGAGCACTTCGACGGTCAGATTGTAATCGCGCTCCGGCGAATTATTCGGCGGGTCGGTGCAGCAGTTGTCTCGCGTGTAAACGTCGATTGTCTCAATCCGGTACAAATTTCCCAAATCGACCGTCAAATTCGGCGTCATGTCGCCCGTATTCGTGTGCGAAATCGAGTTCCCCACTCGACTGCCGTCGATTGCGTTGGACGCCGGAAGTCCGAAACCCAACGTCGATTGCGTCGCCGTGCCAAAGAATGTCGCTAAGTTTCCATAAGCGACATCGGAAAATGCGCGGAGTTCCGCGATCGCCAGCCAATTGCCGTTGTGGTCGACGCGAATGAACTGTGCGTCGGAAAAGCCGGAGCCGGCGTTGTCGAACGTAAACACTTGCGCAACTCCCGCGCCGGAGAAGGCAGGAGCCGTAAAGATCGGCGTCATGGCGCTGTCGAGGACCGACAATACCGCGCCATTGAGCCGCTCAGGGCAGCAACCGTCGGCTCGATTGACCAACTCGATCGAGATCAAATCCGAGGGCGCGGTGAGGTCGACCTGCCAGAAATTAACGCCTGTATTGGCGCTATGCGTAATTGTGTTGATATTGCCATCAACGCCATTCGACGGAACGCCGCCAAAGCCAACGCCGCTGGTCGTCGCCGGTTTGCCCAACGCGATGTTCGAAACGATCGCCTGGGCAGGCCGCGTCGCAGCGGTGGACAGCGCCGCAAACGCCAACGCACCGCAAAGAAATCTGTTGTTGAAACTCATTAGCCGCACTCCACAAAAAATGACGTCAACTCGATGGTGTTACTAATAGGTTAGAGCCAAAGTTCCCTGCCGGCGACGCGAACCGCGACGCAAACGCCGACCCGCGGGCCGGACTGGTGGCACAGTGGCACGTCAATGAGCCTAACTACCCCCACCGGAAAAGTCAATCATTTTCAGACATTACGAGCAAAAAAAATCGGCCGAGGATGTCGGAACCCCGTCCGCCGTTCACTGGAGGTTGGCCGGCCGAAGAATCGCTGCCGATTTGACCGTGTGGCGGGCAGTTGCCGCTACCGCTTTGGTTCGACAATTTCGCGGACGTCGATCAGGTACATTTGCCGGCCGCCGTCGTGGGGCGAGTCGATGCAGACGTAACGTCCGCTGCGGCTCGATCGCGGATGGGTGTCGCAGCGCCACTCGCCCTGGTATTCGGTCGGCGAGTGGAAATGGCCCAGCGGCAAGCGGCGATTGGTCGGCACGTGGAACAGGTATGGATGCTGCAATCGCTTGGCATCGGGGTAGGTGTCGTTGAGGATCCAGACGCTGTCGGTGTGCGGCAGATAGGTGTTGTGGCCGTTCTCGGTCATGACGTCGGGGCCGATCGGCTCGACTTCGTCCGTGCGGTCCTTGAACAGGTAGAACCGGTCCTGGTGCGACGGATGCCACGCCCAGGCGGCGACGTGCTGGTTGTCTCGCCAGATAAAGTGCGACGTGCGGCCGTGCGGATCGAGGACGTATAGGTTGCCGCCGTCGGCGTCGGCGGTGAACAGGCGAGTGGAGAAGCCGCGCTGGCCGTCGCCTCGCCAACGGTGAAGGAAGATGAACCGCTGGCCGTCGGGCGAGATCAGCAGGTGGTTGAACCAGTGCTTCGCGCCGCGGGGAAAGCCGCCGCCGTAGTCGATCCGCGCGGCGTCGGCCAGCGAGATGATGAGCTTGGATTCGCCGGTCGCAAGATCGATCTTCCAGATGCCGGAATCGGCCGGGGCGAGCACGTCGGCGTTGGGGTCGGCGATGCCGGCGTAGCCGTAGCCGGGCCGGCAGTCGTTCAAGCGGCGGAAGTCGCAGGCGAGCGCCCATCGTCCGTCGGGACTGATCGTGTAGATCGGATGGCCGATGGTGCGGCGCTGGCTGGACTTCACGTCGAGCACGTGGCAGACGAAGCGGCTGCGTGGTTCTTTTTTGTCCTTGGGCTTGTCCTGCGTGGTGTCGCCGGTGTCTTCATCGGCGGCGATGTCTTCGCGGTCGTTCCAGACGACCGTACTCTCAGCGCGGGGCAGCCATTGGAGCATGCAGCCTTGTTGCCAGTTCCAGGCCCGGGTTTGGCCGAGTTCGATCCAGTGGTCGCCGTCTTCGAGATCGACCATGCCGACGTTTATCGCGTTGTCGGCCTGCGGCGAGCGATGCTCGAAGGCGACTTCGTTGCCGAGGACGTAGCGGTCGGTGGGGTCGAACTGCTGTTTGTCGTAGTAGCCGAACCAGTGGAACTTGGGCCCTTGGGTGATGGCGCGGATCGGGGGCAGGGCGTCGGCGTTTCCGTCGGCACATTGCCCGCGATCCGCCGCAAAAACGAATGCAAGCGATGCGGCGGCCAGCAGGAATTGCAAGATCAGGTAGCGCAGAGGCGGGAATCTCATTGGCGTACTCGATAACGTGATATGCGAACGTGATATGCGAAAGCGGAATTTTTGGCGGCGCCGAGCTGTTGGATATTGGGGGTGTTCCATTGTTGGGCAACGTCGCTGGGTTTGCCTTTGACGTCTGGCGATATTAGACTTGTGATCATGAGCACTGTCGACCAAATCGAAGACGCTGTGCGCGGGCTGTCGCCGGAGGAATTGGCGGCGTTTCGCGCGTGGTTCGCAGAATTTGACGCCGCGGCATGGGACGAACAAATCGCCCAAGATGCCGCCGCGGGGCGGCTTAGCTCGCTGGTTGACGAGGCGATGGCGGTCTCGCCTTCCGAGTGATTCGCGCCCTCCGTCACGGTAGTCCGAGCAGTTTGCACGACGGCACAGGTCGTCGGGCGGCATCGTGAGGCCGTGGAGCACGTTGAAGAGCGACGCCTCGGCCGGCGTGACGTTCAACTCGTCGAGATCAGCGGCGCTGGCCTGCTGTCTTTCCGCGTAAGCGTGCTTACGAGAAGGTTCGATGTCGCTCAAGAGAAAGGGCGTGAGAGCGGATGGCGTTGAAAGGCCGGTCGCTTTGCCCTGCGCCCGACAAATTCCAGAGCGACGAATCGAGTCAATGCCCCGCGGGGATTGCGCACGAACGTGAACCGCACTCTTGAGTTTGTCGATCCGCGTCGGATAGAAACTCAGGCCCTCCGGAGGTTAACCATTTGGCCTCACGCACGCTGTATCGACCGGACTTGATCGTGTGGATCGCACCGCGGCGGGATTTCCGATGGGCGTCCAGCAACAGTTTTCCCATCTTCACCCATCCAGTCACGTGGCAAAGCAAAACGTGTCGACCGACAGCGCGTCCACTCTTCAAGTAGGCGTCTGCAATCGCCCGTTGAAGAACCTCGTTCTCAGACTTGGGATGCGGAACGTGTTCTTCCTTGGGCATTAATCGAGTTGCTGTTTCGATGGCCCGAACACTATAAAGCCCCGCGGTTCGAATCAACGAATTTAGGTGGTGCCGCGCATGTCGATATGCTTCGTCGTCAAATGCATTCTCGGCACGCGCAACGTCCCAAAGTCGGTCGCGTATCCCAAAAATCTCCTCGCGCAGAAATACAGCGCGAGAACTTGCCCACCATGAATAGGCGACCGAAATCGCAACCAGAAACGATCCGATCGACAGGAATATTAGGTCAAGTGCCATCGGGAGTTGTTCCGTCCGCATTCATTCCGCTCGACCCGCGCTTGCCATCAGCTTCGATTTCAAGCTGCCTTAGTCGCTCGTGATCTCTTGCCATATATGATCGAAAGCGAACTCGCATACGCCACATCCAAACTGCCGGACCTCCGGTTCCAACGAGAATAGCAAGTGCTTGTAACCACGGCGGTGATTCCGAAAGCTTGACGACAGCCCAGCAAATCATAGCTAGTCCGCCAAGAAAGACCACTCCAAGTATTGCGCTTCGCTTCGTTCGCTCGGTTTCTTGAATTCGGACAATTTCGACATAGGCAGCAAGTGCATTGGCCTTCTTCTCATCTTTCTTCTTCCCGACCATGTCGCGCGCCACAAGCAGTTGCGGAAAACGATTACCCAACCCCCTCGATTGTAGATCATGGGGCACCGTTTGCCAAGTGCCCTTTTGCTAGCCATGTTGGCGCGACGTCGCGACGAGAATAATACCGTCAACTGATCTAATCTCATCGTTACCGACCGTCGAGGATGCGGTCCGCCAGTGCCGTTGTCTCGTCGTCGTCGTTGTCCCAGAGTTCTTTGAGGCGGCTGCGGATGCGGCGGTGGGCTGTGGTTAGGTAGTAGCGGGCGGTGGCTAGGTCGTCGGATCTTTGGGCCGCGTCGGCGTGGTCGTTGTTTAGGAGGTGGTCGAGGCGGGCCAGCACGCAGCGGCTGACGTAAAGTTCTGTGGCCGCGTTGGCGACGCGGGCGAGGTGGAATTGGCGGTCGAGAATCTCTTCGCGGTGCGCGGCGAGCAGGCGCGTCATTTGGTGGCCGAAGTGGGCGATGTCGCTGGCCAACCGTGCGGCGTCGGCTTCGAGTTGCGTGGCGCGGACCGCCACGTCGGGCGAGGAGACGAGCGAGCCGAGTTGGCGGGCCGCGAAATTGCCCAAGCGGGCGAGGTTCGACAACGGCTTGGAGATGGCTTGCTGCATTTCTTGCAATTCGAGGCCGACGCTCCGCAGGCCGACCAGCGCGATGAACGGACGCAGCACGTCGTTCGAGCCTTCGCCGACCGTGTTGATGCGGGCGTCGCGGATCATCCGCTCGAACGGTTCGTCGGAAAAATAGGCCATGCCGCCGTGGATTTGGAAAGTGTCGTCGAGGATGCGCCACAGCACTTCGGTCGAGAAGACTTTGAGCATCGCTGTTTCGAGCATGTATTCCGATGCGCCAGAATCAATCAACGCGGCGGTCTGGTACGTCGCCGACTCCATCGCGTAGACGCCGGCGGCCATGTAGGCGAGCTTTTGCTTGACTAGCTCGAACTCGCCGATTTTTTCGCCGAACTGCACGCGCTCGTTGGCATAGGATCGTGAACGCTGCAAGCAGTACTTCGCCGCGCCGGTGCAGCTTGCGCCGAACGTCGTGCGGCCGTAGTCGAGCACCGTGAGCGCGACTTTCAATCCCTTGCCGACTTCGCCGAGGACGTTTTCCTTGGGCACGAACATGTCGCGAAACGCCAGGCGGCTGGTGACCGTGCCGCGGACGCCCATCTTTGGCATGCGCTCTTCGGTGATCTCGAAACCGGGCATGTCGGGCGTGGCCAGGAAGGCCGTGACGCGGGTTTCGCTCGAATTGGCGACGGAGTTGCCAGAGACGGAATCGCCCGAGACCGGCGTGCGGGCCATGACGGTGAGCGCGCGGGCGATCGAGCCGTTCGTAATGTACCGCTTCTCGCCGTTAAGAATATAACCGCGGCCGTCGCCGGTCGGCGTGGCGGTGGTTTGCACGTTGGCGGCGTCGCTGCCGGCGGCCGGTTCGGTGAGGGCGAACGCACTGATCCATTCGCCGGTGGCGAGTTTGGGGAGCCACGTCGCTTGTTGTTCCGGCGTGCCGAACAGGACGATCGATCGCGGGCCGATCGAATGGTGGGCGTTGACGAACAGCGCGGTGCTGCCGCAGTGGCCGCCGAGCACTTCGATGAGGCGGCAGTATTGCGTTTGGGTCAGCCCGCGACCGCCGCAAGAGCGCGGCAAGCACGCGCCGAGCACGCCGAGCTTGCCGAGTCCGCCGATCACGCGCTCGGGTATGTTGGCGTCGCGATCGATGGCGGCGGGATTGATTTCCTCGCGACAGAAACGCTTTAGCTCGTCGACGAGTCCGTCGGTCGCTTCATCGTGTTCGGCGGGATAGGCGGCCAGCTTTTCGCTGAGGTGCATGCCGTAATACAGCCCGCCGGCGAAACTGACGTTCTTGAGCCGGTCGCCAAAGAGCGCCTCGGCTTCGGCCATTTGTTTTTCGCGGTCGCTGGGCTTCATGTTGGTTTGCATCCTTTCGATTTGTATATGCGGCTGGCAGCCTAGCGGCTGGGCGGTGGGGTCGTCGAGAGCAAAACGGCGCACGACTTGCGGTCGCTGACACACCATCGCGCCGCAGCTATACTTGAAGTATACGCCTCTCCCCGCGAACGGAGGCCGCCGGCGCGGCATGCTTGCACGCCGAGCGTCGCATGGTCTGGCGTCTGCGAAATGCCGAATTCCCGAATGCCGCGCGTGACAAGGCGAGACGTTATCGCCCCAGAAAGATATCGTCGCACGACCTGGTCGATTTTTTTTCTCGCTGATCCCGGCAGCGCAATCGAACGCAAAGGAGCCGGCCATGGAACCGAAAAATTTCGCGTCGCTCTGTCTGATGGAGCATCAGATTCTCCAGCACGTCAAGGACGCGCTGCGGATCACACTAACCTGGGAGACGTCGACCGTCGGACTTGCTCGCAAAGTGTCCAGCGTGCAGTTCACGATGCTGTCGCTGAGCCGGCACCTCGAACGGGTGATGTCGCTCGAAGAGGAAGACGGCTACATGTCGAGCGTGCGGGAACTCAAGCCGAACCTTTTCGATCGCGCGGCGTCGCTGCGGTCGGAACATCAGGAGTTTCGCAAGGCGGTCGAGCGGCTGCTGCCCGCGCTGGAAAAAGTGAATCCGCACGATGAGGCGACGTTTGCGAGTGTGTGCGGCGACGTTGCCGAATTTCTCGCCCGTATCGACCGCCACGACAAGCAGGAAACCGAACTCTTGCAAGCGGCGTTCTACGACGATATCGGCGGCGAGGGTTGAGCGACCGTGGCGGAATCGGCGCGGCGGAATCAGCGCAACGACAACGGCGCGATGGCGCACTACGCCGGACCGCCGCCGAAATACGCTCGATCGCGCTGTTCGAAGTCGTCGTAGCCGAGCAATTCGTAGAGTTCCTCGCGGGTTTGCATTAGATCGAGCAGGCTGGTCTGCGAACCTTCCTGGATGATCGTGGCGAGGGCCGCTTCGGCGGCTTTCATGGCGATCCGCAGCAGCGTCACGGGGTATAGCACGACGGCGATCCCGACGTCGGCCAGTTCGTCGAGCGTCATCAGTTCGCTGCGGCCGAATTCCGTCATGTTGGCGACCAGCGGCGCGTCGACTTCGTCGGCGAAACGCTCGAACTCGCCGCGGTCGGCCAGTGCTTCTGGAAAAATCCAGTCCGCGCCGGCGGCCAGGTAGCGTTTGGCTCGGTCGATGGCGTCGTCCAGACTCGTGACGCCGCGGGCGTCGGTGCGGGCGATGATGACGGTTTCTTTGTTGGACCTCGCGGC
>JBBDYI010000232.1:0-19085 GCA_040901705.1 Pirellulales bacterium | reverse complement strand
ACGGCAATACACTAAATTCCACAGGCAAGTGTCTCAAAGGTGTTGACACGTTCCGATCTTTGACTTTTTTGGCGCAAAGGCGGACAGATCGCCGCCGGCGCTCATAGGTAACGAGATGTAGGCACGAAAGGAACCATCATGCAAACGAATGTCAGAGACACGTCCTTTTTGATTCACGAACCGGCCGCAGCGTATCACGCCAAGGCCGGTCACTATCTGTCCAGTCACTTGCTGGCCGACTTTCGCAAGTGCCCACTGTTGTATCAACGCAAGGTGTCGGGCCTCATTGCCGAAAACCAGGAGCGCCCGGCGTACCTGATCGGCCGCGCCGCGCACGCCCTGATCCTCGAAGGGCCGCAGGCGTTCGACGACCAGTTCGCCGTCGGGGGCCCAATCAACCCGCGGACCGGTCTGCCGTTCGGTCCCAACACCAGAGCCATTCGAAGAA
This sequence comes from Pirellulales bacterium, assembly GCA_040901705.1. Classification (GTDB taxonomy): domain Bacteria; phylum Planctomycetota; class Planctomycetia; order Pirellulales; family PLA5; genus PLA5. Next base: position 18,637 of record JBBDYI010000232.1, on the reverse strand, counting down.
TGGCAACGGTCGCACGGCAAGACGATCCTCACCGACGAACAGCACCTCACGGTCAGGCGGATGGCCGACGCGGTGCGCGACCACGCCCGCGCTGCGGACCTGCTCCATGAAGGTGAAGCCGAAGGCGTGGTGCGCGTCATGTACTGCGACCATCCGTGCCAGATCCGTATCGATTGGTTCAACGCCCACCAAGGAATTGTCGACCTGAAAACCTGCGACGACCTGACCTGGTTCGAAGCCGACGCGCGGCGCTACGGCTACGCCCATCAACTGGCTTTCTACCGCGCCGTGCTGGCGCAGGTGATCGGCATCTGGATGCCGGCCCACCTCGTGGCGGTGGAGAAACGGGAACCCTATCGCGCCGGCGTATGGCGTGTGGAGGCGCAAGCGTTAGCCATCGCGCAGCAGAAAAACGAAGCGGCGATCGGTCGGCTCGGCGTCGAATTCGGCTGGCGGAAAAAATGAAGGTGTCGCGTTGGATCGCGATCTAACTCGCCCGATCGAGCAGTACCGGGAACCGCGGATTCGACGGATCCAAACGGTAGCCAACGCCGCGAACGGTTTTAACAAGATCGCCAGACCGGTTGAGCTTTTTGCGAATCGCCCGAATATGCACGTCGATCGTCCGCTGGTGAACTGCGGCGTCATGTGAACCGCAGGTTTCGCATAGCTGCGCCCGGGAAAAGACTTGGCCGGCACCGCGGGCAAGCATCCAGAGTATGCGAAATTCTGTCGAGGTAAGTCCAATGTCTTGGCCATCGACAGTGGCCGAGAACCGCCGTCGGTCGATCGACAGCCCGTCGTGGGCGATGAAGTCGCGGCCACAGCGCACCGCCTCGGCGGTTTGCAGCCACCCGCGCACGGCCACGGCGACTTCTTCGCCAGCCCGGCGTTCGCGCTCCGGCGGTGATCCGTTAGCCGGAATCTCATCGTGCTCCGCAGCGGAGATCATCACAAGCGAGGCGACATGCTGCGAGCTGACGTTGCCGCGGAGATTGCGGCAGATTCGCAACAGATCCGCGTCCGAGAGTCCATCGGTCGTCACCACCACGTCGGGCATAAGCCGACGAACCTCGCCGAGCGCATCATCGGAATGCGATAGACAATGCACGTCGATGCCGTCGCCGCGGAGCGCTTCCGCCGCGGAGTGTAACAACGCCGACTCCGGCCCAAGAATTAACGACGCATGGACGATGCATGGTTCTTCTCGGTGTCGCAAGAATTCGCCGCGGGCCATGTAGAACACGTCTTCCGCGATACTCACCGCGTGGTCGGCAATGCGCTCCAATTGCCTGGAGACGTTCATCATGTGCAGCAACCGCGAGGTGTCGTGCGGATGTTCGCGTATGCGGGCTTCCAACTGTTGGCAAGCCTGGCGGTGGATGCGGTCGACTTCGTCATCGGACCGTCGCACTTGTTCGGCCAGGTCGGGATCGATGGTGACGAGCGCTTTGAGAGCGAGACTGAGCATTTCCCGCACCCGGCGCGTCTCGCCCAACAGATCGAACGGAGCGCCGTCGAACGCCTCTTCGGCGGCAAGCTCGATCGCCTGCTCGGCGAGGTTGACGGCGAGATCGCCGATCCGCTCCAAATCTTTGTTGATCGTTACGACGGCCAAGACGAATCGCAGGTCGGACGCCACGGGTTGATAGAGGGCCAGCGCATGGAGACATTCCTCCTCGACGTCGACTTCCAGCACGTCGATTTCGGATTCCTTGGCAATCACCCGCGCGGCAAGCCGCGTGTCGCGATGCTCGATCGCGGTGATGGCGTCCTCGACGACGCGGCCGACGCGATCGCCGAGGTCGAGGATCATCGACTTGATCTTGTCGATCTGGTGGTCGTAGTGGCGTGTCATGGGAATCTGGAGTCGGGGGTCTGGAAGTATTCTATGTGCTTAGGGGGGGCTCGGGATTCAGGGCGGCACGATCACGACGCCAGATGTCTTTCCAAACGCCTAGCCCCGAACCCCGCGCCCCTCGTTTTATCCATCTCCACGCAAATAGGCGTCGAGCGTTTCGGCGTCGGGAGCCTTGATCGTCATACCCATCGGGCCGGCGCTGGGGCGCGTTACGTGATAGGCCGGTTCGCCTTTGGCGAGGAACTCGGCGAGTTCCTTCGTGCCGCCGCGGAACACCCAAATGCGGTCGTCCTTGACGACCGTGCGAAATCCGTCGCGGGCGGCCATGTAAGCGCCGATCGTTTCGTTGTCCGGTGCTTTGATCGTGACGCCGCCGGGGCCTGCGCCGGGGCGAACGACGTGTTTGAGCGCACTTTCGTGTAGGCGATCCTTGGCTTCCTCCCACAGCGCCGCGCCGCGGAGGCTGTGTTCGCAGACTTCGTCGAGCAACCGCCGGTCGCGGACGCCGTCGATGCGCAGCGGGTAGCCGAGACAGTCACGCCTACTGTAAACGGCGCTCGACCATTTGCGCTGGGGCCGACTACCCAAGACGGTTGCCGCCTTTGACCGGCTGCATGCCCTGGCCGAAAAGCAATACCGGCAGAAGAACCACAGAACCTACGACCTGGAACGCTTCGACTTGCTACACAAGATATGGAGCAGTCGGCAAACGCTGCACCACGAACGAGGACTAGCCCGCCGGCTTTCCGATCTCGCGCCCGTCGCGTGGTGCGGATCGCGGTTGGCTCAACAACCGCTTCGCGATTCGACGCTACGGCGAACCGACGTTCGAAGCCGAGGAAATCTCGCCCGACCGCGATGAAGCCGTCCCCAACAGACACCCGTCAAATCAGGAATTGGCGGCCGCCAGCCATTCCGACTGGCCGATGGCGTACTTTTCGAGCAGCCGGTAGAGTTTGCGGCGCTCGATGCCGAGCGCGCGGGCCGCGCGGGCCTTGTTGCCGAGTTCGCGGCGGAGAACTTCGATGACCTTCGAGCGCTCGATCGACGCCAGGTCGTCGGTGTCGACGACCATTGGCCGCGGAACGCCGTTGCCCGACTCCCAAATCTCGCGAGGCAGATCGCGGAGCCGGATCGCACGGCCATCGGCCATGATCTTTGCTCGCTCGATGGCGTTGATCAGTTGTCGGACATTGCCCGGCCAACTGTAGTGTTCCAATGCTTCGAGCGTCAGCGGATCGATGGTCCAGTCGGAACCGAGAAAATGCCGCACGAGCAACGTCACGTCGCCGGTTCGCTTGCGCAGGGGCGGCAATTCGAGCGACATGACGTTGATGCGATAGAACAGGTCTTCGCGAAATCGACCGGCCTGCACTTCGGCCGTCAGGTTGCGGTTCGTGGCCGCCAGCAGCCGCACGTCGACGCGGCGCTCCTTGACCGACCCGACGCGGCGGAACGATCCATCCTCGAGCACGCGGAGCAGCTTGGCTTGCAGCGAGCCGGGCATCTCGCCGATCTCATCGATGAACAGTGTGCCACCGTCGGCGACCTCGAACAAGCCGGTTTTGGCGCTGACCGCGCCGGTGAAGGAGCCTTTTTCGTGGCCGAACAATTCGCTTTCCAACAGGGGTTCCGGCAACGCCGCGCAGTTGATCACCACCATCGGCTTATCCGCGCGCTGGCTGCTGATGTGCAAGGCGCGGGCGACTAGCTCCTTGCCGGTTCCGCTTTCGCCTTGGATGAGAATCGCTTTCCCGCTGGGGCCGGCGCGTTCGATCAGCCGGAAGACTTCCTGCGTGGCGGCCGATTGTCCGATCATGTCGCTGGCCGGTTGATTGCGGACCAGCAACTCCTTCAGTTGCCGATTCTCCTTGTAGAGCCGGCGGCGTTCCCAGGCCTTTTCGACGAGGACTTCAAGTTCTTTGAGCGGAAACGGCTTGGTCAAGTAGTCGTAGGCGCCAAGTTTCATCGCCTCGACGGCCGTTTCGATCGTGCCTTGGCCGGTAAGCAGGATCACTTCGCATTCGGCGTGAATACTCTTGAAGCGACGGAGCAATTCGAGGCCCGACATGCCGGGCATCATCATGTCGAACGTTGCGACGTCGAAATCGCGACGCCGGGCGTGCTCAAGGGCTTGGTCCGCGTCGGCGGCCTGGACCACGCGGTAGCCGCGGCGCTCGAAACGGCTGACGAGCGTATCGCGAAACTCCGCGTCGTCATCGACGACGAGCACATCGATAGGTGAAACTTCCGTCATGACGGTTTCCGGCACTTGTATGAGCAAATTACCTGCGCCGCAAGTCGATCGTCGACGCGAACATTCTGCATTTGGGTATGCAACGGCATTGCTCTGATCACATCCAATCGCAAGCCGGTGCGGCTACGCCGAAACACAATTCAAAAACTGCAAATGAGCGGTCGAAAACGAGTAGTCGCAAATCGAGTGCCGTCAATCGAGAATGCCGCAATTCACGCGGAAAACTGCGAATTGCGGCGATTCGCGGTGTGACACGGTAGTCTCGCAGGGCGCGCGGCATGGACCAGTGCGCGCATTATAGCACACCCTTCTCTCGGCGGGGTCTGCGGTGAAATCTCGCCCGGCGAGTCGTTTTCGTCGTGTTTCGCCATTCTCGCCCGTGGCATGACGTTTGCTTTTTCCCTCTACTACAATAGCGGGACACAGGCAAACCGGTTGAGAAAACGCGGTCCGGTTAGGATTATGAATTGGATGGTGGACGTCCGTTGCATCGACCGACGTGGCACAAGGAGCGAAACCATGAACGTACTCGTCGAAAGATTGCAGACGCTGCGGGTCGGCGACGCGATGTGCGGGCGGATCGTCGAGATACCCGACTACAAGACGATGGCCGAGGCCGCGGCGATTTTGACGGCCAACGAGGTGTCGGCCGCGCCGATCGTCGATGACCACGGGCGTTGCGTTGGGATCATCAGCACGACCGATTTCGTCAAGTGCGTTGCGTCGACCAATGGCCACGTATGTCGGGAGGAGCATCAGTGCCCGCCGGAGTGGGAGATGCAGGCGACACCGGCTTACGACGAGCCGGTGACGGCGTACATGACGGCGGCGGTGCAGACGGTGACGGTCGACGCGCCACTGGTCGCCGCGGCGCGTATGATGTGCGCTCAGCATTACCATCGGTTGATCGTGCTCGACGCCACCCACCGGCCAGTGGGCGTGGTGAGCACGATGGATATCGTGGCGTCGATGGTCAATCTGGCGGACGAAGTGAAAACGCAAGAAGAACGCGGCAAGCGAGGGTGACGCATGAACGAACCAGAATCAGCGGCAATCCGGCATCGGCAGGCTGACGCCGCGGATTCGGCACAGGGAACAGATGAGGGCGATAGGCTGCATAGAGAACGGAATTCATTCAGCGGACTTGCGGCGCGTGGCGACGCGCCCCGAGGCGAAAGCGCGGAAACCGGATGGCGGCCGAAAAGCCGCCGGCAAGACACACATCCGGCTTGCGTTCCGGGAGGGATTGCTATGAAAACGAAGGAACCAATCGTCGTTACCCCAACGGTGACGGCCAACAACGCCGCGCAGAACGACGCGCGAAACGAAACGACGGTGAACGCGCGAGGGGATGCCGAACTGAAGGAGCGGATCAACACGTTCCTGCATCAGCGAAACGAGGCGCCGCTCAGGCGGTTGCGGGTCGATGTGTGCAATGGGCACGCCGTGATCGGCGGCGTCGTGCGGACATTTTATCAGAAGCAACTCGCCGGCCACTGCTGCCAACGCGTGGCGGGTGTGCAGAACGTCGTGAATAACGTAACGGTCGAGCCGTAACGGTCGCGTCATCGTCGTCGTGGCCATCGTCGTCGTGGCCATCGTTGCGGGTGGTCACGCCGTTGCGGCGGGGCTTCCGACCGCGTTGTGGCCGGTCTCCTGACGAGGATCGCGGATAATATCAAAACGTAAATCGCCCGTGGCCGGCCGTTCGTGGAGCGGCTGACGCCATTCGGACGATGAAAAAAACGGGTCTCCTGTTACCTAGGAAGGTGGTGTTGGATGTCGAGATTTTCATTCGGATGCCTGCGATTGGCCGCGTTGCTCGCGGCCGCGGCGATGGTAACAACCGCCTGGGCCGGGCCTCCTAAAAAGGAAGCCGCCGCAGAGGCAAAGTCCGCCGCGGCGAAAGCTGGCGACGAGGAAGAGAAACTCGAGCCTTATCAATGCGGCAAGGTCCAGCGGCTGCATACGCTCGGCGGCGTGTTCCTCGCCAGTCAGCCGGCGAAGGAAGATTTCACGCACGCCAAAGAGGGCGGCATCAAGACGGTGCTCAACCTTCGCGAGAAAGACGAGATGGACTGGGACGAGGGCGAACTCGTCAAGTCGCTGGGCATGGAGTATGTGAACGTTCCATTCAAATCGCCCTCGACCCTCACCGACGAAGTGTTCGACAAGACCCGCAAGCTGTTCGGCGACAAGGAAAAACGCCCGTTGCTCGTTCACTGCGCGTCGGCCAATCGCGTCGGCGCGGTGTGGCTGGCCCATCGCGTGCTCGACGGCGGCAAGACGTACGACGAGGCGCTCAAGGAAGCCAAGACGGTCGGCCTCAAGCTGCCGGCCTATGAAGAGAAGGCCAAAGACTACATCGCGCGGATGCAGAAAAAGGGTGCTGCGAAGAAGGAGTAAACGCAACCACGGCGGCGTAGCGGACGGCCAGGCATTCCGCGATGGCTCAGCAGGCAGTCAAGTCGCATCGCAGTGCAAATCGACCGCGTGGACGGCCCAATTTCGGTTCCGTCCACGCGGTTTTCTTCATTCTGCACGTCGGCCGACCGCTTCATCGTCCGCTGCCCATGTCTTTTCGTCGATTCGCGTGTAGACTGTACCGCCATCGATTCGTCTGGTCGCAACACTCGCCGAAAAAAGTCCGATGACCGCGGTTATTCTGCAATTCCTGGCCAGCGCCGCCGTGATCGTGGTGGCCGGCACGTTTCTGGCCCGCTACGGCGACGCCATCGCCGATCTGACCGGCCTGGGGCGATTGCTCGTGGGGAGCATCCTCGTGGCCGGGGCGACGTCGCTGCCGGAGTTGTCGGTCGATCTCAACGCGATCCGCTTGGGCGAGCCGGACCTGGCGATCGGCGACTTGATGGGAAGTTGCCTGTGCAATCTGCTCATCCTCGCCTGCGTCGACATGCTGCATCGCAGCCGGCGGAAAATGTTTTCTCGCGAGTCGGCTGCGCACGCCCTGTCGGCGACCGTGAGCGTCGCGCTGGTCTCGCTCGCGGCGCTGGGAATCCTGCTCGCGCCGAAGATGCCGGGCGAATTTCTTGGCATGGGCATCGGTACGTGGATGGTGCTGGCCGGATACGTCGGCGGCGTGCGGCTGGTGTATATGGATCAGCGCGTATCGGCCTTGGGCGCGCAAGAAGCCCCGCAGGATGTGATGCAGCCCGCCGGACATATCACGCTCCCGCGGGCGGGCCTCGGATTTTCCACCGCGGCGCTCGTCATCATTTTCGCCGGCCCGTTCCTCGCGGAGTCGGCCGAGCGGCTCGCCGAGTTGTCCGGCCTGGGCACGACGTTCGTCGGCAGCACGATGGTCGCGCTGAGCACGTCGCTGCCGGAACTTGTGGCGACGATAGCCGCGGTCCGCATGGGCGCACCCGACCTGGCGATCGGCAACGTCTTCGGCAGCAACGCCTTCAACATGGTGCTGATTGCGCCGCTCGACATCGCCCAAGACGGGCCGTTGTTGGGGGCCGTCGCGGCGACGCACGCGGTGACCGCCGTGTGGGTGATCCTGGTGTCGTCGGTCGCCGTGATGGGCCAGATCTACAACGCCGAATCGCGAAAGCGGCTGATCGAACCCGATGCCATGCTCGTCTCCGTGCTGGTCATGGCGGCGATGGCGTCGCTCTACTACTTGCGATAGAACTACTTCCGATTGAAATTGCGATGCGCCTGTTTCTAGCCGGCATCATGCAAGGCTCGCACCTCGGCTCGGTGCTGCATAACCAGTCGTACCGCGAGCGACTCAAGCGGCTGCTCGTCGAGCATCTTGCCGACGCCGAGGTGTACGACCCGCTGGCCGATCACCGCAATTCGCTCGACTACGACAACGACCAAGGCCGCAAAGTCTTCTTCCACCACAACCAGCTATGCCGCGAGGTCGACGCCGTGATCGCCTTCGTGCCCGAGGCGTCGATGGGCACGGCCGTCGAAATGTGGGAAGCCTATCAACACGGCCGAGCCGTCATCACGATCAGCCCGCTGGCGCACAATTGGGCGGTTCGCTTTCTCAGCCACGCGATTTACCGCGACGAAGCGGCGTTCGAGTCGGCGCTTCGCCAAGGCGAAGTCGCGAGTTGCATCGCGGAAGTGCAAAGTCGCCGTGCGGCAAGCAATCGCTAGCAGCAACAGCCCAACAACACCGTGCCGAAATCCTGCCCCCTGTCCCCTGTCCCCTGCATCCCGCCCCCTCGCCGCTCAACAGTATTTCGCTTCCCACTTGGCCCAGTGTTTCGTCATTTCTTCCTCGCTGGGAAGTTCGCCGCGCTCGCTGCGTCCGGCGTGGATCGCTTCGAAGTCTTCGATCGCCTCACGCTTGGCTTGCGCGGCGCTGGGCGTAAGTCGGTCGATGAACAGGATGCCATCGAGATGGTCGGTCTCGTGCTGAATTACGCGGGCCAGCATGCCGTCGACTTCCTCGCGGATTTCGTTGCCGCCGAGGTCGTAGGCGTGGATCGTAATCCGCTCGCTGCGGGTGACGTCGCCGTACAGGCCGGGCAGGCTCAAGCAACCCTCTTCGCCGACCTTTTGCCCCTTGGTTCGCGAGATGACCGGGTTGATGAACACCCGCTGCTGCTCGCGGGCGTCCGCGTCCGATTCGAGATTGACGATGAAGAACCGCAGTGGCAAATCGACTTGATTGGCGGCCAACCCGACGCCTTTGGCGGCGTACATCAACTCGAACATGTCCTCGACGATGCGGCGTAGCGGCGCATCGAACCGCAGCAACGGTTTTGATACGTGGCGGAGCGTCGGATGAGGGTACTGAATGATCTGCAAAGGTCGCTCCGCGCGTCGGGATTCGTAGTTTTCGTGAATGCCGGCGCGCCGGGGGGGCTGTTGCGGCTCAAGCCGCCACCGCATCACTCGACAGGCCGGTTCGGGAATGGATTGGGCCGGCCGTTGCGATTATACGGACAGAGGGCGGACGGCCAAGTGTGGACCCGAATTTGCCCAACGGCTTGGGACGGGTGCCATCCGATTCAACCGTTGCCGACGCTCCCACGCCGCGATCGGCCGTTCGTTGACCTTGCCGCTGGGCGGTCCTAGAATTGTTAGAATACGTCGTAATTCCCTGTCTACAAAGGCTTTTCCATGCGTGGCCGCCTGACCGCGCCGGCTTGGTTGCTTTCGACCGTGCTGCACGTGGCCGTGTTGCTGCTGGCCGCCGCGCTGACCGCGACCGCCCCGCGCGGCGCGGCCGACGAGCCGTCGCGCGAGATCGGCATCGTGCTGTCGCAGGATCGCAACGAGCAGCGGGAGTATTTCGAAGCTCCAACCCCCAGCGAACATGCCGCCGACGAGGATGACCCGGCGGCCGCCGGCGATCAAGATTCTGGCAATAGCCTGTCGGCGATGCCGGGACAGCAGGAGTCGCCGCTCGACGTGAAGGACGTGCTGCCCGACGCGCCGGGGGCGATACCGGGCGCGGTCTCCGATGGCCTTGTTGGAAACGCCGGCGACGCCACGCACGGCACCGGCGCGAACACGGTCGTCGGCGGCAGCGTGCGGACGAAGGTGTTCGGCGTCGAAGGGACGGGTTACAAGTTCGTCTACGTCTTCGACCGCAGCGACAGCATGAGCGAGCCGCAGGGCCGCCCGATGGCCGCCGCCAAGTCCGAGTTGGTCGCCAGTCTCCGCCAGCTCGAACGGACGCACCAGTTTCAGATTATCTTCTTCAATCACGCCGATCCGGTCGTGTTCAACCCCACGGGACAAAGCGGTCGGCTCGTGTTCGGCGACGAGGCGAATCGCCGACTGGCCGAGCGGTTCGTGGCGAGCGTTTCGCCCAGCGGCGGCACGAATCCGGAAAACGCCCTCGTCATGGCGCTCGGTATGAGGCCGGACGTGGTTTTCTTTCTGACCGACGGGCAGGACTTGACGCTTTCGTCGATCGATCGCGTCACGAAGCTCAATCGCGGCAACGCCTCGATCAACGCGATCGAATTCGGCGCAGGGCGGGGCCGCGCAAGCGCCATGATGGTGATGCTCGCCCAGCGGAACCAAGGGCAGGCGGCGTATGTGGATACGAGCGCGCTCGGGCGGTGATGAAGTTGGATGACTCGTTGGAATAGCGGCGTCGTTCGTTTAACCACAGAGATCACGGAGGGGGAGCACTGAGGGCACGGAGGATTCGATTAATTTGTGTGTCACCTAGCGGGTGCGCGACCTTCGCTTGGAATTCGGTTTGGCGAATATGCCGCGTTGCTTTTGGGTGGTGATTCAGTACCTATCCCAGACCTGTAGGAGGCGAATCCTTTCGCCGACAGAATCGCTCGCCAGTGCTTTCGGCGAAAGGATTCGCCTCCTACAGATTCCAGTTTCGGGATAGGTTCTTGCTCGTCGGGAGATTGGAGTTTTTTGTGGTGCATAGGAATACGCAACTCGGCCTCGCGATATTGGTCGCCGTGTTGGTTGCGTCGTCGGTTGCGTCGGCGTTGGCCGCGGATACGGTCACGGTGCGAACTTCCGGCGGGTCCATCGTTACGCGGAACGGCACGGTCGTTGACTATACGGCGAGCGAACTGCGGCTGCGGCCGGCTGGCGGACGCGACGTGGTGCTGCCAGCGGACCAGATCGTGCGGATCGAGGCCGCGAGGTCCGCGGCGCATGACCAGGCCGAGACCTCCTTCGGCAAGCGTGCCTGGCGAGAGGCGGCCGAGCAGTTTGCCGACGCGATTCGCGGCGAAGAGCGGCCGTGGGTGCGGCGCGAAATGTTGGCGCGGATGGTGCGATGCTATCGTGCGCTGGGCGACGGCGATTCGGCCGGCAAGGTGTTTTTGCAGCTCGTCAAAAGTGACGCGACGGCCGATCAGTTTGCCGCGATTCCGCTGGCGTGGCAAACGGTCGATCCGCTCGTCGTCTCGCCGCAACAAGCGCGGGCGTGGCTCGATGCGGTTGGCGATCCCGCGGCGAATCTACTCGGCGCGAGCCATCTGCTCGCCACGACCGACGCCGACGACGCGATGGCGGCGCTACAGCGATTGACCAGCGACCGCGACCTTCGCATCGCGTTGCTCGCCGATGCGCAGCGGTGGCGAACGATCCGCACGGCCCTCGACGACGCCGAATTGGCCCGGCGGCAGCGGACGGTCGAACGAATCGACGCTTCCCTTCGCGGCGGACCCTATTTCGCCCTCGGACAATCGCTGCTGTCGGCGGGAAAGATCGACGAAGCCGTGGCTGCGCTGCTCCGCGTGCCGATTGGGCATGCCCAGCAGCGATCGCTGCCGGCCGCGGCGCTGGCCAGTGCGGGCAGCGCTCTGCGCGAGGCCGGAAGAACCGACGAAGCGAACGTCCTGTTCGCCGAATTGCAGCGCGACTATGCCGAAGAGGCCGACGCCGTGAAGCGCGGGGTGATCCGCTTGCCCACGCCATCCGAGCAACCGCGCAAGTGAGAACGTCGCCGCCGGGCGTTAGTCTCCCACCGTCAGTCGAGCCGAATCTTGCGAAAGATCGGCGTGTGGCGGTAGTAAACTTCCAGCGTGCAGGTGGCCAGCGCCGTGGTGTAAATCCGACCGCCGCTGTAATCGTATTTCGTGATCGGATCCCAACTGCCGGCCTCGTGTCCGGCGGTTTTTTGCATGACGACGAGTTGATCGCTCAGTGCGCGGTTCCACCGCTGCCAGGCCTCGCCGCCGGCGTGGTGCATGACCTGGGTGGCGTAGTACCAGTAGTAATAATCGGCCGCAGATTCGCCGGGCAGGTACTTGTCGAGCAACAGGTCGATGCCGTCGCGGATGCCGGGGTCGTCGATCTTCGCACCGAGGTAGAATCGGCAAAGCATCGCTTCGGCGGTCATGGCCTGCGTTTCACGCTCGCCACGGCGATAGCCGTAAACCCCGCGCTGCTGACGGCTGGCCACCGTGTCGAGAAACTGATTGGCCAGACCAAGCACGTGGTCGGGCACCGCGATTGTCGCGCTTTTCGCGCTGTACAGGCCCATCACTTGCCAACCGTGAACGCTGGTGTCGCCCGCTTCGCCCGGCGAATAGCGCCAGCCGCCGGCCGGATGCTGGGCGCGGGCGATGAAGTCGACCGCTTTGCGACACGGCTGGCGAAGGGCCTCGTTGCCGGTGAGCGAAAACGCTTCGCAAAGCACGATCGTCGCCTGACCGTGGACGTACATGCCGGCCTTCGCGTCGGCGTCGCCGCGCAGGTCGCCGGTGTTCGGGTCTTGGTGGTCGATCAGCCAGCGCAGAGCGCGGGCGACGTTGTCGCGATAAACACCAGGCACGTTGGGCGTCTGCCCCGCGCCGAGAAACGGCAACAGCGCCAGCGACGTGCCGGCCATGTCGCCGCGGACGCTGCCGCGGTCGCCGCAACGTCCGCGGCAGTTAGGATGGTTGTGAAATCCGCTAAGACTCCAACTGCCGTCGTCGTTCTGGTGTTGCGCGAGCCAGTGCAAACCACGGGCGACTGCGGCCTCGGTCCAGAGCGTGCCTCCTTCGTGTTTGAGCACCTCGGCGCGAAGCCGCGGATCGCGGCCGGCGAACGTGCGTTGTTGCGGGCTAGTCGAGTTGAGCAACTTCTTGGTGGCGTCGACCTGTGGAAGCTGCTTCGTCGCCGCCGGGTCGAGTTGCAGCGTCTTGGCGTCCTGCTGCGCTTGCAAGACGACTTCGCGCGGCTTGCCGTCGCGCGGCGCGTCGAACGGAAGATCGAACTCGGGGTCGGGGTTTTTGGCCGTAATCTTGGGATCGCCGCCTTCGCGATGCTCCGGTCCGATCGTCGTGGTCAGCACGATCCGTCGCGGGGGACCGGCATCGCTGGGAAACCCGATCAGCGACAGCAGGATCAAAGCAAGCAGATGGACGATCAGGCTCACCAGCCAGGCCGGCAACTCGCGCAACAAGCGGTCGGGCAGGCTGCGGCGACGCCCCGCGCGAGCAACCGGCGGAGCGGCCGGCACGAACAACTTCGCGCTGCCGCGCGTGGCCGACGGAGACGAGGATGCGGTTGGCGAAGTCTGCGGCGCGACGAAACGCCGCGGATCGGCTTTCGCGGCGGCGGACTTGGTCGAGGGCGTCGCGGCCGGACGGCTCGGCTTCGTGGCGTCGCGTCGCGGCGTGGCCGACGGGGACGATTCCGATCGCGTGCGACGCGGCGAAGACGACGTCGGTTTGGCTGCCGCAGCGGCGGCCGACGCTGCGGCGGCGAACTTGCTTGCCGCGGCCTCTTCGCGACGCTCCAGCAGCCGCCGCGCGGCCGCTTCCTGTTCTTCGGTAAGCTCGATGCTCGCGCCGCACCGCCAGCAATCGGCGACCATCAGCCACAGCCGGATCGTCATCGGCGCGGCGCAGTCGGGACAAGCACAGGCCAGCACGTCACCGTTGAGCCACAGACCGGCCTCGGCGGACAAGCTCGGCGAGACACCGCCGCGTGCCGCCGATGCGCCCACGTCCGCCAAGCGCGAAGGATCGGCCGATGCTGAGCCGGACGAATTGGCCGTCGGGTCATCCGGCTGGCGATGGGCCATAGGACTGGTCGGTTGAGCGAGCGCGCAGCGGGTCGCGTTGGAATTCGATTGCCCACAGGCAAGTAAGAGAGAAATCGTTCCTAGGTCGTCGCGGTTACGCGAAGTTTCTCGGCCAAATCGCAGTTTTTCAGCCGCTGCCCGGCCGGCGGCGGCGAAACACCGGCCACGCTGAGAATCCAGCCGGCCAATCGACGCGAATCGCCCCAATGTGTAGTATACAAGCGGGCAGAAGCCGGAACAAACAACGCGGCGACCTGCGGCTGGCCCGTGGCGTCCGCGGCGGAGAAGAGGAGACGCGATGTCGACCGATCTATCGTCGCTGGTGGCCGACCTCGAAGCGAACGTGTCGCGGGCGGTGTTGGGCAAGCCCGACGTGGTGCGGCTGTGCGTCGTGGCGATGCTGGCCGGCGAGCACGTGCTGCTCGAAGACGTGCCGGGCGTCGGTAAGACGCTCGTCGGCAAGGCGCTTGCCAGAAGCGTTTCCGGACGGTTCTGCCGCATTCAATTCACGCCCGACTTGCTTCCCAGCGACATCCTTGGCGGCAGCATCTACGAAGCCAAGACGGGTGAGTTCATTTTCCATCGCGGGCCGATCTTCGCCCATATCGTGCTGGCCGACGAGATCAACCGCACGACGCCGCGGACGCAGAGCGCGCTGCTCGAATCGATGAGCGAAGGGCAGGTCTCGATCGATGGCCAGACGCACGAGCTGCCCCAGCCATTCATGGTGATCGCCACGCAAAACCCTTACGAATTCGAGGGCACTTACCCGCTGCCGGAAAGCCAGCTCGACCGGTTTCTGCTGCGGATCGCGCTGGGATATCCGGATCGCGAAGACGAGTTGCAGATTCTGGCCAACCATCGGCACGGCGAGCCGGTGGATCGCCTCGACGCGGTGCTCGACTGCGGTCAGATCGTCGAACTACAACAACGGGTCCGCGAAGTGGCCGTCAGCGACGCCGTTCACGAATACCTGCTCGACATCGTTCACAAGACACGCGAATGCGACGCGGTCCACGTCGGCGTCAGCACGCGCGGCGCGCTCTGTCTGTATCGGGCATGTCAGGCGCTCGCGCTCGTCGAGGGCCGCGATTTCGTTACGCCGGACGACGTAAAACGTCTGGCGACGCCGGTCATCGCGCACCGCATCATTCCCAAAGGCTACGCCCACGGCAGCCGGCGGCAAACGGTCGAAGCGCTCGTGCAGCGATTGGTGGATGAGGTGGCGGTGAGGGAGTAGAGAACAGGGGGCAGGGGTCAGTGGTCAGGGGGCAGGGGCCAGAGGGCAGGGGGCAGTGGAATACTATGCGTCTTCCCTTCTTTATCACTCGCGAAGGCTTTGCCTACCTATTCGTGCTGGCCTTCGTGCTGGCCGTGGCGATTTTGCGCGACATCAACTTGTTGTATGTCGTCGCCGGGCTGATGGTTGGGCCGTTGTTGTTCAATGGCATGATGGCGGCGTTGATTCCCCGCGGCGTGCGCGTGCGGCGGCAATTGCCGGCGGCGCTGATGGCCGGCGAAATGCTGGAAGCAAACTTGTCGCTCACCAATCCGCGGCGGTGGCTGGCGGCGTGGCTGATCGTCGTGACCGATACGCTGGAACGCCATCGCGCGCCGCTGCGACAGCGCCGCGTGACCGCCACGGCATGGTTTCCGCACGTCCCGGCCGGCGCGACGCGGCACACCAGCTATCGCGGGCGATTGACCGAGCGAGGGCGGTACCAATTCGGCCCGCTGCGGCTGTCATGCCGGTTTCCGCTCGGTTTGGTGCGGCGAACGGTCACCGTGCCGGCGGCCGGCGAAGTGGTCATTTACCCGCGGCTCGGCGAATTGACCGCCAGAGCGAAAGCGCTGTGGCGGCAAACGGCCAGCGGCCAGCGATCCTCGCGGCGACGCGGACGCGCCGAGGCGGAATTTCACGGCCTTCGCGATTGGCAGCGCGGTGACAGCCGGCGGTGGATTCACTGGCGGTCGTCGGCGCGGCGCGGAGAGATCGTCGTCCGCGAATTCGAGCATCAGCAGCACCACGACCTGGCCATCGTGCTCGATCTGATGGTCGCCGGACCGCCGACGCGGGCGCAGATCGAAATCACCGAGCGGGCCGTAAGCATTGCCGCCACGTTTATCGACCGCGCCTGCGCCGAACCGGGATCGCGCGTGATGCTGGCGATCGCGGCCAAGAGCGAAATGCTTTTTCACGGTCTCTCATCGCCGGCGGTCAGGGCACAGATGCTCGCCGCGCTGGCCGAGGTCGAGGCCGCCGCGATCAACGGCCCGGCCGACGCACGAAAACACGAAGCGCGGCTGATCGCGGCACTCGACGCGGTCGGACGCATGTCCCGGTCCGACGCACCGGCAATCGTCGTAAGCACCCGCGACGCGCATCGAGCCGTGCAAACCTCGGCAAGCGATCGCGCGATGGACGCGGCAGCGCCAGCGAATTGGACAACGATCGACGCCGGAGAAAACGGCGCAGAGTACGTCGTTTTCGAAGAACGGGACTGAGGCCAGATTTGAGATTTGAAACTTGAGCCTTGAACCTTGAACCTTCGCGCAGCGCCATGTCTTTGCTCCGGCTCGTACAAATCAACTTGGCCATTGTCGCCGTGCTCGGCACGCTGTTGCTCGGCTCGGCGCAAGGCAGCGTTGCGCTGCCGCTATTGGCGGTGGTCTCCGCGTCGGCGGCGTTCTACTGGACCGACTTGCGGGGACGAATTCGGCTCGGCGGCGGTCTGGCGAATCTGGCGGCTCTCGTGGCCGTGGCGATGTCCGTCTCGCAAGTCGTGCGGTCTGACGCCAGCGAACAACTCGTGGCGATCGCCAATCTGTTGATCTATTTGCAGACGATCTTGCTGTTTCAGGAAAAGACCGTCCGCGTAGGCTGGCAACTGCTCAGCCTGAGCCTGTTGCAAGTCGTCGTCGCCGCGGCGATCGGCGATAGCATCTTGTTCGGCGTGCTGGTGATTCTGTTTCTGCTGTTCGGCCTGTCGGGCGTGGCGCTGTTGTGCTGCTACGGAGAATCGCTGGCCCACGGCGTCGCGTTCGGAACCTCCGGATCGAAGCGAAAGACGCGGTGGGGACTGAACTGGCAGAATGCGGTCCGCTCGCCGTCCGAGCGCGGCTCAGCTCAAGCGGCCGTAGTGGAACCGCCGCGGCATTTTTATCGCTCTCTGGCGCGGTGCCTGATGTTCCTTGCCGCCGGTTCGGTCGCCGTGGCCGCAGTCCTGTTCGTCGCCGTGCCGCGGTACAGCGACGCGCGGTCGATGACTCAGGGTATGCGCCGTAACGTCGGCATGACTTCGTTCACCGACAAAGTCGATCTCAACAGCAGCGGCCGCCGGATATTCGAGAACAGCGCGATCGTGATGCGCGTTTCGTTGCTGGACGACGCGACCGGCGACGCGTTCCCCTTCCAGCGCGATCTCTACCTGCGCGGCGGCGTGGCGTACGACTACGAAGCGGGCAACTGGAAGCCGGTGGGCAGCGACGACGGCGAAGGCGAGCCGCTCGACCGCACCGGCCGTGGAGTTGTGCGACAAGTGGTCGATATCGAACAAATGCCGAGTGGCCGGTTGTTCAGCGTGTACCCGATCGCCGGCGTCTACGGCGACGACCGCATCAAGTCGACGCCGTGGTTGCGGCGCGATCCGTACGACATGCGAATGGAATTGCAGATTGGCACGACCGGATTTCACCTGGGCAAGCAACAGGACGTGATGCCGTGCCGGACGAATCGGATCGACTTGCGACGGTGGACGCGGCTATCGCCACCGGACCGCAACGCGACCGACGCGCCGCCGCCGGAGCGGAAATTGGCGGAGTTGATTGCCTGGGCCAGCGGCGTACTGGCCGACCACGATCTTTCGCCGGACGATCGCGTTGGCCTCGCGCAGTTGCTGGAAGACCGCTTGAAAAACTCCGGCGAGTTTCGCTACTCGCTGGCGATGCCGGAGCGGAACGCGGACATCGACCCGATCGAGGATTTCGTCACCGAGCATCGGCAGGGCAATTGCGAGTTCTTCGCTAGCGCGCTCGTGCTGATGTTGCGCAGCCAGGGAATCCCGGCGCGGATCGTGATGGGCTATCGCAGCGCGGATTGGAATCCGGTCGGCGGATATTTGCAGGTGCGGCAGCTACATGCCCACGCCTGGGCCGAGGCTTATCTCGAACCATCGCAGGTATCCGAGGCGATGAAATCGCCCAACCACGACTACCGGCGCGGCGCATGGTTGCGTCTCGACCCGACGCCCGGCGACGAGAGTTTTGCCACCACCACCGGCAACTATGGTTTTTGGGCGCGCGCCAAAAACCTGTTCGACCACGTCGATCTGTTGTGGCGCAACTACATCGTCGGTTTCGACCGCGAGCGGCAACGGCGTTTCGTCTATTCGCCGCTGGAAGGCATCATCGATTCGGCCCGCTGGGGCGTCCTGGCGCTCGCCGAATCCATCGCCGCCGTCGTGCGAGTCATTGTCGACGCGGTGGGCTGGCTGGGATTGATCGCCGGCATCGTCGTGTGCTGGTATGCGATTCGCGAGGTCGCTCGGCGCTGGCCGACGATGCCACGGCTGGCATGGTGGACGCGGCTCGGCGGATGGTTGTCGCTGCGGCCGTGGCGACGCGGTGCAGCGAAGCCCTCGCGGCCCCGAATCACGTTCTACGATCGCTTCGAGCGGATCGCGGCGCGGGCCGGCTATCGGCGGTTGCCGCAGCAGACGCCGCTGGAGTTCGCCCAGGCCATCGGCGGGCAATTGTTCGACATGCCGTCGCGACGAATCGCCGCCCGCGCGCCCAGGCAAGTCGTCGAGGCGTTTTATCGCGTGCGCTATGGCGGCCACGCGCTGGCCGACGCCGAGGCCGCCGAGGTCGAGCTCGCGCTGATCGATTTGGAACGCGTGCTGACGGGAGCAAACGCTTGAGGTGAGCGGACGGCGTGGCCTGTTTTTTGGTTGAAGCGAACCACGGATCACACGGATGTCCTAGCGCGGCCTGTGGCCGCAACCAAATTGAAAAGGCGTGACTCCTTACGGTA
>JBBDYI010000231.1:0-19364 GCA_040901705.1 Pirellulales bacterium | reverse complement strand
GTTGCCGATCTTTACGAGCCGATGCGGTCGCTCGACGGGCGGCGGGCATGATGCGGGCGTGGGCGGCGGCGTTGCGGGCTTCTTGCTTGGTGAGTCGTTTGCCCCGCGTGTGTTCACGCGGGGCTAAATGGCGCTTGGCTGGCGGTTCATTGTCGTGGCCGATATTATTTGTAGTCCGCCGACACAAGACTTTGCCGCGCACTCCCGACTTTTGTTTTGTCTCCGCCATTGCTGATGAAAACCAACGAACTACGCGAAAAATACCTGGCCTTCTTCGAGACCAAGGGGCACGCCCGGCGGCCGAGCGACGTGCTGGTGCCGACCTGGGATCCGTCGGTGTTGTTCACGCCGGCCGGGATGAATCAGTTCAAGGACCATTTCTTGGGCAAGGTGAAGCTCGATTTTACGAGGGCGACGACGTGCCAGAAGTGTCTGCGGACGGGCGACATCGACAACGTGGGGCGGACGGCGTATCACCACACGTTTTTCGAGATGCTCGGCAACTTCAGCTTCGGCGACTACTTCAAGCGCGAAGCGATCGGCTGGGCGTGGGAGTTTTTGACCGACAAGAAGTGGCTGGGCATCGATCCGAAGCGGCTCTCGGTCACGGTCTATGTCGACGACGACGAAGCGGCCGACATCTGGCATGAGGAGATCAAGCTGCCGACCGACCGCATCGAACGGATGGGCGAAGCGGACAATTTCTGGCCGGCCAGCGCGCCGAGCGAAGGACCGGACGGCGTGTGCGGTCCGTGCAGCGAGATTTTTTATCATCCCGACAGCGGCAAGTCGGTCGAGATTTGGAACCTCGTGTTCACGCAGTTCAACCGGGTGGGCGATCCGCCGGATAACCTGCGGCCGCTGCCGAGCAAGAACATCGACACGGGCATGGGCCTGGAGCGAACCGCGGCGACGCTACAAGGCGTGGAGACGAATTATCACATCGACATCCTCAAGCCGATCGTGCTGGCGGCGGCCGACGTTTGCGGCGTGAAATACGATCCGGCCAGCGACAACGGGCGGCGGTTGCGGCGGATCACCGATCACGTGCGGGCCTGTGCGATGGCCGTGCATGAGAACGTGTATCCCGGCGCGCAGAAGGAGAAATACGTCATCCGCCGGCTGTTGCGGCGGGCCGTGCTCGACGGGCATCAGATGGGCCGCAGCGAGCCGTTCCTGTTTCAACTCGTGCCGGCGGTCGTCGAGATGATGAAGACGCCGTATCCGGAGTTGACCGAGACGGTGCAGCGCGTGCAGGACGTCATCAAGAAGGAAGAGGCCAATTTCTTCGGCACGATCGACGCGGGGCTGGCGCGGATTGAGAAGATCTTTGGCGATATGAAGTCGTCGGGGCGGATGACGGTGGACGGCGGCGAGGCGGCTGAGTTGTATACGACGTTCGGCGTGCCGGCCGAACTGTTCGAGACGATGGCGGCCGAAAGCAATCTCGCGTTCGACTGGCCGGGCTTTCGCAAGGCGATGGAGCAGCACGGCGAAGTTTCCGGCAAGGCGGTGCATACGGTGATGGGTGGCAGCGGGCCGATGGACGCGATCAAGAAGGTGCTGCACGAATGCGAATTCCTCGGCTACGACGCGATTGAAGCCGCGGCGGAGGTGAAGTTCATCGTCGCCCAGGAACATCTGTGCGACCACGTCAAGGAAGTTGGCCACGATCGGGAATTGATCGTCGTTCTCGACCGCACGCCGTTTTATGGCGAGTCCGGCGGGCAGGTCGGCGACACCGGCGAGATCATCGGCGACAGTTTTCGCTTCCACGTCACCGACACGCAGAAAGATGGACAGATAGTCAAGCACGTCGGGCACTTGCTCGAAGGCGAGTTGCGCACCGCAGCGAAAGTGACCGCCCGCGTCGATGAAGCGCGGCGGGCGGGGATTCGCCGGGCGCATTCAGCGACGCATCTGTTGCACCACGCGCTGCAATCGACGCTGGGCAGTCACGCCCAACAGCAAGGCTCGAAGGTGGAGGAAGATTATTTGCGGTTCGACTTCACGAACATGACGCCGGTGGCGGCCGAACAGCTTGAAGCGATTGCGAAGATCGTCGACGAGCGCGTGGCGGAGGCGGCCGGTGTGACGGCGGAGATTCTGCCGCTGGCCGCAGCCCGCGAAAAAGGGGCGATGATGCTGTTCGGCGAAAAATATCCCGACCCGGTGCGGATGGTGTCGATGGGCGATTTCAGCCGCGAACTTTGTGGCGGGATTCACCTGGCGAACACCAAGCAAGTCGGCGCGTTCGAGATCGTGGCCGAGGAAGCCGTAGCGGCGGGCACGCGGCGGATCGTCGCGCTTACCGGCGAAAAGGCTCGGGGCCATGTCGCGGAGACGAAGCAGGCCCTAGCCGAGGCGGCCCGGTCTCTCGGCGTGGGCGAGGCGGACGTCCCGGCGGCGGCGGCGGCGTTGGCGCTGGCCGTGCGCGATTTGAAGAAGCAGCTTTCCGGCGGCGGCGCGTCGACGGCGGCGGCCAAACCGACGAAATCTTCGGCGGCGGCGCGATCGTATGCGGAGCAAAAGGCGGCGCTGCGCGAAACGGCCCGCACGCTAAACGTTGCTCCGTTCGACGTGCCCCAGCGCGTCGCCGCGCTGTTGACCGATCGCGAAACGCTTTCCGCTCAAGCCGCCGAGCGCGCCAAGGCCGGACCGGTGTCGGCCGACGCGCTGCTCGAAAAGGCTGAGACGCTCAAACACGCTGGCGGCGAGACGACGCTTGTCGTCGCCGAGGCGGCGGTCGGCGGCGCGAACGAACTGCGAAATCTAATCGACCAGATTCGCAAGAAGACGAAGTCGTCGGCCGTGCTACTGGCCGCCAAGACGGGCGACGACGCGGTAACGCTGGTCGCGGGGCTGTCGCGCGATCTGGTCGAGGCGGGCGCGAACGCCGGCAACTGGGTCCGCGAGACGGCCAAAGCGGTCGGCGGCTCCGGCGGCGGAAAGCCCGACCTGGCTCAAGCCGGCGGCAAGCAGCCGGAAAATATCGGCGCGGCCTTGGAGCTGGCTCAAAAGGCAATTCGCGCCAGCCTCGGCGACGGTTGATTTTCGATCGCGCCAGCGGTTCGGCCGACGCATCGGGCGTGCAGTCGGAAAACTCGTCGATCCTCCGCCGCGAGCGTGCCGCTTCGATCATAATCGTCCCCATGTTGTAGGAGGCGAATCCTTTCGCCGACGGAATCGCTTGCCAGCGCCCTCGGCGAAAGGATTCGCCTCCTACAGATGTGACCTACAGTTTTTGGTTTGGTTTCCGGCAAGGTGCTTCACCGGTTCCGCGAGTCGCGGCGCTACGTCCCTTGTCGGAGCAATTCGGTTGCGCGTACGCGGGACGCATGTTCCGACGGCGACCAGCCCATGCAGCGTTTGAACACCGTCGAGAACACGAACGGGTTTTCGTAACCGACTTCGGCGGCGACCGTGGCGACTTTGCGGGCGTCGTCCGTGAGCAATTCCGCCGCCCGGCGCATGCGGAGCCAAATGAGTTGCTGCCGCGGCGTGCGGCCGAGCTCGCGGCGGCAGAGCCGTTCGAGCTGTTTTTCGCTCAAGTGAACTTCGCGGGCCATTTCGGCGTTCGTCCAATCGCGGCGCAGGTCGGCGGCGACTTTTTGCCACAGCCCGTAGATCCGCTCGTCGATCCGCCGCGGTTCGGCGAACCGCAGCACGTAGTCGAGCACAAGTTTCAACCAACCGTCGATCGCCGCCGCCACGCGGTCACGCGAGCACTCGTGATACAAACCCATCGTGGCCAGCCGCAGCGGTTCGGCGTCGAAATCGGCGAGCACGGGCGAATTCGTGTTGGCGACCGGCTGCTGGCCGGCGTTTTCCTGAAACCGCACCCAGCAGAAGTTCCACTGCTTTCCCTTGGGCGTGTGAAACGCATGTCGCGTGCCCGGCGGAAGCAGAAAAGCTTGTCCGGGGCGGCAGCGCTTCAAGCGTCCGTCGATGACCACGCGTCCTTCGCCGCCGAAACATGCCAGAAAATAGCTGCCGCCGAGTTTGGTGCGGACAATTTCGAACGGGGCCGGCATCGACGCGACGCCAAGATGAACGATTCGATACTCCTTCAGCAGGGGGCAAACCGGCGAATCGGCAAGCCAGGGCCGTCGGTCGCGGTCGCTGGCCCGCACTGTCCAGGTCTTCGCCCGGCGGCTGCGGATGTCGGTTTCGGATAGGTATTGGTCGGTTCGGGCCATGTATCGGGCGGCGGGATTGGATACACTTAAGGTATCTGCAGGCGTTGATGGTTTGGCGTCACGGCTAAAGTTTCAAGTATCAAGTATCAAGGTTCAAATAAGGTGCAAGGCTTAAGGCTTAAGCATCGCCAGCGGGGCGTTGCGGCGGCAAGTTTGCCTTAAACCTTGTACCTTAAGCCTTATTTGAACCTTGAGCCTTGATACTTGAAACTTGAAGCCTGCGCCGCTACTTCGACATCTCGCCGACGAACCTGCCCTCCGCCACCCAAGCCTATCTGCTCGGTCACGATCATGGAACGACTTCGCATCGCAATCACCGCGCTCTTGTGGTGCGTCGCCGGAGTGTGGCTGACCGCCGCGACAGGGGCGGTTGCGGCTGCCGACGACGGCGATCCCTCGGCGAGCGCCGATGCCGCGCAAGCCGATTTCACCCGCCACATTCAGCCGATCTTCGCCAAGCGGTGCTACAAGTGCCACGGTCCGGCCGTTCATGAAGCCGGCTTGCGGCTCGACCGTCGCGAGGCGGCCGTGGCGGACCTGGAATCTGGCGAGACCGCGATTGTGCCCGGCAAGGCTGACGCCAGCGCCGTGCTGCAACGGATATCCGAAAGCGACGCCGATCTGCGGATGCCGCCCGAGGGCGAAGGCAAGCCGCTCACCGCGGACGAGATCGCCACGATCCGCCGCTGGATCGACGACGGGGCCAAGTGGAGTCAGCATTGGGCGTTCACCGCGCCGACGCGCCCCGCCGAACCGAAGCCTCGCGACGCGGCTTGGGTCCGCAATCCGATCGACGCATTTATTCTTCACCGACTCGAAGCGGCGGGCTTGAAACCGGCCCCGCCGGCCGACAAGCTCGCTCTACTTCGCCGGGCCTATTACGACCTGACCGGCCTGCCGCCGACGCCGGAAGACGTCGATGCGTTTCTGGCCGACGAATCTGAGAACGCCTACGAAAAAGTCGTCGACCGCCTGCTCGATTCGCCGCACTACGGCGAAAAATGGGCCCGCCACTGGCTCGATCTGGTCCGCTACGCCGAAACGGATGGCTACGAACGGGACAATCCCAAGGAAAACGTCTGGAAGTATCGCGATTACGTCATTGCGGCGTTCAACGACGACAAGCCGTACGATCGGTTCGCGATCGAGCAGTTGGCGGGCGACGAGTTAGAGCCGCCAACGGCGGAGTCGATCACCGCGACGGGGTTTTATCGGCTCGGCTTGTGGGACGACGAGCCGGTCGACCGCGAGCAGGCGTATTACGACGGGCTGAACGACATCATCGTCACCAGCGGCGAGACGTTCTTGGGCCTCACCATCGGCTGCGCCCGCTGTCACGACCATAAGCTCGATCCGATTCCGCAGACCGACTATTACCAGATGCTGGCGTTCTTCCACAACCTCCAACACGGCAATACGCAACGCGACATCGGCAGCGACGAAGCACGAAAGAAACACGCCGAACTCGAACGAGAACATGGCGCGGAGCTAGCGCGGCTTCGCGAGAGGATCGCGACGATCGAAAACCGGATCTACGAAACGTTCTCGAACCCGGAGAAAGAAGACGCAAAGGACGAGCGCGTTCGACGCCGGATGATCGCCGAGCGCCGCGGCCGCGTGCTCGCCAAGGACGAGCTGCGCGAGTATCTCGCCCTCAAAGAAGAAGAACGCCGCGCATCGCGAACGAAACTACAGCCGCTCGACAAGGCGCTGGCGGCCCAGGAACGAGGCGATCGCGCGCCCGACACGTTCGTGCTCATGCGCGGCAACGCCCACGCCCAGGGCGACAAAGTCGAGCCGGGCGTTCCCCAGGCCATCGCGGTCGGAAAGCTCGACGTGCCCGAACTCGGCCGCAACGGCTCTTCCGGCCGACGGCTGGCGCTGGCCCGCTGGATCGCTTCGCCGGAAAACCCGATGACCGCCCGCGTGATGGTCAATCGCATCTGGCAGTTCCATTTCGGCCGCGGCATCGTGCGGTCGAGCAGCGATTTCGGTTATCAAGGGACGCCGCCGACGCACCCGCAGTTGCTCAACTGGCTGGCCGCCGAGTTTGTCGAACGCGGCTGGAGCATGAAGTCGATGCACAAGCTGATCATGATGTCCAGCGTCTATCGGATGTCGTCGGCCGGCGTCGAAGCCGCGCTGGCCAAGGATCCGACGAACGAACTGTTCTGGCGATTCGACATGCGGCGGCTCACCGCCGAAGAAGTCCGCGACTCAATTCTCGCGGCCAGCGGCGAGTTGAACTCGAAGATGTTCGGCCAGAGCATTTTCCCGCCGCTGCCCGATGAAGTGCTGGCGACCGCCTCGCGTCCCGGGGCGGGCTGGAACACGTCGTCGCCGGAGGAATCGGCCCGCCGCAGCATCTACGTCCACGTCAAGCGTTCGCTGCGGCATCCGATGCTGCAAAACTTCGATGCTCCGGACACCGACACGAGCTGCGCGGTCCGCGTCAGCACGACCGTGCCGACGCAAGCGCTCGGCATGCTCAACAGCCGGTTCATCGGCGAGCAAGCGGACAAGCTGGCGGAGCGTCTCGAATCCGAGCGGCCCGACGGCTTGGCGGCCAAGGTGATTCATGCGATTCGCCTCACAACCGGCCGCACGCCCGACGACGCGGAAGTCAACGGCGACGTGGCGTTCATCGAATCGCTTCAGTCGGAGGAAGGCATGAGCGCAGAGAAGGCGCTGCGGCAATACAGCCTGCTGATCCTCAACACGAACGAATTCGTATACTTGGACTGACCGATCGCCGTGAGTCGATTTCAAATGACGTAGTGCCTACCCCAGAACTGTAGGAGGCGAATCCTTTCGCCGATGGAAGCGCAAACCGACTCCTCGGCGAGAGGATTCGCCTCCTACAGTTCGATCGACCGGGAGAACGACCATGTCCGAATCATTGCGCGATAGTTTCTGCCGCCGCACGCGCCGCGAGTTTCTCTGGCAGGCCGGCGGCGGGTTCACCGCGCTGCCGCTGTTGTCGATGCTCTCCGGCGATGAATTCCTCGCCAAGCAAGCGGTCGCCGCCGACGGCGCTTCGTCCTTTGTCAACCCGCTCGCGCCGAAGCCGCCGCATTTCGCCCCCCAGGCCAAGAGCGTCATCTTCCTGTTCATGTACGGCGGTCCCAGCCACATCGACACGTTCGATTACAAGCCCAGCATGTACGGCATGGACGGCAAGACGATCGACGTCAAGACGTTCGGCCGCGGCGGCCACAAAAACCAAGGCCGCATCGTCGAGCCGAAGTGGAAGTTCAAGCAATACGGCCAGTGCGGCAAATGGGTCAGCGATCTGTTTCCGCACCTGGCCACCTGCGTCGATGACATTGCCTTCATCCATTCGATGACCGCCGATTCGCCGATCCACGGCTCGGCCATGCTGATGATGAACTCCGGCAAGATCATCAGCGGCGCGCCGGCCCTCGGCTCGTGGGTCAATTACGGCTTGGGCAGCGTCAACGAGAACCTGCCAGGCTTCGTCGTGATGCTCGACAAGACCGGCGGCCCGATCAGCGGCGCGAAGAACTGGTCGAGCGGCTACATGCCCGCGTCGTACCAGGGCGTCGTCGTCCGATCGCAAGGCGAACCGATTCTCGACCTACGATTGCCCGAGGGCATGACGCGGTCGGCCCAGCGGCGAATGCTCGATCGGCTGCAAGAGAAGAACCACGAGCATCAACTGCGGCGGATCGACAATTCGGACCTCGCCGCGCGGATCGCCAGCTATGAACTGGCGTTCAAGATGCAACAGCACGCGCCGGAAGCGGTCGATCTGGCCGACGAAACCGAGGACACGCAGAAGCTGTATGGCTACGATCAACCGCGGACGCAAGACTTCGCCCGCAAGTGCATTCTGGCCCGTCGATTGGTCGAGCGGGGCGTGCGGTTCATCCAGGTCTATTCCGGCGGCAACCACAACGACGCCAACTGGGACGCCCACGGCGATCTGGAAAAGAATCACAACTACCACGCCGGCAACACCGACCAGCCGATTGCCGGCTTGCTCAAGGATCTCAAGCAGCGCGGCTTGCTCGACAGCACGCTGGTGGTCTGGGGCGGCGAATTCGGCCGCCAGCCGACCGCCGAGTACGAAAAAGGCACGGGCCGCGATCACAATGCCTACGGTTTCACGATGTGGATGGCCGGCGGCGGCATCAAGGGCGGCATCTCAGTCGGCACGACCGACGAACTCGGTTCGGCCGCCGTCGAGAAGCCGCTGCACGTCAAAAACCTGCACGCCACGATTCTGCATCAATTGGGATTCGATCCGAATCGCCTGTCGTATTTCTACGGCGGCCTCGATCAGAAACTCGTCGGCGTGCAACACGTCGAGCCGATCGCGGACATCATCTAGCAGCGATGTTCGTCAGCGTTTGGCTCGTTTGCTGCCGCGTCGCATCGGCCACATTCACGCCCGCCGCGCCGTCCACGTCCAATGCCGGTCGGTCGTTTGCGTCACCGTATCGCGGGCGAAACCGAGTTCCGCCACCAGCGAGCGTATCTCGTCGAGGCTGAGCGCGGCGTGCAGCGATTCGGCGAACATCCGCCGCTGATGCTCGTTCGCGCCCGCGGCATACGTCTCGACGAGTCGGTCGAGCGTCTCGCGATCGTCCGGCCGCAGCAAGTCGCGAATGAACAGCAGCCCGCCCCGTGCGGTCGTGCGAACGGCTTCGGCTAGCACCGATCGCGGTTCGGGGATGTGGTGCACGATGCTGTTCGAGATCGCCGCGGCAAACTCCCCGTCGGCAAACGGCAGTCGTTTTGCGTCGGCCAGTTCGAGACGTATCCGCCGATCAAGCCCGGCCCGCTCGACGTTTCGCCGCGCCACGGCCAGCATCGCCGCGGCGGCGTCGACGGCCACCACGTTGGCCGTTTCCATCCGCCGGCAAAGCTCGATGGGAATCTGCGCCGTGCCCGCGCCGAGATCGAGAATCGACAGCTTAAGCGCACCACTCACTGCATCCGTCGGTCGCATCGCGGCGATCAAATCCGTCACGAACACGCGGTTCACTTCGCCGTGATCCATCGCGTCGTAGTCGGAAGCTTCCTCCGGCGTGTCCATTACTTCGGGTTCGAGGACTCTTTGTAGCATGTCGGTTTGGTCTGTCGGGTTTGTCCGCCGCAAGTTTTGGCTTTGAGAGGTTGTGAACAAATGTATTGGTTCTCTGTGAGCACGACAAAACGTTGCGCCAAGGTGCTCACAGAGCACCCTACAGGTTGCGGTCGGACTTGTGCATATTCGATTCTTTCACAGCCTACCTGAGAATTCGCAATTTCGAGAATCGCAAGTCCGGCCGCTCCTATCTTATGGCCCGACGCCGGCACACCGCAATTCGCCGACGCCACACGGGCAATTCTCGCCACGACGATCGAATCGCCGAAATGACGCCGACAACGGCCGAGTTCGTCCCAACCGCCATGACCGGCACAATCGCCGTGGCCTAGAATGGAGGTGTCGGTCACTCGCCACCCGCCATTGCCGCTGCGCCATGAGCCAAGCCGCCGCCAGCGATACCGCCGCCGCTCGCCCTCGTTCGCCGTGGATCATTTCCCCGGCCTGGGACTTGGCCTACATCGTGGCCACGCCGCTGGCGATCGTGCCGGTGGTGATGTGGCTGGAGCGGGCGGTGTTCACGCCGACGCAAATCATTCTGTTCGTGACCAGTTTCGCTACGCTGGCCCATCACCTGCCCGGCTTCATGCGAGCCTACGGCGATCGCGAGTTGTTCCGGCGATTTCGTTGGCGATTTCTGCTCGTGCCGCCGCTGGCGCTGGCGACGGCGATCGCGTTTCTGCCGCCGCCGTCGCTCGCCGCGCGGTGGAATCTTCCCTATCGTTCGCTCGACGGACTGGAACTGGCTCTGCTGCTCTGGGGCACCTGGCATGGCCTGATGCAGACGTTCGGCTTCATGCGGATTTACGACATGAAGCGCGGCGCCGACGACCGGTGGACCGCGCGGCTCGACTTCTGGTTGTGCGTCATGCTGTTCGTCGCCGGTTTCGTGCTGAGCGACGCGCGGGTGTTCGGCCTGATGAACGTGGCGTGGCGCACCGGCGTGCCGATTGTGGGACGCGAGTGGCTCGTGGCGGCGCGGTACGTCATCGGAATAGCGACGGGCATCGTCCTGCTGGCCTATCTCGCCGACATCGTGCGTCAGACCCGCGCGCGACGCGGCATCGGTTGGATCAAGATCGCGCTGGCCGTTTCGACCGGCGGACTGTACTGGTTCAGCGGCCGAATCTCGACCAATCTCGTCATCGGCATCGCGATGTTCGAAATCTTCCACGCGGTGCAGTATTACGCCATCGTGTGGGTTTATAATCGTCGGCTGGCCGAGCGCGTCGGCGAGCGGTTCGGGCTGCTGGGTTTCTTGTTTCGCGAGAAGTGGTCGATGCTGGGGCTGTATCTGGGGGCGATCGCGGCTTACGGGTCGATTCGGTTTTTCTCCGGCGCGCCGGACGACGTCGACACGATCGCCCGCCACGCCGACCTGATCGCGCTGCTCACGGCCGGATTCAACACGTCGACGCTGCTACATTTCTACTTCGACGGGTTCATCTGGAAAGTCAGCGACCGGCAGACGGCCGCCAATCTCGACGTCGCCGAAGGCGTGTCGCTGGCCGACCGCTTCGTGCCCGGCGCGATGCACGCCGCCAAGTGGGGCGCGCTGGCCGCGGCGCTCGGACTGCTCGTGTGGGCGCAATTCCGTCAGACGTCGGCGACGAACGAGGCGGGGCAAACCGAGGATGCGCGGGTTTTCGCGGCGCTTGCTCGCTGGACGCCCGACTTGCCGGAAGCACAGCTGCAAACGGCGCGGCTGGCGATCGACGCGGACAATCTCGACGCGGCCGTCGCGCTCGCCCGCCGAGCCGTCGCTCAGCGGCCGCGTGCGCACGAAGCCCACGCCATCCTGGGCGACGCGCTGTTGTTCTCGCATCAGCCGGACGAAGCGGCCGAGGCGTTCCGCCAAGCGATCGCGCTGGCCGGCAATCGCTGGCGGTATCACGCCAAGCTGGCCGAATCGCTCCGCGACGCCGGTCGCATCGACGAGGCGCTGGCCGCGATTCGCGACGCGATGGAGCGGTTGCCCGATGAGCCAGGCCTTCGCGACGAACTAGCTGCGATGCTGGTCTTTGCCGTGGACGACGCAAAGCACCGCGATGGCGCGGCCTCGCGGCAGTACTATGAAGAACTTCGCGGGATTAACCCACGGGACTTTCGTACACGTTTCCGGCTTGGGCAGTTCGCCTACGAGCATGGCGACTTCGAGTTTGCTGCGGAGACCTTTCGAGAACTCGCCGCGGAAAGGCCCGAAGTTCTGGCGGCCAATCTAGTGTCCGTCGCTGAAAACGCGAAGCGGCGCGGCGACGCGGTTGCCTCGCGGTGGTGCTATCAACAGCTTCGCGAGCTTGATCTGCAGGACTTTGGTCCGCGGTTCCAGTTCGGGCTGTTTAGGTACGAGCGCGGCGACTTCGAGTTTGCCGTCGACGTCTTTCGCAATCTCGCCGCGGACCGGCCCGATGAACCAAAATCGCGGATGATGCTCGGCGTGGCGCTGCTGGAGCTCGACCGCACGGACGAAGCGGAAGCAGCGCTGCGGCAAGCTCTGGCCCTCGCGCCGAACGACGCCGACGTGCAGTACAATCTCGCCCGGCTGCTGGAACGAACTGGCCGCGCCGACGAGGCGCGCAAGCACACGGAAGAAGTTCACCGCATCGAGTCCGGCCTACGGTCAGCTCAGTGATGTACAGTAATGGCCACCACCCATTATGGTGGGTTGCCCGCACCGCGGCCGCGATCGACAATGTCGCATTCTGCCCTCCATCCTCGACCGTTCCACCATCGCACCGGAGTCCCACCGATGTTGCACATTCGACGAACTTCCCTCTTCGCTCTCGTGGCCGCGCTCGCGGCGTTTTCTGCAACGTCTGTCCGCGCCGCCGATGAACATGGCGACGCCATCACCGACACGGCCAAAGCCGGTCCGGATTTTGCCGTCCAGGGCGAATACCAGGGCAAGGTCGGCGAAAATGATCAGAAAATCGGCGCGCACGTGATCGCGCTCGGCGACGGAAAGTTCCACGGCGTGTTCTATCACGGCGGCCTGCCCGGCGACGGTTGGACTCGCGACGACAACAAGGTCGAAGCCGACGGCAAGACCGAAGGCGGCGAGACGAAGTTCGTGCATGACAACAAGTCGGCCGTCGTGAAAGACGGCAAGATGACGCTCGTCAACGAGAACGGCGAAAAGGTCGGCACGTTGGAAAAGGTCGAACGCAAGAGCGCAACGCTGGGCGCCAAACCGCCCGCAGGCGCGAAGGTGCTGTTCGCCAAGGCCGGCGATGAGGCAAATTGGGAAGGCGGCAAAGTGACCGACGACGGCCTGCTGCGTGCCGGTAGCAAGACGAAGGATAAGTTCGCCGACTGCAAGCTGCACGTCGAATTCCGCACGCCCTTTATGCCCAAGGCCGGCGGACAGGGTCGCGGTAACAGTGGCGTCTACATCGACAACCGCTACGAGCTTCAAGTGCTCGATTCGTTCGGACTGTCGGGCGAGAACAACGAGTGCGGCGGCTTCTATCAGATCAAGGAACCGGCGGTGAATATGTGCTACCCGCCGCTCGCGTGGCAGACCTACGACATCGACTTCACGGCGGCAAAGTACGAGGACGGCAAGAAGGTCAAGAACGCCCACGTCACGGTCAAGCACAACGGCGTGACGATCCACGACGACCTGGAGCTACCCCGCGCCACGCCGGGCGGCATCGGCGAAGGCCCGGAAGCCGCGGCGATGTTCTTCCAGGACCACGGCAACCCGGTCGTGTATCGGAACGTGTGGGTGGTTGAGAAGTAGTGTGAGTCGACGTGGAAGGAAATAGCGGCCGTTCGACAATGGACTGCGGCCCACCATCAGCCGGAACGCACTGGCGACTTCTATGAAACCGCTACGATCCCCCGTTGTCATGCGCGACGTTCTGCTGGCACTGATCGTAGTCGTAATGATGGGCTGTGGCCGTGCCGCGCCGGATCCCAGGATGCGTGAGCTACTTGGGAAAACGGAGCCGCAACTCATTGAGCGAATGGGTCCGCCGGATTTTAAGAATACGCTTGCTGGTGGAAAATGGGGGGATGAGATGCGCGGCGGCGTGCGGGAATTGCTGCAGAAGCGCGGATTGCCAGATACTACAGAGGTATTGGAGTACCAATGGCGAAGTGGCGAATACAACTATGCGGCATGGATGCTGCGAGAAAACGGCGAGTGGGTCACCGTGGACGCCGTAAGTTGGCACAAGTCCGAGCAGTTCTGATCAATCCAAAACGTCTTTACGGCTTCGTGATCGCCCCATCCTGCCGCCGAAGTTCGCCCCACCGGAAATCGAACGGCGGGTCGTCCTGGATCGGAAACTTCGCGGCCAGCGTCTCGTCGACGTCGATTCCCAAACCCGGCCGGTCGTTCGCCCACAGGTATCCGTCCTTAAGCTCCGGGCAGCCGGGGAACACGTCCTGCTCCGCCTGCGTGAACGCCCGTGCCTCTTGCACGCCGAAGTTCGGCGACGCCACGTCGAGATGCACGTTCGCCGCGTGACCGACCGGCGAGGTGTCGCCGGGTCCGTGCCATGCCGTGCGAACGGAGAAAAACTCGCACATCGCCGCCATCTTCTTGGCCATCGTCAGCCCGCCCATCTGCGAGATATGCACGCGGATGAAATCGATCAGCCGCTCGCTGACCAGTCCGATCCATTCGTGCGGGCTGTTGAACAGCTCGCCCATCGCGGCGAATCGACCATCAACCGTGCATGAATCAACGGCTGAGAACCGCTTCCCGCACGGGCGCACGCGGCGACGCAATCGTATCGACCGACGACGGCTGGCCGGCCGTCGGATACACGCCATAGAACCGCTTGATGTAGTTGCGGTGAAACAAGCTGGGTGCGTGCTTTTCCCATCCCCAGCGGGCAAGCAACCGCTCGGAGATGTCCGAACCGATCACATCGCACAGCAGCGCGTCCGCTCGCTTGATGCGGGCGATTTCGTCGAGCGCCGCCACGGCCATGCGGATCGTGGCGAGCGTGCAGCCGCGCGTCGACCACGCATACGCGGCGGCGAGGAAGTTTGAAAAACGATGCGGCTGGTTGTAGTACAGCGAGCAGCGATCGCCGGAAACGCGGCGATGCAGGAACTCACCCCAGAGCTTGCCCTCGATCACCGAAGCGATTTTGGGCCACGGCCGCAAACGCACGCGCACCAGTTGGCTGCCGGCTACGTCGATCACGCCATACCGGCGGGTGCGAATTGCGTTGGCTTGCGCTTCCAAATCGGTAACGGTTTCGAACCAGGGCATGTTTCGATTCCTTGCGTCAATCCGCTAATGGCGGCGATTGCCCCCGGTGTATTCACCGGGGGCTAAATATGCTCAACCGATGAACCGCTCCCTTACCCATCGCACTGCCGCCAACAACACGATCATCACCACCAGCGCTGCGGCCATCGCCGCCGGAACGAGCCAGCCGAGATCGAACATCAGCCACGCCCAACTCCACACGTCGGTCCAGCGGACGACGATCACTCCAGCGGCGACGCACAAGAACGGACCGTAATAGATTTCGTTTTCGCCGCTGACGATCAACTGAACGATGCCGAACAGCAGCGCAAAGAGCGGCGCCAGAAAGAACGTCAGCAAACACGCCTGCCAACCGATGAATGTGCCGATCATCGCCATCAGCGTCACGTCGCCAAACCCCATCGCTTCGCGGCCGAGCATCACGGTCCCCAGTACGCGGACCACCCACACCATGCCGCCGCCAGCCGCCATGCCGACCAGTGCGCTGACCAGAGCGATCCACGATGGCCCGCCGCGGCTCCACATCCAGGCAATCGCGCTGGCGCCGGCGATCAACAGCGCAATTGCTTGCCATGAAAACAGTCCGCGGCGAAATCGCACGCAAAACAGTCGCAGCGCCACGCCCAATCCGCGCCGCGTTCGCCACGGCCGCGGCAACAGCCCCACCACCCACAGCACGAAGCAAGACACCGCGATCGCCAGGCCCGCCAGAAGCGGCCGCTCGCCGAGCACGTCGGGCCAGGCATCGCGCATCGGCGACGTCACCTTCATAAAGTCGACCGCCATGCCGCCTTGCACGCGCGCCAAACCGGCCGGCAGCCGCGACCAGGGATACATCGCCGCCGTCGCCAGTCCGAGCAGCGTGCCCGGCACGGTGATGCCGTCCGGAATCAGCCGCTCGTCGATATCGATGAGCGACGCGGAAACCATCACCATGATCAACAGCACATGGCAGGCGAACATGGCGTGGGCCGCCAGCACGAGGTCGGTCTCGGCAATGAATGCGCGCGGCAACACGCCGGGCATCATGCCAGGCAGCGGCATCCACAATCCCTCGGCCACGACTTCCCACCAGTACAACGCCGGCAGCGCCGCGACGAGTCCCACCTCGACCAGCATCGGCCGAACCCAATGCCAGCGGCCGAACAAGTCGCTCTCTCGCCGCAGCCGCGGCCAGCCGAAAACCGGCACGCGGTCGAGCCAGCTTCGCGGAGCACGCCCGGCGACGCGCATGGGCACCCACGGGCTTTTGGCCCGATGATCGAACGTCAGCGCGCTGGCGACGCAGTTGACCGCTCCACCGAGCAATGCGCCGGAGAGAGCCAACAGGGCGTAACGCGCGTTCGGCGGCAGATTGAGCCAGAAATTCACGCCGTTTCGGTCGGGCCAGTCGTAGGGGGAAGCTGTGCGTAGATCGCCTCGGCCACCTCGGCCGGCGTCTTATCGTCGGTATCGACCACGGCGCGGGCCAGCCGTCGATAAATCGGTTCGCGCTCGGCCAGCAGCGCCGCAACCTCCGCGCGACCCCCTGCAATCGTCAAATTCGGACGCCGCGCGGCCGTCGTCGCGTCGGCATCGAGACGGGCAACGATCGCGTCGACCGAAGCCCGCAGCCAAACGACAAAGCATTCGCAGATCGCCGAGCGATTCTCCTCCCGCAGCACCGCCCCGCCGCCGAGTGCGATGACCGTTTGCTTCCGCCGAGTCAAATCCGCCACCACCACCGATTCCAAATCGCGAAACGCCGTTTCCCCCTCGTCCGCAAACATCGCTGCAATCGACTTGGCGGCCCGCAACTCAATCTCCACGTCCGCATCGACCCAATCCCAACCAAGCCGCAAAGCCAGCAGCCGCGCCACGGTCGACTTGCCCGTGCCGCGATAACCGACCAGAGCGACGTTCGTGGAATGAGCACGGACCAAGTGTCAATTTCCAAAGAATGAGCGAGACCGAATGGTGAAAGGTTCAAGTATCAAGTTTCAAGGTTCAAATAAGGTTCAATTCTCAATGACCAATCAATGACTCAAGCACGAATGACGAAGACGCGATGCTGGGCGACGAGTCTTATCGTTTGAACTTTAGAACTTAAACCTTGAACCTTATTTGAGCCTTGATACTTGAACCTTGAGCCTTCCGACTAGTACTTCACCGGCCCGATCGCCCTGCGTAGCGTCTCGGCCATCACGTCGCTCGGCGCGTTCTGGCCCGTGAATAGTTTGAACTGCAGCGCCGCCTGACGGACGAACATCTCGATGCCTGTGACCACGCGGCAGCTTTGTTCGCGGGCGAATTTCACCAGCAGCGTCGATTCCGGGTTGTAGACCGTGTCGAACACGATCATCGACGGCTTGAGGTTGTGTTTGTCGAACGGGGATTCGTCGACGTTGGGGTGCATGCCGACGGGAGTGCAGTTGACGAGGATTTGCGGAGCGACGCCGTGCCGCGATTTCCAGTCGACAACGCGGCAGCCGAGCCGGTCGGCCAATTGTTTGGCGCGGTCGAGCGTGCGGCTCGTCAGCACGACCTGAGCGCCGCGCTGGCGAAGTCCGTAAGCGATCGCCTTGGCGGCCCCGCCCGCGCCGAGTACGAGGGCGGTCTTGCCCGTCAGCGCCGCCGCTGCGCCGTCGGTCGTCATCGCGTGTTCGAGGCTTTCCATCGCCGCGCGGCAATCGGTGTTGTATCCCCGCCGCGCCGGGCCGTCGAACACGATCGTGTTGGCCGCGCCGATCCCTTCGACCCATTCGTCGCGATCGGTCAGTTTGTCGAGCACGGCTTCCTTGTGCGGAATCGTGACGCTCAGTCCGTGCAAATCCCACTCGTCGGCGGCGGCGAGAAAGTCGTCCAGATGCTCGCGGGGCACGCGAAACGGCACGTACACGGCGTCGACGCCCGCCTGCACGAGCGCGGCGTTGTGGACCAGCGGGCTAAGGCTATGCCCAACCGGGTCGGCGATCACGCCAAACACTTTCGTCGACGCCGTAACCTGGTCGTAGTGATACGATTCGGTCATCTGCGCGAAGCTAAGTTGGCCCGGCGCGAGGGCACGCTCTTGGTGAAACGTGGCGAACGTGAACGGCGCGCCGAATTTGCCGGCAAGAATCCGCGTCGGCATGCCCAGATCGCCCATGCAAATGCCGACGGTCGGAATCTCGCTATCGCGAATCAGCCGCAGCATCCGCAGATTGTCGAGCGGTTGATTGGCCATCGTGGCGATCTTCACGACGTCCGCGTCGAGCGCGGCCATGCGGGCGTGGATCGCCGCGAGGTCGGCCGGCGTCTGGCGGAAATTGTGCAGGCTGACGATCCGCTTTGTCGTGCCGAACCGCGGAATGCTTGCGGCGACGTCCTCCTCGATGTCGACGTATTCGGCCCCTTCGCTAATCGCTGTGCGGAGCAGCAGTTGCCGCTCGTTTTCCGCCAGCGTCGATTTGCCGCCGTCCCGCTCGCGGCGACAACTGATCACAACCGGCCCCGGCCGATCGGCCAGCAAGCGCTTGACGTTGACGTTGCTTTGCAGGTAGTCCAGGCGCAATTCGATCAACTTCGCCCCCTGTTCGACCAGGTGGCGATGCTCGGCGATCATGTGTCGGTGGCGGCCGCGGCCAATGCTGACGCAAAGCATGGAACAGGGGTCAGGGGTCAGAGGTTGTGAAAGAATCGAACATGAACAAGTCCAACCGCAACCTGTAGGGTGCTCTGTGAGCACCTTGGCACAACGCTTTGTGGTGCTCACAGAGCACCCTACATTCATTCACAACCTCTCAGGGGTCAGGGGCACGCGCCGGGCGGCGTATTGGTTCAACACGATTATCGCATACGGTTGTGGAATCGACCACACGCCGAACTGGCCGGCCTGATGTCCGCGCCACGTCTTCCCGGCGGAGTAAGTGGCGACTTTCCTGGATGCCGACGGCCAGAAAGCCTCGAACTTCGCCGCGGCGCGGTCTATGATGGACCGAACTCGGCGAATGCCGCTTCGCATCCGCTTTGTCGCATCGCCGTGCCCGCTTCGACTCTCGCCCACTTACCCACAATGAGTTCCGCTATGAAACGACTAGCCTTGTTCGCCTCGATCGTTGCCGCCGCGATTGCCTTGCCCGTCGATCCGAACGCCGCGCGTGCCGATGAAACCACCGTCACCAAGGCGTTCATCGACGGCGAGGGGCCGGACTGGAAGTCGCTCGGCAAGGACGACTTCGTCAACGTCAATTGCGACGAGGATACGTGGAAGTTCAACGACGACGGGTTGATCCAATGCACCGGCAAGCCGGTCGGCGTGGTCCGTTCGCAAAAACCGATTACCAACTTCGAACTGGTCGTCCAGTGGCGGCATCTCAAGTCCGGCGGAAACTCCGGTGTGTTCGTCTGGGGTAGCGAGGAGTCGCTCTCCAAGCTCAAACCGGGCCAACTGCCCCACGGCATCGAGGTGCAAGTGCTCGACACCGGCTATGCCGAACAGTACGAAAAACAGACCGGCAAGAAAGCCGACTGGTTCACCTCGCACGGAGACATTTTTCCCACCGGCCCAGCGAAGATGAAGCCCTTCGAGCCGGTCTCGCCCAACGGACAGCGCAGCTTCCCGCGAAAAGACCTCGTCAAAGGAACCGGCGAGTGGAACCACTACTACGTGAGGGCGATCAACGGCGAAGTGCGGCTGTGGGTCAATGGTGAGGAAGTTTCCGGCGGCACCAATTGCGAGCCGCGAAGCGGTTATCTCTGTCTTGAGTCCGAAGGTTCGCCCGTCGAATTCAAGAATCTACGCATCCGCGAATTGCCTTGAGCAGGGAGCAGGGGATAGGGAGCAGGGGACGGGGGACAGGGG
>JBBDYI010000230.1:0-19410 GCA_040901705.1 Pirellulales bacterium | reverse complement strand
GATTCTTTCAAGCGGCTTGCAATACTGCCGAAAGATTAGATGCGATTGCCGTGCCTTGAGTCCGTTTCTCAGCCGCCAAAATCGCACGGAACTTGCATTCTGCCAACACTTTAGGGACAATAGCCAAGACGTGGGGTTCGGTGGCGATAACGGCCAGAAACGCACCGAAATAATCGAGCCAACCACCGACGAATCCATTTGTTGCAATCGCGGGTACTTTTTTCTGTCCCGCGCGCTATAGCGACACGGGACAGTCTGCGATCGCCGCGGCTTGTCCGCCGAAGATTGAGGCTGCCGACGATAGTCCCGAAGTACGGCTGATCGGACGACCGACGAAGCCGAAGCTGCCCAGGCCGGCATACGCCCAGACACGCTAAGAGGAACTCGGCCATGAAACATCTGCGACGATGGTGGCATGCCCCCGCGACCGGCGGCGAAAGCGCGTTCGACCGCGACACGCCCGCCTGGGCGATCAGCTTGCTCGTCAACGTGTCGATCCTTGTGGCATTGGCCCTGTTCGGCACGAGCACGCCGACCACCCGCTCGCTCGTCACGTACATGGAGCCGGAGGAGGATATCCCACTCGAGGAAGAAATCATTGTCCCCCAGGAGTTCGCGTTCTCCGAGGTGCCGGTCGATGAAATCGGCGCGCAGAGCGTCGACGGCGCGACGATGGCCGCGTCGCTCGCCCCGATTCTCGACGAAGTCTCCGACGTCCCCACGCCGCCGGAACCGCTCGAAACGTCGCTGGTCAGCGAGATGAAGGTCGATTTTCACGACGAGCGTGTCGTCGAAGCCACCGGCCTCACCCAGAGCGACCGCCATATCGTTCGCGGCGCGGCCGGCGTCGGCACGACCGGCGCGATGGGCGCCATCGACCGCATCACCCACGAAATCCTTATTTCGCTGCAACAGCGCAAGACGATGGTGATTTGGGCGTTCGACTCCACGGTGAGTTTGTCGCAACAGCGCAAGCAACTTCACGACCGCATGGACCGCATCTACGCCGAACTCGGCGCTATCGAAGCGTCCGCCAACCCCGCCTTTGCTCAACACGACGACAAGCCGCTGCTCACGAGCGTGTATGCCTTCGGCAAGACGGTCGAATCGCAGATCAAAGTTCCCACCGACAACCTGGCCGAAATCAAAATGGCCATCAAGAACATCCCGATCGACCGCAGCGGCCAGGAACACGCCTTCGAAGCCGTCTACGCGGCCGCCGAAGCCGCCAAGCGCTATGCCTACGATCGCAACGTGTTGATCATCGTGTTTACCGACGAGGTGGGCGACGACCAGAGCCGCGCCGACGACACCATCAAGCTTTGCCGCAAGTTCCACATGCCGGTCTATGTCGTCGGCGTCCCGGCCCCGTTCGGACGTAACGAAACGGAAATGAAATGGATCGATCCCGATCCGGCTTACGACCAAACGCCGCAATGGGGCCGCGTTGAGCAAGGTCCGGAATCGCGATTTCCCGAGGTCGTCAAGCTGCACTTCGTCAACGCCCGCGCCGACGAGCCGATGGACTCGGGCTACGGCCCCTACGCTCTGACGCGGCTGTCCGTCGAGACCGGCGGCATTTACTTTTCCGTTCATCCGAACCGCGACATGCGGCACGCCATCAGCCGCGAGGAAACCGCCAACCTCTCCGCCCATCTGAAATACTTCTTCGATCCCGACGCCATGCGGCGCTACCAGCCGGACTACGTGTCCGATGGCGAGTATCAAAAACTGCTTAACGAGAATAAGGCCCGCCAGGCGCTCGTCCAAGCCGCGTCGCTGCAAGGCTGGATCACGCCGCTCTCCGGTCCGGCGCTCCACTTTCCCAAGCGCGACGACGCCGACCTCGCCCGCAAGTTGACCGAAGCCCAAAAGGCAGCGGCCAAGCTCGAGCCGGTCATCGGCGGACTTTATTCCACGCTCAAGATCGGCGAGGCCGACCGCCCGAAGCTCGACAGCCCCCGCTGGCAAGCCGGCTACGACCTGGCGATGGGCCGCGTGCTAGCCGCTAAGGTCCGCACCGAGGCCTACAACGCCATGCTCGCCAAGGCCAAAACGATGAAGTTCAAGAACCCCAAGAACGACACCTGGGACTTGGAACCGGCCGACACCATCGATGTCGGCAGTGCGCTGGAAAAAGACGCCGTCAAGGCCAAGGAATATCTAGACCGCGTCGTCGCCAACCACCCCGGCACGCCCTGGGCAATGCTCGCCGCCAAAGAACTCGAAACCCCGCTCGGCTGGCAATGGCAAGAACGCTACACCGGCGTCAACGCCCCCAAGCCACCGATGGGCACCGGCACGCCTCCGCCGCCAACCGACGACAAAGCAAAAATGCTTCCTAAGCCGCCGCCCAAACGCGCGGTGCCGCCGCTGTAGTGAGAGGCGGTAGGCTGTGGGCGGGAGGCCGTAGGCCGTGGAGAACGCCGAGTTCGTTACGTGTCGCCGAACGACTCGCGACGGGCCGGGAGAGGCTCGATGGACGCCGTAACGCTCGAAGCGCGCATCCGGACGACTTTCAAGCTTGCGATCGCCGCCGCCATCGCGCTGGCAATTTTGGCGTTCGTCTGGCCTTTGTTTTTCGGCCGCCCGGATTTCGAGGGCATCAGCCAATGGGTGCGGGAGCAGAACCTTGCACCCGGCGTTCACGAGCATATCGCGTTGCCCTTTCCTCACGCTCATCGAGCGGACAATGGCACGATCGACGTTGTCGTTTCGCCCGACGGGCGGATTACGTTCCTGCTCAAGACGCACATCGGTTGGAAACAGAACTACGAGGGTTACGTATACAGCACCGAGCCGTTTGGCGCAGGCGAATTCGTCCGCGATTATTACGGACGAACGAACATCAACAACCGCGAGTTCGGCGATCCCGTCGTCCGCCGTCGCGTCGACGAACGCACTTACGAAGTTTACTTCGACCTCGGCTAGGTCGCCGCGGCGTGCCCAACGAAACCCGCCGCGTCGACGACGCGCGATCGACGAATGAAGGATGGCTCACTGCGGCCAGTCCGCCTTGGGCTCGAACCCAATCACATGCACCTCCGGCGCGTCCGGAATCCGCGGCCGCAGATACGGCTTGTCCGCCGCCTTGTGACACGCGTAACAGCTCTCGACCATAAACCGATACGCCTTGTCGAACGCCGTCGTGTCCTTGGCGACGATCGCCTCTTGAAGCTGCTTGAGCGGCGAGTTTTCCACCGCTTCGAGAATGTGCGGCAGGTCGACTTCCTTGCCTGCGTTGTCTTTGCGTATCGGAATGATCCGCACCGCCCACCGCAGGTGTGACCGCGTCTCCGACCAGTAAAAGTTCGCCAAGTCCCAGTTTTCTTTTTGCCCGGCGAACCACAGGTTCGTGAAGTGATACCCCACGTCCTGCATCGCGTGCGACTGGTCGGGCAGCTTGCCCTTGATCGTTTCGATCTCCGCCGCCAGCGCCGCCAGATCCGCCGCCGGCTTGACTTGCGCGGCGGGAGCCTGCTGCGCGGGAGCTTGAACTTTGGTCGTTTGCCTGGCCAGAACTTGCCCCTGCATGGGAGCCAGTACCGCATGACCGATCGCGCCGATCAAAATGCCCATCAAAAGCACGGCCAGCCACCGCCGCCTTCGCCGTCCCGTCATCAACATCGCAAACATCGCGGGTGTTCCCTTTTCGTGAGCATTCGTTGGGCGTAGCATTGCCTACGATTCTAATTCCGCGCCGAAAGCATTACTACGCGGCCGCCACCCAACGCCGTCCGCTAGGTGGCGAGGGAAATTGGC
This sequence comes from Pirellulales bacterium, assembly GCA_040901705.1. Classification (GTDB taxonomy): domain Bacteria; phylum Planctomycetota; class Planctomycetia; order Pirellulales; family PLA5; genus PLA5. Next base: position 15,648 of record JBBDYI010000230.1, on the reverse strand, counting down.
GTTAGTTGTTTGGCACGCTGGACTTCTTTCTCGGTTGGCAATTTGGTGTTTGGCGGGTCGGGCGGCTTGTGGCGTTTTTTTCTTGGGTAGTTACGGGGCGCCTTGGGTCGCGTTCGTTGGTAATCGTCGATGCGGCACGTGGCCAGCACGGCGAGCAGCGATTGCCGTGAGGTCGCTCGCGGCGGCGCGTTGCGCAGCGCGCGGCGGACAGCGTTGCGTGCTTGGGCCGGCGATATCTGGCGCGGCGATCCGCCGGCCGCGACCACCTGGCGAAGCGTCATCAACTCCAGCAGCCACGCGCCCAACAACGCCCACGTCATTTCCAAGTAACAATTGTCGGGCCGGCGGCTGCGCGTGCAGGCGTGGCCGAGCGTTTGCTTGACGGTGCGGTAGCACACCTCGACGCCCCACCGCATGCGATAAATCTCGCCGGCTTCGTCGGCCGTCAACGGTTCGGCATCGAGCACGCTGGTCACGAGGTAGACCGGCTGCTTGCCCGGTTCGCGAACGACGATCAACCGAAACTTCAACGGCGACGATGCTCGGCGAGTGCGAGCATGCGTTGGCGCAGCTTGCCCACGACGGCGGGCGCGAGACGTTCCGCTTCGCTCCGCTGCGGCGTCCCGGCCACATTGCCCCACACGGCGAACCGCGAAAAAACCGACCCGACAGCAACTCCCGCATCGCTTCCACCAACTGCTTGCGATAAGATGAACCCACCTTGAGGCCTCCTTTGCCCAATGGAATTCAAAGCAGAACCCAATGTGGCGGGAGGACTCAACTTCTCCAATAGCAGCACCTTACGCCCAATAAAACACGCAGGGCCGGGACGGCGTTGAGTGGCACGATCGGGAAACCGGCAAGTCTGCCTAGCGTTTCGAGCCGCTGAAAAATCGTTCGTCGAGCTGCCGGCGGCCCTGGTCCGTGTAATAGTGGACGAGCGCTTGGCGAAGCTCGCGGCTGGAAAGCCGATAGTCGAGCCAGCGGCGATAGAGGTCCGCGTGCGTTTTTCGCGCCGCGTCGATGGCCTCGCGACGGGCCGGTTCGAGCGGTCGGGTCTCGTCGTCCTCGACGACGATTGCGTCGAACGCCTGACCAAACGCCGCGCTGGCGCCGAAGGCCGCTTCGTCGAGCGTTTCAACGACCGCCGCGGCTTTGGCGGCCGACACGAGGTCCATGTCCTCGCTGACGTTGTTGGCTTTGGCGAGCGCCTTGGCTAGGAGGTCGTTTTTCTTAGCCGCTTCGGCGAGCTTCAGCCGAAGCGTTTGATATTGATCTAGCGACGGAGAAAGGTCGCGCTCGTGCAGTCCGAGTGCGAAGCGATCGAACACCGCCTGTTCGATTTCGCTCTCGGGCGAGTACATCGGCGCTCGCCGCACGGCGACGGACATCCGCGGCGAGAACAGCGGACCGGTCGGCGAAACAAAATCGTCGCCGATCGAGATGCCCAGCTTGGCGAGATTGGCGAGCGTGTTGCCGCCGGCCGCTTTCTCAGGAATCGGAAAGAACTCTTCCCGCGGGCGGCCGGTTTCTTGAGCGCAGAGCCAGAGCAGGCCGGCGCAGTATGTGGTGATCTTCTTGCCGGCCAGCGGTTGGCCGCGCAACTGGTCGACGCGGTCGATGCGGAAGTTGAGGTCGAACTGCGACGGATTGCCGACGATCGACGCGGCGACATCGGCCATCTTCTGTGCGATGGCCGGATCGTCGTGCCGCAGGAAAGCGTAGTTGAGCGTCCGTTTGACGAACGTGTCGACCGGCGTGGCGGGTAGCTGCGTGCCGCGCTCGGGCAGATCGACGACGACGATGCGGCGGACGCCGTCGTTGCCGGTCGTCGCGGCGACGACGCCGACGTGCGTGAACAGGCCCGGCGACAGATCGGAAAAGCGATTGTAAGGCGAGGGATTTCGCATCAGCATCCAATCGCCGGGCCGAATCTCCTGGCCGTCGATCAGCAGGGCCTCGTCGCCAGTGACGCCTTGCTTTCGTCGACGGTCGAGCCAGGCGAGCAGTTCCTTGCGTAGCGCGACGTGCTTTGCATCGAGCGTGCGGACGTCGATTCCGGAGAGCCGCGAGTGCAGTTCGGCGGCCGTGATTTCCGGTTTGGGGAGCGTTGGATCGGCGTCGCTCGGCGGGTCTTGCGGCAGCCCGACGCGGCGAATCGTTTCCGCCGCCAGGACGACGAGATACGGCGGCGCGTCCGGCATTTGGATGTATTCGGCAAGCACGCCGAGCGCCGCGGCCGGCTTCGTCGCGGCGATCGACCGCAACACGGTCAATTGCCCGTCGGCCGAGAGGAGCGGCTTCGTAGCTGTGTCGGGGTCGCGATCGAGAAGCAGGGGCGCGATCGCCACCGCGCCAATCCGGCAATCGGCCGCGGCTAGACGCTCGGAAAGCTTCGCCAGTGAGCGAGGGTCTTCGGTCAAGTCGACGCCGACGGCGTCGATGGCCGAAATCGATGTGTAGTTTGCCCTGGCGATCAAACCGAGAAGCACGTTGAGCGTGCCGACGTAGCCTGCGAGCTTGACGCGGCGCAGCGGTCCCGCCGGTTGCGAGGCGAACCTCGTGCGCAGGCTTAGTGCTTGCTGGCGGGCGGTATCGAGCGTTTGCATTGCCGCGATGAGCCGCTCGGCGACGGCCAATCGGGCCGCGGCGGTTGCGTCCTCAGGGATATCGGCGGCGTCGGCGAACCACTCGTCTGCCGCCGGGGCGAGTTTCGCCAGCGCCGCGGCTCGTTCGGGCGAAAACTCGTCGGCCGACGTGGGAATCGCCGCCAGGAAGCGCTCGAGCGAATCCGTCTCCGCGGCGCACGGCGTGGCGACGGCAACGAGCATTGCCGCAATGAGGAGCCAGTATCGAGTACGAATCGGTGGCATTCGCAAGCGTTGTCGAGCGTGGGCGATGGTCGCGAACTGGCGTCGAGCGCGTGAGAACGCGGTGAAACGCCGGGAATTCGTGTGTGGAACTCTTTCCATCCTAGCTTTCCGGCCGTCCGGACGCCAACGCGGCCTGCGTTCCGCATCGCGGCGGACCGACCGCAGGCGTATAATCGCACGGCGATGGGCCTTGCGCACGCTGTTGCGAGAGTCGCACGCCGAACCCGCAAAACTAACCATTGAGTAAGGACGCATGAACGCATTACGCCTTCGGTTGCCCGGTCTACATCGGAATGCGGTTTCGTCGATTTGCTGGATCGCGGTTTGGATGTGGGCGGCGTGCGTCCCGTCATTGGCGCAGCAGCCGAAGGCGAACAGCGGCGATGCGGCCGCGACTCCGGCTCAAGCGGCTGAAGCGGCCGCGGATGAAAAAGCACCGCCGGCGTTGACGCATTACATGGGCCGCGAGATTGCCCGCACGATGCACTTCACCGGAGCGCCGTGGCTGATTCGGGACGAACGCGAGCGCGAAGAACGGGCCAGCGAAATGATTGCAGCGCTCGGCGTGAAGCCGGGGCAAGTGGTTTGCGATCTCGGCTGCGGCAACGGCTTTCATGCGCTCAAGCTGGCCAAGCTCGTCGGCGCGAAGGGCAGCGTCGTGGGAGTCGACATACAGCGCGAGATGCTGTTGTTGCTCGACGCCCGCGCCAAGGAGGACGGCGTCGACAACATCAAGACGGTGCTGTCGCTGCCACACGATCCGAAGCTCGACGAGGCGTCGGTCGATTTGATCTTGCTGGTCGACGTGTATCACGAGTTTTCGCATCCGCAGCAGATGCTTGCCGCGATGCGAAGGGCGCTGAAGAAAGACGGCCGCATCGCGCTGGTCGAATTTCGCGCCGAAGACACCCGCGTGCCGATCAAGCCGGAGCACAAAATGAGCAAGAAGCAGATTCTCAAGGAATTTCCGGCCAACGGGTTCAAGCTGGTGGCCGAGTACGACAAGCTGCCGTGGCAACATCTGATGTTCTTCGGCCGCGATGACGGTAAAGAAGACGGCGGTAAAGAAGAGGGCAAAGAGATCGGCGACAAGGTCGGCGATGCAGCGGGCGGCGGCAAATCGCCGTCCAACCGCGAATAGCCCGCCCCCTGGGTGATCTCCATCGGGGCCACTAGAATCGCCGCATGAAGATTTCGCTGATGATCACCTGTCTGGCCGACGTGCTCCGCCCGGAGATCGGCATCGCGACGGTGAATCTCTTGCGGCGGCTGGGGCACGAGGTGGACTTTCCCGCCGCCCAGACCTGCTGCGGACAGCCGATGTTCAACAGCGGGTTTGGGGATCTCGCCCGGGCGCAGGCCAAACACACCATCGCCGCGTTCGAGGATAGCGAAGTCGTGGTAACGCCGTCCGGGTCGTGCGCGGCGATGCTGAAGGTCGAATACCCGGAGCTGCTGCATGGCGACGAAGCCTGGGATCGCCGGGCGGCGGCACTCAGCGAGCGGACGTTCGAGCTGAGCAGCTTTCTGGTGCATCGGCTCGGCGTCACCGACGTCGGTGCCCGGTTCGACGGCGCGGTGACGTATCACTACGCTTGTCATGGGCGAATGACGGGGGCCACGGATGAAGTCGAGCGGCTGTTGGCCGGCGTGAAGGATCTCCGCTATGTGCCGATCGCCCGGCAAGACCAGTGCTGCGGTTTCGGCGGCTCGTTTTCGGTGCGGTATCCGCAGATTTCCACGGCGATGGTCAACGACAAGGTGAATTGCATTCTGGCCACGGGCGCGTCGGCGGTCGTGTCGACCGACATGGGCTGCCTGATGAACATTGGCGGAAGGCTGCGGCGGCGGGATGGGGCTGTGGAAATCATGCACGTCGCCGAGTTGCTCGAACGGCGCTAGCGGACGGTGCGGCAGGCCGCCGGATGGACGTTTTTCCGCCGGCGTGGGCCAAACGGGCTAAAATCGGTCGGGCCAAGCTGCTAAAAATGCGGCAATTCGCCCGACCGGGCCAAATAATTCTCTACCTTCGCGCATCAAAATAATACGCCTTAGCCGGTTTGGATCGAACCGGCGGCGGGCGAGGAGCCGCCGTGGTGACGCCAGGGGCCGACGACCGACAGCAACGGCCCAGCGACGCACCGGCGGATGCCGAGGTGCCCAACGCGGAGGTGCCCCGCACGGACCGACTCGATAGCGAATCGGTCCGGCTGCTGTACGAGCAACATGGCGACGAATTGCGGCGGTTTTTGCTTGGTGTCGTCCGCGACCCGCAGATAGCGGCCGACGCAATGCAAGCCGCCCTGGTCAAGGCAATCGAACAAGGACACACCGCTCGCGACGAAACCCGCAAAGCCTGGCTATTTCGCGTAGCTTACCACGAAGCCCTGCTCGTGCGGCGACGCCAAGCGGCGGGTGATCGCGTGCTGCGAGAGGTCGTTTGGAAACTGCCCGCGGTGACTGGCGAATCGGCGGGCGAATCGGCCGACACGGCGGCGACGAGACGAGAACAAACCGCGGCGGTCCGCCAGGCGATTGCCACACTGAGCGAGGAACAGCAAGCGGTCGTTCGGCTGCGAATTCACGACAATTTGACGTTCGCCAAAATCGCCAAGCAACTCGATATTCCACTCGGCACAGCGCTGACTCGAATGCGAACGGCGCTGGCCAAGCTAAAGACCGCCCTCGACCACCACAAGTAATCTCGCACAAGCAAGCACGAGCAGCCGATAACGCGGCGAAAGCCGATTGAGCTTTTTTACGATGTCCACGCCACGCGAAAACATGCCGTACGATCTGGACTGGCTGGCGTTCTGCTACGTCGCCGGCGAGTTGGAAGGCGCTGAGCTTGCTTCGTTCGAGCAATTGCTCGGCGAAAGCCAATCCGCCCGCGAGCGATTGGCCGAGGTTGTCGATTTGACGCTGGGCATCGCGACCTGCGAGGCGCGTTCGGATACGCCGTCTATGGCGGCGCCGTTGTCGACTTTGCCCGCGACGGCCGTGGATGCCGCTGTTGGCCGCGCGTCGCGTCGCGTCGCGTTCTCTCGCTCCATCATTTGGCTGGGCGTCGGTGCGGCCGTCGTGCTTGCCGCCGTTTGGCTGGGCCGGCAATTTCCGAATCGTAACGATGTCGCTTCCTCGACGTCGGCGACCGAAGATCGCCAGGTCGAATTGGCCGCGGCCTGGGCGTCGTGGCTCGACGACGACGTCGGCGTCGCGCGAGGTGACATTGCTGCCGAGTACAGCACCACCGAATACAACTCCATCGAATCGCCGCGCGCCGCGGTCGCCATCGACGAACCGCTCGATGCACCGTTCGACGAACCGGTCGAAGCGCCGCTCGACGAACCGGTCGAAGCGCCGCTCGACGCACCCGACTGGATGCTTGCCGCGTTGGGCGGCGAGGAGACTTCTTCAGACGCTCCGCCCGACGCCGCGGAAACCAACTACGACGACATGGAAACCGATCCGCTGCACGACGACGGAGCACAAGACGGCTGAGTCGCCAGCATCGGCGATGCCGACAGCGCCGATGTCGGCCGCGTCGATTTACAAAACAATTTGATGAGACTGCCTACGATGTCTTTCCGATCGAATGTTCGACCGCTCGCTGCCGCGGCTCTGCCCTTCGCGCTGTTGGCGGCCGGATTGTTCGTCGTCGCCGCGACGGGCCAAGAAAAGTCCAAATCGGCCGCGAAGCCGGCTGCCAACACCACCGTCAAGGGTTCCGCTAAAGCCAAGGACGCGATCCCTGCCTTCACGCCCGAACGAGAGGCGGCCGCGCTGGCCTTCGTTCGCGAGCATCACGCCGAAGTCGCCGACCTGCTGGAGAACTTGCGCAAGACGCGGCCGGAGCAGTATCGCCGGGCCGCCCGCGAGTTGTTCCGCGCCAGCGAGCGCGTCGCGCAATGGAAGGACCGCGATCCGGCTCGCTACCAGCTCGAATTGCAGACTTGGAAGATCAATTCGCGGATCCAACTGCTGTTGGCCCGCTCGACGATGTCGCCGGACATCGACGTGGATGCCGAGATCAAGTCGCTGCTCGGCCGGCGGATCGACGTCCGGTTGGAGCTTCGCCGCCACGAGCGCGAATTGGCCGCCAAGCGGCTGGCCGATATCGATTCGGATATCGACCGGCTGGCGAGCCAAAAGGAAACGATGGTCGACCGCCAACTCACTCAAATGCGTCAGGGCGTCAAAGCCAATCGGCAGAAGATCAAACCCGCTGCGGCGAAAAACAACGGCGAGACGAAGAACGATGCCGCGAAAAGCGATGCCACGAAGAATAGCGATGCGAAAGACAAGCCGGCCAAGGCCGCCGCGCCGTCGAAACAACCAGCCAAGTAACGATCCTCGCCGCGGCTGCGCGGTTGCTGGTCGTCGCCCGTCCCGTTAGCCATTCCCACGAAACGAAGGACAAGAAGGATGCCACTTGTCGCCGGAAAGCGTAATAACGTTCGACGATTGTTCGCTCCGCTGTGCGTTGTCGCAGGCGTGCTTGTTGCGTTTGCGCTGAGTGCGCGCGTGATGTTTGCCGACGACGCGCCGGCGGCTGCGCAGTCAGACGAACCGGCCGCCGCGTCGCCCGCTGTGTCGCCCACCGCTCCGTTGCCGCCCGTCAGTCAGCGCTTTGCCGCTGACACCGACGAAGTGCCCGACTTCCAACGTCACGTTTCGCCGCTGCTGGGCCGGCTGGGTTGCAACGGCCGCGCTTGCCACGGTTCGTTCCAGGGCCAGGGCGGTTTTCGGCTGTCGCTGTTCGGCTACGACCTCAAGGCCGACTTGGCCGCGCTCGCCGAAAAGGACACGGACCGCGTCCTGGCCGACAAGCCGGCCGACAGCCTGATCCTTCGCAAGCCGACGCTTCAAGAAGACCACGAAGGCGGCGAGCGCTATAAGGCCGACTCGTGGGCCTATCGCACGATTCATCGCTGGATCGCCGCCGGAGCCAAGGGAGCGTCGGAAAACGGTCCGCGGCTCGTTCGCCTTGCCCTCGCGCCGAGCGAAATCAATTTCACGAAGAGCGACGAAACGGTCGCACTCGCCGCGGTTGCCGAGTGGTCCGACGGCAGCCGCGAAGACGTCACGCCGCTGTGCCGCTTCCGCACCAACGACGAATCGATCGCCACGGTCGGCGAAGACGGCCGCGTCACGAGCAAGTCGCCGGGCAACACGCACATCGTGGCGTTCTACGACAACGGCGTTACGCCCGTGCAGATCATTCGCCCCGTGTCCGACCTGGTCGGCTCGCGCTATCCGGCCGTCGCCACGCCGACCAAGATCGACGAACTGGTCGTGGCCAAGCTCCGCAAGTTGGGTATCGTTCCCTCGGAGTTGTCGACGGACGCCGAGTTCCTCCGCCGCGTCAGCCTCGACATGACTGGGACGCTGCCGACGCCGACCGAAGTCGAAGAATTCCTCGCCGACAAATCGGCCGGCAAGCGCGAAAAGAAAATCGAGGTGCTGCTGGCAAGCCCGGCCTACGCCACGTGGTGGGCGACCAAACTTTGCGACATCACCGGCAACAATCCCCGCCGCGCCGCGGAACAGCAACTCGGCGACCAACAGTCGCGGCAATGGTACGACTGGATCTATCGCCGCGTGAGCGAGAATGTGCCTTACGACAAGATCGTCGAAGGCATCGCCCTGGCCACCAGCCGCACTCCCGGTCAGAGCTACGAAGAATACTGTAAGGAAATGTCGAGCTACTACCGTCCCGACAAACCGGCCGATTTCAGCCAGCGCGAAACGATGCCCTACTTCTGGTCGCGAGCCCGCGACGGAGCGCAAGCGAAAGAAAAAGCCCTCAGTTTCAGCTACGCCTTCCTCGGCGTGCGGCTGCAATGCGCCGAGTGCCACAAGCATCCGTTCGACCAGTGGACCAAGGACGACTTCGACCAGTTCACGGCGTTCTTCAAGCCGGTCAACTACGGGAACTCGCCCGACTCGCGCAAGCAGTATCAGGAAATGCTCCAAAAGATCACGGGCGACGTCAAGGGCGGCCAGGCGCAGCGCAAACTCGCCGACGCCGTCAAACGGGGCGACACGGTTCCCTGGCGCGAGGTGTTTGTCGCCGCCGGCGGGCGCGGCGACTACAACGGCAAGGGCAAGAATAACAAGAACAAGAAGAAGGGCGCGTCGAGCCGCGTGGTTACGCCGAAGCTCCTCGGCGAAGAACAAGGCGTCGATCTCGCTCGCAACGAAGATCCTCGCACGGCGTTGATGCAATGGATGCGTGAGCAGGACAACCCGTATTTCGCCAAGGCGTTTGTCAATCGCGTTTGGGCGTCGTACTTCAACGTCGGCATCGTCGAACCGCCGGACGATCTGAATCTCGCTAATCCTGCGAGCAACGAACCGTTGCTCGATTACCTCACCGCGGGCTTCATCGCCAGCGGCTACGACATGAAGTGGGTGCATCGCGAGATCGCCACGAGCCGCACGTATCAGTTGAGCTTCAAGGTCAACGAGACGAACCAGCGCGACGAACGGAATTTCAGCCACGCAGTGCTGCGTCGCTTGCCCGCCGAAGTGGCCTACGACGCCGTCGCTCAAGCCACGGCGTCGGACGCGGAGCTTGTGTCGTTCCGCAACGACTACTAGAAGCGCGCGATCGGCCCGGCCAGCGCCGGCCAGCGCCGCGGCCAGAGCAACTTCGCCCTGCAAGTTTTCGGCAAGCCCGACCGGCTCACCAATTGCGATTGCGAACGTTCGGTCGAGCCGAGCTTGTTGCAGGCGTTGTTCCTCCGCAACGATCAAGACGTGCTTCGCATGATCGACCGGCCCGAAGGTTGGATCAAACAGGTTTCCGCGGAGCTTGGTCAATCGGACCGCGGCGATCGCCGCGCCGGGGCTGGCGATGGATAGTCCGACCGGCCGCGCGATCGCGCGGCCGATGCCGAAACGATCCGCCAGGTTCGTCGGCAGATCGCGGCCCTCGCAGCCCGCGCGGCCAAGCTCGCCAAAGACGGCGATAAGGACCAGGCCGAGCGGGTCCGCCGCCGCGCCAAGCTTTTGAAGGAAGAAGCCCGCCGCGAACTGAGCAAGACTCCGGCCACGGCCGCGTCCGCTAAGCGCGGAGAAAAAGTCCTCGACAAGAAGCAAGACGATAAGTCGAGGGATGTTGCAAATGGCGACGACAAGCCCCAGGGGAAAGTCGCCGCAGCGCCTGCCGGCAGCGCCAAGAAGGTAGACGCCAAGAAACCGGACGTCAAAGCGATGATCCGCTCGGCCTACCTCCGCACGCTCAGTCGCCCGCCCACGGCCGAAGAAGAACAACGCATCCGCGCCCATCTGGCCGCCACGGGCCAAGTCGCCGGCCTCCGCGACGTCGTCTGGGCGCTACTCAACAGCAAAGAATTCATCATCAACCATTAGAACAGGATTCAGGGGCCGGGAATCGGGACGCTGGCAATCTCCGTCCCCGAATAATCTCCGTCCCCGAATCCTGAATGCCGAATCCCGAATGCTGCCCCTCGAACCCCGAACCCCGATCAAATTCATGACCACTCCCCGATATTGCGACGGCCTGACACGACGCGACGTTCTTCGCGCCGGCATGATTGGCGCGACCGGACTCTCGCTCGGCGGATACATGCAGCTTGAAGCCCGCGGCGCGGTCAATGCCGCCGCCAAGGCCAAGCGGGCGATCTTCGTCAACCTTACCGGCGGACCGTCGCACCAGGACATGTTCGATCTCAAGCCGGATGCCCCGGCCGAGTTCCGCGGCGAGTTCAAGCCGATCAAGACGAACGTCGACGGCGTCGAAATCTGCGAACACCTTCCCAAGCTCGCCCAGTGCGCCGACAAATACGCGATTCTCCGCGGCGTGAGCCACAGCATCGCCGCGCATCCGCTCGGCCAGAAGTATCTCAACACGGGCAACCGCCCGTTGCCGTCGCTGGAGTATCCGTGCTACGGCTCGGTCGTCAGCAAGGAGTTGGCCGGCGAGCCGACGCTGCCGTCGTTCGTGGCGGTGCCGAACACGCCGCACGCCGCCGGGTTCCTCGGAGTGCGATATAACCCGCTGCAAACCAACGGCACGCCGAAGCCCGGCCAACCGTTTTCCGTTCGGGGCATCACGATGGCCGGCGGTCTGACGATCGCAGACGTGCAGCGCCGCCAGCGGCTGCTCGGCGATCTCGATCAAGCGTTCGCGGGCTACGAAAAGACGAGCGATCTGGTCGACGGCCTCGATCAGTTCTCCCGCCGGGCCTACGACATGCTCACGTCGCGCGAAGCGCGAGAAGCGTTCGACGTCAGCCGCGAGCCGAAGCAGCTCGCCGACGCATTTGGCGAGAGCGCCTTTGGGCAGAGTTGCTTGTTGGCCTCGCGGCTCGTGCAATCCGGCGTTCGCTTTGTCACAGTCACGTTTGGCGGCTGGGATACGCACGCCGCCAACTTCACGAAACTCCGCGACAAGAATCTGCCCGAGCTCGACGCCGGGCTGGCCGGGTTGTTCGGATCGTTGTCGGCCAAGGGCCTGCTCGATTCGACGGTTGTGTTCGTCACCGGCGAATTCGGCCGCACGCCGAAGGTCAATGCCCGCGGCGGCCGCGACCACTGGGCCCGGGCGATGTTCTGCCTGCTCGGCGGCGGTGGCCTGCGGACTGGCCAGGTGGTCGGCGCCAGCGACGATCGCGCCGCCATGCCCGCCAATGAAGCAATTGCGCCGGAGCAAGTCGCGGCGACGTTTTATCACGCTCTGGGCATCGACTTCCACAAGGAGTATCACACGTCGTCGGGCCGGCCGATCACGCTGGTCCGCGACGGTGCGTTGATACCCGCCTTGGTGAGTTGAGCCTCGCGCGACTTTCCAAATAATGGACTTTGATGTAGTCGCCGCGCGAGGCGTAGCCCTCGCGCGACATTTTCGCCGTGTGTTCTATAAGATTCCGTTGAGGAGACCCAAAAATGTTGAGACTGTTCCGTGCGTTCTCGCTGTGCGCCGTAGCGCTGGTCCTGGCCGCGCCGTCGTTTGCCGCCGATGAAAAGCCTGCCGAAAAGAAGGCGGCCGGGCAAGCTGCCAGAAAGGCGGAAAAGCAAGCCGCCGCCAAGGGCGAGCAAGGGGCGAAGAAAGGCCCCGCCAACGCCGCTTTCCAAGCGCCCAAGGGCATCGAGCTTTCCGAGGAGCAACAGGCTGAGGTCGGCAAGTTGAAGAAGCAGTACGCCGCCAAGCTCAAGGAAGCCGTCGCCGGCGCGAAGCTGACCAAGGAGCAAGCCGCGAGTCGTAAGGAAGCTCTCGCCAAAGCGAAGGCCGAGGGACTTAAGGGGAAGAAGCTGCAGTACGCGGCCGACTCCGCCGTGACGTTTACGGAAGAGCAGCAGAAAGCCCGCAACGCCCTCGCGTCGCTCCGCAAGGAGATCCAGGCGTCGATCCGGTCGTTATTGACGGAGGAGCAAAAGGCCAAACTGCCGGGCAAGAAGAAGGCAAAGAAGGCCGAATAGTTTTCCCGTCGGCCGGACCGTCCGTCGTCAACGACGGATGCTCGCCGGCCGTGCGATCGCAATTCTCCGAGCGCAGTCATCTCGCCGCAGGCGAAGCGTTGCTTCGTGCGACGGACGGGGTAACTGCGCTTTTTTGTTGCGCCAAAAGCAGGCGCCGGTAGGGATTTGATGCCAGCCTTGGAGGGCATTCGGGCAAACTTTCGGAAACAGGACGGCGACGCGAAACTCGCTTCTCGCGGCGGGGTTACTGTGGTTATTCGCGTGGGTGTGCGAGCGCGGGGGTGGTGCCTCCGCGGTGCGGGCACGGCGATCGTTGCGGATCGTGCGAGCCACGTGCGACGGCGGCCATTCGGCCGATGGGCTCACGGGGGACGTAGGTTCAACGGGCCGATGAGTTCTCGCACCCGCGACTTGAACGTTCAGGCGGCGGTTCCCATTTATTCTTTTTTGTCGAGGAGACCAGGTATGAAGAAGTTTGTGCAATTTGTATTTGCGGCGGCGTTTGCGGCCATGGTGTTTGCCCCGCTTACCGCCTCGGCTCAGGACGAGCAGCCCCGCCGCGGCCAACGTGGGCAGCAGCGCGGCCAACGCGGCCAGGGCTTCCAGCGGTCCCCGTTCCAGCTTCCGCGGTCCGTCACGTTGACGGACGAGCAAAAAGAGAAGGTGGCGGAGATCGAGAAGAAGTACGGCGAAAAGGTCAAGGCGGCCCAGGAAAAGGCCCAGCCGACCGACGAGCAGCGCACGGCGCTCCGCGAAGTGTTCCAGAAGGCTCGTGAAGACGGCAAGCAGGGCGACGAGCTGCGCAAGGCGATCGAGGAAGGCGTCAAGTGGACCGACGACCAGAAGAAAGCCCGCGAGGAAATGGCCAGTCTGACCAAGGAAATCACCGAAGCCATCGGCGGCTTGCTCACCGACGAGCAGAAGAAAGCCGTTGAAGAAGCCCGCAGTCAGCGCGGACAGCGCGGGCCAGGGGGCAATCGCGGTAACCGGACGCCGCGCAACGCGGCCTAAGTAATCCAGACTACGTTCCGCTCAAACCGTCCTCCGCGCGAAGCTCTGGTCGCGCGAAACGACTGTCCGAGCGTCCAACGTCTCTTCCGACGTCGGGTTGTGGTTCGTCAAGAACCGCGGCCCGACGTTTTTTTGTACCGCAATCCGTCGAGCGGGCCGCTGGCGCTTGTGGGCCGTGGACAGTGGGCCGTCGCGGCGAATCGAGATTTCCCGGTGGTTTTTCGGCAAACGAAATATGCACCGGCGCAAGATCGCGTGTAGAATATTAAAATATTTTGAAAATTACCGCGGTTGCTCAAGAGCCGGTTTTCGCTTGAGCGCATCGCGGGGACTGCGGGCTGCCAGTGGTTCGACAGTCGACCGCGAACGAACCGGCCGCTGCGATTTCGTGTTTGGCTCATAAGTAGGAGGTGTGGATGTTGCGACTCCCCCGGCGATTAGTCGATTCGTATTCCCGCTCGGTTTTTTCAACTTCGGATCGTCGCACATCTCGCGCGGCGCGGCGGAAGCGTGCCGGACGCGGGGCGAGGCGGCTCCGCGCCGAAGCCCTCGAACCGCGCTCGCTGCTGGCCGGAACGCCGAACATTCTTTTCTTGGGAAGCACCGCCACGCCGACGTTTGCGGCCGATGGCGCGGTCATGACGCACCTGCAATCCGTGTTCGGCGCGGGCAACGTCACGTACAAGCAGGCCAGCGACGCCAACAACACGACGGATATTGTCGGCGTCGACGTGCTCGTGCTGTCGAGCACGCCCGGCTCGGGTGATTACCGCGGCAAGTTCCACAATTCGGCAGTCGGCATCCTCAATTGGGAAGAAGCCGTCATGGACGGTGCGGCGGGCGAGTTTGGCCTGACTTCCGCGGCGATGATCAAATCGGTTACCACGACGCAACTGACGATCGCCGAGAACCACCCGATCACGGCGGGCCTGTCCGGCACGGTCCAATTCTTCAGCGGCCCGGGCGCGGAAACGCTGAGCACCAATACCCTGTATCCGGGTCTGATGTCGCTCGCTACGGCCGCCGACGGCGTCAACTCGGCTGGCGGCGCGTCGGTCGTTGGTAACCCTGCGATCTTCATCGCGGAGACCGGCCAGTCTCTTGTCGCAGCAACCGGCGCGTCGCCCGCCGCCGGCCGCCGCGTGATGTTCCCGATCACGGACGGTTCGTTCACGTCGCTCACCTCCGACGCGCTGACGCTGTTCGACAACTCGATCAACTGGCTGTCGGGCATGGACGTCGCGCAAGACCCGCCGATCGTACTCAATACGTCGGTGGGGAGCGTCGATGCGGTCTCCGCGGTTTACGCTGGCAACGTGGTCGAAACGGGCGGCGAAGGTCCGACCGCCACGGTGTACTACGGCACGACCGACGGCGGCACGACCGCCGCGGCGTGGCAAAACTCGATCGACGCCGGCCTGCAATTCGGCACGTTCAGCACGCCGCTGACCGGCCTTGCGCCGGATACGACGTATTACGTCACTGCCAGAGCCGCGAACGCCGCCGGCGAAGACTGGGGCGAACCATCGCTGTCGTTCACAACGCCGGCCCTCACCTTGCCCGCGGTTACGTCGAACTCCGCAGCGGATGTGAACGCGGCTTCTGCGCAGCTCTCCGGGCAGATCACCAGCACGGGCAACGCGGCGACAAGCGTAACGCTGTTCTACGGCAACGACGACGCCGGCACAGTCGCCGGCAATTGGGATGCGTCCGTGTCACTCGGCAACCAGGCCGCCGCATTTGGCACGGTATTGTCCGGCCTCGATCCGCAGACCACATACTACTTCCGTTTTCGCGCGACCAACGCCGCCGGCGCGGCATGGAGCGTTGGCCGTTCATTCTCGACGCTGAGTCAGTCGCTGTCGGACGTAGCGATGTACAACGACCACGTCGCCGGGACGCTGACCCATGCCAACGCCACGGCGTTTGCCGGCAACGGTGTATCGGCAGGGCCGCTGCGCAATATCGCCACCGGCGCGACGACGGGAATCACGCTCACGGTCACCGCGTCGGGAATCACGTATGCCGGCACGAGCGCCGCACCGGCCGCCGGGACCGACGCCGCCAACATCTTCGGCCCGTTCGTCGATTTTTCGACCGGCGCCGGCACGAGCCTCGAACTCGACGGGGCCGACACGTACACGCATGCGTTCAGCGGCCTCGATCCGGTCAAGTCTTACGACTTTGCCGGCACGGCGGTTCGCGGCAACGAGCCGTATACGCGCCGCTGGACGTTGGTGACCCTGGTCGGCGCGGATGCGTTCACGCCCGCCCATTCCGCCGGCGTCGGCATCGTTACGGCCGGCCTGGCGGCGAA
>JBBDYI010000229.1:0-19467 GCA_040901705.1 Pirellulales bacterium | reverse complement strand
TACAGCAATTGGAAACGACCCTGGGAAAACGCCGCCCGCACCCGAGCGCGCGGTAGCCCCTAGCACGCCGACCGTTTGTGCATGCCTTCGACTGAATGTTGTCGAGAAAGCCGGATGCGGGAAAGCCGCTCGTCCGGTTTGGCGGGAGGGGCGGCCGAACTCAATCGGTCGTCCCTATCCCGATCAGTTCTGGGAACGGGCGATCACTTCCGCCGACGCAACCGACTGGCCAGCAGCATCGCGGCGCCGATCGCGGCCAGCGCGAGCGTGCTCGGCTCCGGCACGGCGTATCGCCCGGCCACTGCGTCGAGATCGTGGCCGCCGTTTCCGAACTCCAAGTCGGTCGTCGGCCACGCTTCGAGGATTCCGCGGCCAATCGCATCGAGCGACGCGCCGTTTCCGGGGATGTCGACCAGCCGCACATAGCGAATGTCGTCGAGCCGCACCGCGCCGGAGACGACCTCGGCCGCCGCGGCCAGTTCGGCGAAATCCAGCGGTGTGCCCGTCAAACCTTGATGCAGCCCGGCGAGGTTATGCACGTCGGTCGGATCGATGCCGGCGAAAGCGGGACCAAACGGTTCGAACAGCGTCGTGGTGAGCGATTCGGCCGGAAAGCGGGCGAACGTCGCGCCGTCGGTGGACACCTCGACGTAGGCCAATTCGGCGAACACCTTGTCGTCGTCGGGCGGAAAGAACGCGAAGGCGTTTTCAAACACGGCCAAATCCCAGCCCGGTCCGTTGCGAAGCGGCGCGGCCATTCGCAAGGTGATCTCACCCGGCGGCAGGCCCTGGGCCAGTTCGTCGGCCGTTAGATCGCCCAGCGATACGGTGTTGCCGTCGGGCGCGGCGCCGATCGGGCCGAGCGCCTTGGCCGCATCGCCGTTGGCGGCGTTCACGCCCGGCGACGGAGAAAAGTCGATCACCTCGCCGGCCCATACGCGCAGTTCCGGATTGAGGATCGTGGCGCCGGGATTTGCGGGATCGTCCACGCGTCCAGCCACGCCGGTGGCATCGAACGGTCCGGCCGCCGCAGCGGACGTCAACAACGACAGGCACGCGGTCAGCATCGTGGCGCGAACCGCCGCGATCCCATAGGCATTCGTAACCGTTGTCGATAAGGCGTACAACTTCATGATCTGACTCTCCAAGGTGAAAGGAAAAACTCTTTGGCATGCACCATTCCGTCCTACCAATCCTCAGCTTCATGCTCACTTGCGCAGTTTTGGGTTGGTTGGTTTTCTAATCGCAGAGTACGCCAAGGCCACGCAGAGGTCGCAGAGAAAGTGCTTTCTCAGCCCCTCGCCAATCGAATCATCAGGCCTCCACTCGCGCATGGCTCCGCGACCTCCGCGTTAAAAACAGTACCCGCTCGTACTTCGTCGACGACGTCGGCGCATACCGCCAGCGCAGTCGGTTTCCTCCGTGAGCAAAAAACGTGAGAATTGCAGCCGCCGGCAAACCACGGTCGGCTTTCGCTGGCCGGTTTCGATCGACCGGCGTCGGTTTACGCCACGCGGCGGCGTCGGACCAACCACATCAATCCGGCTCCGGCGACGAGCATCACCACCGACTGCGGTTCCGGCACGCTCGCCGGATTTCCGCTTCCGGGCGTCGACGTGCCCGGATTCGACGTGCCCGGATTTGTCGGGTTGGTCGGGTCCGACGGGTCGCCGCTTCCCAGTCCCGCGCTCGACAATCGCGACCGCAACAGCATCAAATCGGCGAGCGACACACGGCCGTCGTCGTTGAAGTCTCCGGTTTGCCACGTCGCGCCGCTCGACATACCGAGGTTCGATACGGTCGCGGCCAGATCGACGCCGTCGACGCGGCCGTCGAAGTTCGTATCGCCGGCAATGCGAATCGGCGACGTCGGCGCTAGTACCAGGTTGTCCAGCGCGATGTAGCCCGGCGTGTTCATGCCGAACGTGCCGGTGTCGCTGGAATTCATCTCAAACGTCAGCGACGTAACGCCGCGGCCGTGAAAGGAACCCAAATCGACGTTGATCCAATCGCTGGCGATGTAGTCGCCGGTCGCCGAGGGCGAGCGAAAATCGGCCAGATAAACGTCGGCCGTGGCCACGTTGTCGCCTTCGGCGGTGATGCCGTTGATCGTGAGGCGGAACCAATCGGGATCGCTTCCCGAGGCCCCGCCGAACCGCTTCGCGAATGCGTCGCCGCTACTCATCGAATGAGCGGCATACGCCGTATTGGCGACCTGCACGCTCGTCGGCTCCAGACCGGACGGCAAATAGACGAGTCCGTTGTGGTATTCGCTCAGCGCGCCGAGCGCCGCGGAGTACGATCCCAGGAACGCAACGCCGTAGCCCTGCGAACCGTTTCCGCCCGAGCCGGGCAGCGCGCTGTATTGATTGCCGTAGCCGGGCGTCGCGGCGTCGGTCCGATTCGACGCTGCCCAACCGCGCCACGAGTTGTAGGTGCTGTCGTATGCGTTGGTGAACGTCGCGCCGCCGGAGCTAAAGCCACCCGCACCGCCGACGCCGTTGTCGTACGCTTCGCTGGCCAGCGAGATGTCCTCGAAATCGATTACGGCGGCCCGCGCGGCGCTGGCGGCAACCCAGCACGCTACGACGGCCAGAATCAACACAGATCGGCGGCGCATGATGCATCCTTTCGGCGAGAACAACTCGCGGGAATCGAAGTAAATCAATCGATCGACACAGCAGCCCGCGCGATGCGCATTTTTTTCCGCGGAGACGGATCCAACCGGCGCAGCGAACACCACATAGCGTGGGCAACCGTTTCCGTCCCTCGCGGAAACACTCGGTTCATCAAGCGTTGGTAGGTCTTCTGACTTCCGAGCGAAGCGGCACACGGCCTTCTCGCCAACGGCTGTCCCCAAAGGGATCGCCGGTGGCAATGGCCCAATCGAATCGGGCCGCTTCATCGCACTCGGTCACAGCGGCGGGGCCGTCCCGGTTTCGCACCGGAGTTCCCTGTTCGTCGGTCGTCTACTAGCCGCAGACAACCGACCACCAACGCACGCTAGGCCGACACTATATCACACGGCGGCGGAATTGCAAGCCTAGCGCGACGAAGAAATTGGTCGCCTTCCGCGACGCCACGACGCACATGGCCTCGCTGCGGCGGCGTACTTGCCGCGCTACCAATCCGGGAGTTCTCGCCCGCTTGCGCAAATCTGGGTTCGGTTCGTTTTTCGCTTGCCGGCGGCGGCGCTGTTGCGGTGGCGGGTGGTAAACTATGCTAGAAAGCTCGACGTTTCGTTGCGATTCTGCGTGTTGGGAGAACTTTGCGATGCGAATATCCGGTCGTTTGCCGTCTCGTCTTACTCGTCGATTGTTGGGGCCGTTGCGGCTTGGTGTGCCGGGGTTGTTGATTGCGGCGGTGGCGATTGGCTGGCAGTCCACGCCGGCGGCGGCTCCGCGGGACGTGAAACCGGCGTTCGCTTCCAAGCTCGTTTCCAGCGCCACGAAAGGCCACGCCGTCCTAGTCGACGTCGACGTGTCCGGCGCCAAGCAGTTGTTTCTGGTCGTGACCGACGGCGGCGACAGTTTTTCTTGCGATTGGGCCGATTGGGCGGAGCCGCGGCTGGTCGGTGAGAAGGGCGAGACGAAGCTGACCGATCTCAAGTGGAAATCGGCCTCGGCGGATTGGGGCCAGGTCCGCGTGAACAAGAACGCCGGCGGCGGGGCGCTCAAGATCAACGGCAAGGAAGTCGAATACGGCATCGGCACGCACGCCAACAGCATGATCGTGTTCGATCTGCCGGCGGGCACGAAGCGTTTCAAAGCCCTGGCGGGATTGGACAACGGCGGGACAGATCAAGGCGGCGGCTCGACTGTCGAGTTCTTCGTGTTCACCGAGCCGCCGCCGCGGCAGTTTCTTGCCAAGCGAAGTGGCGGCGGCGGTGGTGGCAACGACAGCGAGCAGCGCGATCCGGAGAACGCCGTGGCCGGCTTGGACGTGTATGAAGGTCTCGAAGCCACCCTGTTCGCCAGCGAGCCGACGCTCACCAACCCGACGAACATCGACGTCGACGCCCGCGGCCGCGTTTGGGTGTGCGACGTGGCCAACTACCGCGGCCACAACGGCGAACGGCCCGAGGGGGATCGTATCTTGATCCTCGAAGACACCGACGGCGACGGCAAGTCCGACAAGACGACCGTCTTCTACCAGGGCAAAGATATGATCTCGCCGATGGGCATCTGCGTGCTCGGCAACAAGGTGATTGTCTCCGCCTCGCCGAACGTGTGGGTGTTCACCGACGAGAATGGCGACGACAAGCCCGACAAGAAGGAAGTCCTGTTCAGCAACACCGGCAACTTCCAGCACGACCACTCGGTCCATTCGTTCGTGTTCGGACCCGACGGCAAGCTGTATTTCAACATGGGCAACGCCGGCAGCCGCGTCTGCGACAAGGACGGCAAGGTGATCGTCGACAAGGCGGGCAACAAAGTCGAGAACGACGGCCACCCCTATCGCCAGGGGATGGTGTTCCGCTGCAACATGGACGGCAGCGAGTTCGAAGTGCTCGCCCACAACTTCCGCAACAACTATGAGATGTGCGTCGACAGTTTTGGCAACATCTGGCAGAGCGACAACGACGACGACGGCAACAAGGCCGTGCGAATCAATTACGTGATGGAAGGCGGCAACTACGGCTACACCGACGAAATGACCGGGGCCGGCTGGCAATCGCCGCGGACCAACATGGAGACGGAAATCCCGCGGCGGCACTGGCATCAGAACGATCCGGGCGTCGTGCCGAACGTGCTCATCACTGGGGCCGGCGCGCCGTCGGGCATCTGCGTTTACGAGGGTGATCTGCTGCCAAAGCCGTTTCATGGGAACGTGCTGCACTGCGAGCCGGGGCAGAACTCCGTGCGGTGCTATCGGATGGAGCAGGACGGGGCGGGCTTCAAGTGCGCGGAGACGATCGAGATTCTCAAAGGGGCGCGCGACAACTGGTTCCGCCCAGCGGATGTTTGTGTTGCGCCGGATGGGTCGCTGTTCGTGAGCGATTGGTACGACCCCGGCGTCGGCGGGCATGCACAAGGCGATACGGGGCGGGGGCGGATTTTCCGCGTGGCGCCGAAGGGGAAGAAGTACAAAGTTGAAACGCTTGGCGCCAACGCAAGCGACGAAATCGTCGCAGCTTTGAAGAGTCCCTGTCTGGCAACGCGGTTCGTCGCTTGGAAGCAGTTTGGCGAGATTGGCGATGCGGACAAGAACCGAGTTTACAATGCACTTGAAAAACTTGAAATGGAGGCTCACGCGAGCGATGCCGCCGCGTTCTGTGCTAGGCTTATCGGTTTTTCATCGCTGCACAACGCGCCTCGCGGGCTATTTAACCTCTTTCCCAGGGGCACCTGGGACGTGCTTGGCGCGTTTGATCACCCCGATGTCCGAGTGAAAGTCGCCGGCTGGCGAATATTGGAGTTAGTGGGGGCAAGCGTACCAGACTGGTCCGATGACGATTTGCGGAACGTTGGCGAGCATGACCTGGATTCAGAACCGCTCGAAGTGCGCCGTGAATTAGCGATAACCCTTCGTCGAACCACAAACAACGCCACGGCGCGTTTGTGGATGGAACTTGCGAGTTTTCACGACGGCAAAGACCGCTGGTATCTCGAAGCCCTCGGCATCGGCGCGGCGAACAAGTGGGATGCTTGCCTCGACGCCTGGCTCGAAAAGGTCGGCGACAACTGGAACACGCCCGCCGGCCGCGATATTATCTGGCGGAGCCGCGCGAAGAAAACGCCCGGCCTGTTGGCCAAGATCATCCTCGACGAGAAGATTCCCACCGCCGAACTGCCACGGTACCTCCGGGCCTTCGACTTCCAAGCCAAAGGGCCGCAGCTCGACGCCGCGCTCGTGCAGATCGCGTTCGCCGGGTTCGCCGACGCCGAGCGCCGGAAGCTGGTCTCGACCGAGGCGCTCAAGCGGCTCGGCCGCGGCTTCGACGTAACGAAAGACCCCGCGGCCCAAGCGGCATTGGGCCAACTGCTCGACGAGATTCGCGGCACGAGTCAGTTCGTCGATCTGGTCAGCCGCTTCCATATCCAAACCCGCTACGGCGAGCTTCTCGCGCTGGCCCAGCAGCAGCCCGATGGCCAACTTGCCGTCGAGGCGATGCAGGCGCTGCTGGAAACGAGCGAAGGGCCGGAGTTGATTGAGAAATCGCTGGTCAGTGGCGACGTGGCGGCCGCGACGAGCACCGCCATTGCGCTGGGCGGCGCGGCCAACAAGCAGGCCACCGACATGCTGATGCGGGCGTTGGTCGACGTCAGCCGGCATTTGGAGATTCGCAAGGCGGCGGCCCGCTCGCTGGCAAAAACGAAGCGCGGGGCGGAGGACATTCTGGCGATGGTCAAGAGCATGATGATCCCGCGCGAAGTCGCCGCCGGCGCGGCGTTCACGCTGCACGCGGCTCCCTGGCCGGAAATCCGCGCCGAGGCCGGCAAGCTGTTCCCGCCGCCGCCGTCCAAAAACGACGCCCCGCTGCCGCCGATCGCCGAACTGGTCAAACGCCGCGGCGACGCCACGCGCGGCAAGGCGATCTTCGCCGCCGCCGGAACATGTGCGAAGTGCCACAAGGTGGGCGACGAAGGGAAGGAAGTCGGCCCGGCGCTGTCGGAGATCGGCGACAAGCTGTCGCTGGCGGCGGTGTACGAGTCGATCCTATTCCCGTCGGCCGGCATCGCGCATAGCTACGAAACCTACACGCTGCGGCTCGAAGACGGCAGCGTCGTAACCGGCCTACTCGTGAGCAAAACGCCGGAAGAGATCGTCATCAAGGGCGAGGACGCCTTGAACCGCACGTTCAAAGCCGACGAAGTCGACGAAATGAAGAAGCAACCGATCTCGATCATGCCGGCCGATTTGCAGAAGCTGATGACCGTGGACGAGTTGGTCGACGTGGCGGAATACTTGACCACGCTGCGCAAGGCCAAGGGAGCGGTCGGCGGAGGACAGTAGGCGGCGGCGCGGTCGGCGAATCTCCGCGCCGCGACGAAATTGCGAAACGCTCAAACCGCGCTGCGTAGCGACATCATCGCCGGGCGGTGGGCGGCCATTTCGCTGAGCAGGCGATGCCAGCGCGACGGCGAGCCGGGGCTTAGTCGGCCCAGCACGCGGGGCGACGACGCGCCGGTAAGCGACATCGGGTTGGCCGGCGTGTGGTCGACGTGCAGCATCGCCAGCAGCGCCGCCGCGGCCGGATCGATCGCCGCGTCGGCCAGTCCGAGATCGACGGCGCGGGAGATTCGCCAGCCGGAGAGCCGCGATGCCAGACTGCCGAGCAACATGCCGTTCTGCTGTCCGCCGCCGGCCACGATGAGTTCCCGCGCGTCGTCCGCCGGCAATCTATGGCGAATCGCGCGGGCGGTGGTCTCGGCAATGAAATGGCAGGCCGTGCAAAGCAGATCGCGAACCGACCACCCGGCGTCAATCGCCATCCGCACCGTCTCGGTCAATTCCTGCTCGTGGCGACAACCGAGCGGGTGCCAGCGCGGCAACGGGCGTTCGAAGTACGGGTCTTTGAGCCAGTGCTCGACCAGATCGGGAATCTGCCGGCCCTGGACGGCCAACTTTCCGCCGGGGTCGAACGTGTGCTCGCCGTAGGTCAGTTGTTCGGCCAGGCGGTCGAGCAGGCTCGTGCCGGGACCGACATCGAACGAGAGCACGCGGTTCGCCGCGCGGGCCTCGAACTGCGGGACGTAGGTCAGTCGCACCGTGCGACCGATGTCGAGAAACGCCGCGGCGCGATCGCTGCGCCGCATCAGCATCCAGATCGGCAAGCCGAGCAACGGTCCGCCGAGGCCGCCCTGGGCGAGATCGCGGGAGGCAAATCCCTCGATTACCGGATAGCCGGTCGTGTCGGCCAGTTGCGCGGCGTCGCAAAGACCGGCATACGCGCGGCGACCGGTGGTCAAGTCCCACAGGCCGGGGTCGTACACGCCGATGGCCAACGCCCGATCGGCGGCGTCGCCGCTGCGCGACGCCAGCCGCTGCACGACGTTCGCCGCGGCGGCGGCCAGGTGATTGGCCAGCGTCGACGGTGCGCCGGGATGGGTTTCGCGACCGTTGCAAATGTTGCGGTACAGCGACTCGACTTCTCCGCCGAGCGGTTCGACGAGATGTCCGACCACGTGCGGCCGGCATTCCAGCCCCCGACCGAGCACCGAGACCAACGCCGCCGACACGCGCCGGCATCCGGACGAAATGACCACGCCTAGCACCGAACGCTGCGGCACGTCGCCCGAGCGCGCCCAAACGGGCAGCGACGCGGGATGTTCAGCCGGCGTATTGGGGGTTGGATGGCTCACGGCAAAAACGATGGCACGCGGAAATGATGAGTGATGATTGATGAGCGAGGAACGATGAGTTAGGTATTGACCGGAGTGCGGCGGGTCGCGCGTCGATCATCACATATCACCCCTCACTTCTCTGTGCTACTAACGCTCCAAATCTCCGCGTCGTGAGAAGGATTCATGCATGACTTGAAAACACGGAGGCACGGAGACACGGAGGAAATGCAAAAAGCAAAATGAAGAATGAAAGACCAATACGGGGCCGTGCGCCGTTTTGCATTCTTCATTCTTCATTCTTCATTTTGCCTTTTGCATTCTCCTATTGGTCTTCTCCGTGTCTCCGTGCCTCCGTGTTTCGGATTTGCTAGCCGGACCGTTTTGGTTGCGGCCCAAGGCCGCGCTAGGTTCCTCCGTGCTCCCCCTCCGTGTGCTCTGTGGTTACGCGAACGACGTCGATTCAATACCGGCGTCGCGGATGCGAATCCGTCCGCGATCCGCGACGCCCATCGCGACGATCCTCGCGTGGCGGTTAGGCCACGAGTTTCGCGACCGGCTGTTCGCCGGTGATCGCGCAAATGAACTCCTCGAAAATCCGCATATCGAGCGCCGATGCGGAATCCGACTCCGGATGGAACTGCGTGCCGACGGCGAACCAATCGCTGGTCGTGCTTTCGATCGCTTCGACGACGCCGTCGGGCGAGCGGGCGGTGATCGCAAAGCCCGGCGCCAGTTCGTCGATCGCCATGTGGTGGCAACTGTTGACGCGGATTTCGCCGTCGCCGTAGATCCGCTCCATCAGCGTGCCCGGCACGACCTCGAGGGCGTGGCGGTGGCCTGGATCGATCGGATCCTTGTGCGGCAGCGCCTTGGGCAGGTCTTCGGGAATGTGGTAGTGCAGATTGCCGCCCAGGGAGATATTGATCAACTGCATGCCGACGCCGATGCCGAACACGGGCATGCGCCGCTGAGCGATCCGTTCCATCAACCGGCGGTCAAAGCGTTCGCGGCGCTGATCCATCGGACGGACCGACGGCGGACGCATGAAGCCGTCGTTCTGCGGATCGAGATCGGCCCCGCCGACCAGCACGAAGCCTTCCAAGCCATCGAGAACGCGCTCGATATCGGCGTCGTCGACCAGCGGCGGCACGATCACCGGCACCGCGCCGCAGTGGATCAGGGCGTTGTAATACCCCGCGGACAGAAATGTGTACGCCGGGCCGTCCTTCGTGGCGGGCCGATAGTCGGCGTTGAGACCAATACGCGGCTTGGCACGCATGCAAAAATCCTCCCTGCAAACGGAATTCGATTCCGGGAACGGCCCAAGTCCGGGACCGGCGAGAGAGATATTCGCAACCAGAGCACTGCGGACAGGCGGCGGCCCGAAGATGCCCGCAGGCACGACGAACCGAGGGCAATGCAGGTCGCACGCGGCCCGCTGCGTCAAAGGCCACCGCAGCGCCACGTCGGCGCGGCTGCGTTGTCCCTAACGCGCCCCAACCACCCCAGGCAAAGGTGTGTCGGATATCCCTATCGTCGCCTCGACTGCTCGGAAAAGTTCCCGTGTCACCAGGAAGGAAAATGCAAGTCGAGCGTGAATCTATCTAAACTAGGAAGTTTGGCAAGAGTTTGCGGCTATTTTGCGACAACGGACCGACGCGGCGCAATATCGTGTGCAAGCATCGCCGGGACGCCCGCAACCGGCGGGAATGATCATTGTGTGACCGGCGTACACGCGGTTGGGCAAGAGCGCATCGAACCTGCGTTTTCCCCGCGAGAGCCGGTCAATCCTGGGTCGTCACACTTTTGAACCCGCCAACCAACGCGTACAATCGGGAAGCGCGACACCGAACGGGCAGTCCGATTTGCCGCACGGGTGCCGGATGGATCGCCTTTTCCGTGCAGCCACGTACTCTGCCGTCACCCGCTGGAACGTTGAAATAGCTGGGTCGTCCGCGCTCGCTTCACCACTTAGTGCCTATCCCAAAACTGTAGGAGGCGAATCCTTTCGCCGCGGCCGTTGTCGAGCGATTCCTTCGGCGAAAGGATTCGCCTCCTACAGATGCCAGTTTTGGGATAGGTTCCTTAGCACGCCGCACCGTTTGGGCCGTTGACATGAACATCTTGATCGTTGGTAACGGGGGGCGCGAGCATGCCCTGGCTTGGAAATTGGCGAAAAGTCCGCGAGCGGACCGCGTGTTTGTCGCGCCCGGCAACGCCGGCACGGCCGTCGACGCGGAAAACGTCGACATCGCTGCGACCGACGTCGCCAAAATGATCAAGTTCGCCCAGCAGAATGACGTCGGCCTGACCGTCGTCGGACCCGAAGCGCCGCTGGCCGCCGGCATCGTCGATGCGTTCGCCGCGGCGCGGCTGCGGGCGTTCGGACCGTCGAAACTCGCCGCCGAACTCGAAGCCAGCAAAGTGTTTTGCAAGAACCTGCTCCGCCAGGCCGACGTGCCGACCGCCGACTATCAGGTGTTCCGCAACGCTGCGTCGGCGGCTCGATACTTGATGAGCCGCGAGGACGTGCCGGTCGTGGTGAAGGTCGACGGACTGGCCGCCGGCAAGGGCGTGTTCGTCTGCGGCAAGCGGGCCGAAGCGGTGGCGGCCGTAGAGCGGATCGCCGCAAGCAAGGAATTCGGCGCGGCCGCCAGTCAAATCGTCGTCGAGGAGCGGCTCGACGGCGAAGAAGTCAGCGTGCTGGCGATCACCGACGGCCGGACGATCGTGACGTTGCCGCCTTGCCAGGATCATAAGCGGGCGTTCGACGGCGACGAAGGTCCGAACACCGGCGGCATGGGCGCCTATTGCCCCGCGCCACTCGTCGACGAGCGGACGATGCGGATCATCGAGGAGCAGGTGCTCGTGCCGACGGTTCATGCCATGAAGCGTGCGCGGCGGCCGTTTCGCGGCGTGCTGTACGCCGGGCTGATGATGACGAACCAAGGGCCGAAGGTGCTCGAATACAACGTGCGGTTCGGCGACCCGGAGTGTCAGCCGCTATTGATGCGGCTCGATAGTGACCTGCTCGACCTGCTCGAAGCCACGGTCGACGGCCGCCTGGAAGAGATCGATCCGCCCACGTGGGATCCGCGGCCGGCGGTGTGCGTGGTGATGGCCAGCGACGGTTATCCTGGCGCTTACAAGCGGGGCCAGCCGATTCGCGGGTTGGACGAAGCGGCCAAGCTGCCCGACGTGAAAGTGTTTCACGCCGGAACGGCGACTATGGACGGGCAGATCGTGGCCAATGGCGGCCGCGTGCTGGGCGTAACGGCCGTGGGCACGACGATTTCCGCCGCCAAGCGACAGGCGTACACGGCGGTCAAATGCATCCGCTGGGACGGGGCGTGGTGCCGCAAGGATATCTCCGACAAGGCGGTGGCGTCGTTCAGTTCTTGACCGCCGCTCGACGATCGGCGACGCGGGTCCGGCACCGCATGGCGCGACATCGGTCAGCCGAAATCGCTGCCGCCCCGCGCGGAAACGGCGATCAGCACAATTCCAAAGCACATCAGCGCCGCCGCGAACCAGAACGGCGTCGAGCCGCGTGCGAGGCCCAGCCGGTAGGCCAGGTCGGACGACTTGTAAAGTGGCAGGCCGGCCATCGGCCCACAGATTCGGGCCAGCGAGCTGACGCTTTGCGCCAATCCAAGAATGCCGCCCTGCCGCGTCGGATCGCTGCGCCGCGAGATGAGCGCGTTGAGCGACGGTGTGATGAACGCGAAGCCGGTGACGATGACGGTCAACGCGCAAAGCAACGACGTCAGCGACGCGTTGGAGAGCGAAGACGCCAGCCATGCGAATCCGCCGATTTCCGCGATCGCGCCCGTGGTGGCCATCGTGCCTTCGGAAAGCCGTCCCGCCAACCGCCGCACGAGAAATCCTTGGGCCAGCGTCAGCACGAAGCCGACGAACGCGAAGACCAGCAGCACGTCGCGAAAGCTGTAGGCGAACGCGCCGTGTTCGTCTTTGACGAGCAGCGACAGCGTCGATTCGAAATTCGCGAACGCGAACACGCACAGAAACGTCGTTACCAACAGCGCCGCGAGCGACGGCACGGCAAGCGCCTCGCGCAGCGAAGCAAGATTGAACCAGCCCCGCCGGCCGTGCGGCATTTGACCCGGCCGGAGCGATTCGGGCAGTTTGAACAGCGCCAACAAGAAGGCCGAAGCCGATAGCACCGCAGCGGCGTAGCCCGGCCCCGGTCCCGGCGCGGCGGCGTTTCCCTCCAGCGCGAAGTAGCCCAGCAGTGGGCCGAACGTGAAGCCGAGTCCGAACGCCGCGCCGACGAGCGCCATCCCTTTGGCGCGAGTTTCCTTGGTCGTCACGTCCGCGATATAGGCGTGTGCCGTCGAGATCGTCGCGCCGGCCACGCCCGCGCCGATCCGCGCGACGAACAACCACACGACGCTCTTCCACACCGTGGCCAGCCCGAACAGCGTGTAACACACCGCCGAACCCGCCAAGCCAACGAGCAGCACCGGTCGGCGGCCGATACGGTCCGATAATCTGCCCCACAGCGGCGCGAACAGAAACTGCATCGCCGAGAAACTCGCCATCAACGCGCCGAGCAACAACCCCATTTGCGGGTTGTCGGGTTCGATGCCAAGCACGGCTCCGAACTCATTGCCGTACAGCGGCAACAGCGGCAGCACCATGCCGAAGCCGAGCAAGTCGATGAATACGGCCAGAAAAATGACGAGCAGCGACGATTTGCGCGGAGCGGGAGACTCGGTTGCGGACATGCGGATTCGCCCCAGGTGGGATGCGAGAGGAGGGAACGTCGCCGCGCGGACGCGGCGAGCGGCAGGCGACATTGTAACCGGCATGGGCGGATAGGATGAAGGGCAGCGACCTGCGCGCGAGGTCGGCGGCCGCGCCCCTTTCTGGCCCCGCGCGTGGGGCGTATCATGGCCGGCATGATCCGGCACGACGCACCGACCCGCCGCCGCATGGAATCGCTGAGCGCCGATGCGCTTGCCGCCCACCAGTTGCGGCGGTTCAACGCGCTGGTCGACCGCGTGGTGGCCGAGAACCGTTTCTATGCGGAAAAGCTCGCCAAAACGCTGCGGCCGCTCGCCTCGCTCGAAGACCTCGTCGCCTGGCCGATGACGTACAAGGAGGAGTTGACCGGTCGCGCGTCGTCGGCGTTCGCCGGCAACCTCACCTGGCCGCGGGAACGATACGCCCGGCTGCATCAAACGTCGGGCACCAGCGGCCGCCCGGTCGTCGTCCTCGACACTGCGGAAGACTGGCAGTGGTGGATCGAATGTTGGCAGTACGTGTTCGATGCGGCCGACGTGCGGGCCGGCGACGGCGTGCTGTTGGCGTTTTCGTTCGGCCCATTTATCGGCTTTTGGAGCGCCAACGACGCGGCGGCGGCCCGCGGTTGCATGGTCGTGCCAACGGGCGGTTTGGCGACGCTGGCGCGGCTGGAGATGATCCGCTCCAGCGGCGCGACGGTGCTGCTCTGCACGCCCAGCTATGCGCTGCACATGGCCGAAGTGGCGCGGAAACATAGCCTTAATCCGCGGTCGCTGGGCATTCGGAGCGTCATCGTGGCCGGCGAACCGGGCGGGTCATTGCCGAATGTCCGCGCGCGGATCGAAAACGATTGGAACGCCACGGTAATCGACCACGCCGGCGCGACCGAAGTCGGACCGTGGGGATATGGTGACCGCGGCGGCCAGGGGTTGTTCATACTCGAAAGCGAATTCATCGCCGAGTTCGTTTCGGTCGACACGGGCGAGCCGGCCGACGAAGGACAGTTGTCGCACTTGATTCTCACGTCGCTCGGACGACCCGGCGCGCCGGTGATTCGCTATCGGACCGGCGATCTCGTGCGGCCGTCGTGGCGCGGTGTCGATGGCGGCGACGGGCATAGCCGGCGGTTCGTGTTTCTCGACGGCGGCGTGCTCGGTCGGGCCGACGACATGGTCACCGTTCGCGGCGTGAACGTGTTTCCCAGTTCGATCGATCAAATCGTCCGCGGCTTTCCGGAAGTCATCGAGTATCGCGTGACCGTCACGCGGCACGGCGAACTCGATCGCTTGCAAGTCGAAATCGAGGACCGGCTGGGAAAACCGCAGCGAATCGAAGAAGAATTGCGGCTGCGGCTCGGCCTCCGCGTCGAAACAACGCTCGTCCCGCAGGGCACGCTCCCTCGCTTCGACGGCAAGGGCAAACGGTTCGTCGATATGCGAAAGGCCTAGCGTTTTTTATTTAGTGCTTATCCCGAAACCGAAATCTGTAGGAGGCGAATCCTTTCGGCGAAAGCACTGTCAAGCGATTCTTTCGGCGAAAGGATTCGCCTCCTACAGTTCTGGGATAAGCACTTACTTGAATCGTCGTCCGACGGCGAATGGTGTAAAGCTTCATGGCTCAGGCGCTGCACGCGATCGACTTTCTCAAGGCTCCGGCGAAGCATCCGGACGCGGCGATATGCGTGGCGTTTGGCGACGACTTGTTTCTGCGACGGTTGGTTTGCGAGGCGATCGCCGAGCGGGTGTTGGGGACGGAGGACGCGGAGTTTTCGCTGGGCCGATTCGACGGAAGCTCGGCCGAGTATCGCACCGTGTTCGACGAGCTTTCGACCGTGGCGATGTTCGGCTCCTCGCAGCGGCTGGTGATCGTGGACAACGCCGACGAATTCGTATCGCGGTTTCGCGGGCAGTTGGAGGATTACGTCGCGCGGCCGCGGACGTCGGGCGTGTTGCTGTTGTGCCCTAAGACTTGGGCGAGCAACACGCGGCTGTACAAGGCGATCGACCAGGCGGGATTGCAGATCGATTGCAAATCGCCGACCGCGGGGCGGATCGCGAAGTTCTTGGTGGAGCGGGCGAAGAAGGTGCATGGGGCGGTACTCGACGCCGCGGCGGCCGAGGCGATGGTCGAGATGGTCGGTCCGGAGTTGGGTCTGCTCGATCAACAGGTGGCGACGTTGGCGTTGATCGCGGGAGCGGGCGCAACGATCGGCGTGGAGCTAGTGCAGCAGCACGTCGGTTCGTGGCGGGCCAAGACGGCGTGGGAGATGCTCGACCTGGCCGCCGGCGGCGACGCAAAGGCGGCGCTCGAGCAACTCGACCGATTGCTGACCGCCGGCGAGCACCCGATCGCGATTCTGGCGCAGATTTCGGCCACGCTGCGGCGATTTGCCGCGGCCACGCGATACATCCAGCATGCCGAACGGGCCGGTCGCCGGGCGAATCTACGCGAGGCGCTCGAACAGGCCGGCTTCAAGAGCTTCGTCGTGGGCAAGGCCGAGCAGCAGCTAAAAAAGATCGGCCGGCAACGGGCAGCGGCGTTGTACCAGGTTTTGCTAGAGACCGATTTGGCGCTCAAGGGTCAGAGTTCGGCGGCGGGACGGGCGCGGTTGGCGCTCGAGCGGTTGCTCGTCCGCGACGTGGCTGGAGCGGGATGAGGCGCGAACTTTCATAGTCTTCGTAGGGTGCTCTGCGAGCACCTGGCGCCGCATTCGGCTCGCGTGGATGGAGTTGTTGGCGCCCGTCGCGAAGATGCGCCCGAGTAAGGTGCTCACAGAGCACCCTACGAAGACTATGCGGCGTCGGTGCAGTCGAGCTTGGGGTCGGGTTGTGGCGCTGGGCGGCGACCGGGGAGGTCTTCGCTGTACCATTGGGCGAGGACCGCGTGGATTTCTTCGCTGCGGTG
Source organism: Pirellulales bacterium (assembly GCA_040901705.1). Lineage (GTDB taxonomy): Bacteria > Planctomycetota > Planctomycetia > Pirellulales > PLA5 > PLA5. Next base: position 3,508 of record JBBDYI010000229.1, on the reverse strand, counting down.
GATGCGGACGAACGCTGCGCGGACCGCTTCGGCTGCGGGGTGAAGCTGCGAATACTTGATGCCGAACTTGCGCATCTGTTGGCCGCAACGGGCCGGGCCGTAGAGGTCTTCGGCCAGCCGGTAATGTTCGGCGATGACCGCGCGCTGCTCGTGCAGCGACGGCGGGGCGGGGAGTGGATCGCCGGCGGCCAGGGCGCGGGCTTCGCGAAAGATCCACGGATTGCCGATCGCGCCGCGAGCGACCGTGACGCCGTCGACGCCCGTTGTTTGGATCATGGCCAGGCAGTCTGCCGCAGTGAATAGGTCGCCACTGCCGAGGACGGTCCGATTGCCGGCGTGACGTTTGACTTCGGCGAGGAATTGCCACTTGCTCGGACCATCGTAGCGCTGCATCACCGTGCGACCGTGGACGGTGATGGCCGCGACGCCGGCGGCCCAAGCGCCGTCGAAGATGGCGTAGAACCGATCGCGGCTTTCGGCGCTGTCGTCGATGCCGCGGCGCATCTTGACCGTAACCGGCACGTGTGGCGGCACGGCGTCGCGGACGCGGCGGACGATTTCGAGCGCCACGGCGGGCTGGCTGAGGTGAAATCCGCCGCGGCAGCGACCGAGCACTTTTTTCACGGGGCAGCCGAAGTTGATATCGACGACGTCGAAGCCGGCGCGAACGAGGCGCTGGGCGGCCGGACCGAAGTCCTCTGGGTTTGCGCCCATCAGTTGACCGCCGACGGGATGCTCCTCGTCGGCGACGTGCATGAAGTGTTTGTTTCGCAGGCGATCTTTGACGGCCAGCACGAACTGATCGAGCAAGACTTCGCAAATCGAATACGACGCACCGAGCCGCCGGGCGATCACTCGCATCGCGGCGTCGCTATAGCCGGAGAGCGCCGCCTGAACGACGGGAAAGTCGAGGGCGATGTCGCCAATGCGGAGTGGTGGGAGTGGAGCGGGCGGCATGGCGACGGCATGTTGGGGCGGACTCGGTATTGACGCGGGGTTAGTGCCTTCCCAGAACTGCAGGAGGCGAATCCTCTCGCCGAAGGAATCGCTCGACAGAGCTTTCGGCGAAAGGATTCGCCTCCTACAGATTTCAATTTCGAGACAAGCAGTCAGTTTCGTGTCGTTGCTTCTTGGAGGTTTAGCAGTGTGCGGGCGACGCTGGTCCAGGCGGCAAGATCGGTGGGCGGAAGATCGGCGGGGGCGGCGGATTGGCCGGTGGCGATGAGTTTTGCTGCGGCGGCCGGATTGGCGCGGAAATAGGCCGCGTGGTCGGCGAGCAGGTGTTGGACGACTTGGGTTTCGGCATCGGTGGGCCGCCGCGAGAGGACTTCGCGCCAGACGTAGCGGATGCGGTTCGAATCGGTCGTGGCCGCATCGTTGTCGGCCGTTTCGCGGAGCACGCGCACGGCCAGCGCACGGGCGGCTTCGACGTAAGTCGGGTCGTTGAGCAGGGCGAGCGCCGCCTTGGGCGTGTTCGACGTGGGCCGCTCCGCCGTGCATTCCTCGCGGGGCGTGGCGTCGAGGGCGAGCAGACTGGGATGTAGGTACGTGCGCTGCCAGTGTGTGTACAGGCCGCGGCGGTATTGGTTTTCGCCGACGTCGGCTTTCCATGTGCGCTGGGGGAAGTTGAGATGTTGCCAGTAGCCGGCCGGTTGATACGGCTTGACGCTACGCCCGCCGATGCGGAACGAAAGGAGTCCCGATACGGCGAGCGCGTTGTCGCGAACCACCTCGGCTTCGAGCCGCCAACGGCCTTGGCGGGCCACGAGTCGATTGAGCGGGTCGCGTTCGAGCATCTGCTGCGTTGGGACCGACGACTGGCGATACGTGCGCGACGAGACGATCTTGCGGACGACGTGCTTGACATCCCAATGGCTGTCGAGCAGTTCGGCGGCGAGACAATCGAGCAGCTTGGGATGGGTGGGCCACTCGCCTTGAACGCCGAAGTCGTCGAGCCGTTTGGAGAGACCGACGCCGTGGAACATTTTCCAAAGCCGGTTGGCCAACACGCGGGCCGGAAGCGGATTGTCCGCGGCGACAATCCAGTTGGCCAGGTCGAGGCGCGAGAGGCGGTCGGATTCCCGCGGCGGCAACGAAGATGTGTTGGGTAGCGCAAACTTCGCCAACGATTCGGGCAAGGCCGACGACACGACGGGACCGCTGCGATCCTGCCAGTTGCCGCGGGGAAGCACGCGCATTTCGCGCGGCGGGACCGAGACCGTGACCATCGTGCGGTTGAGTTGCTTTTCGATCTTCGTTCGTTCGGCTGCGAGTCGATTGCGCCGTTGCTTTAGTGATGCGGCCGTCTCGCCGTTGGTTTTTAGGTCGTCGGGCGTGGCGGATTCCAGCCGGCCATCGATCGCTGCGATCTGCGCTTGCAGGTCGTCGAGGCGTTGTTGCTCGATCGGCGTGGGGACGGGGATTTCCGGCTCGCGGCGACCGCCCAAGTACGTGCCGGTCTCTTTCACGTCGGCGAAGAACGCGGCGAAGCTGTAGAAGTCGCGGGTACTGATCGGATCGTACTTATGATCGTGGCATTCCGCGCAGCCGAGCGTTTGGGCGAGCCAGACGCCAGCCGTCGTGCGGACGCGGTCGGCGGCGTACTTTTCGATGTACTCGGCCGCTTGCGCCCCGCCTTCTTCGGTCGTCTTGTTGAGCCGGTTGTAGCCGGTCGCCACGCGCTGGGCGAGCGTGGCGCTTGGCAGCAGGTCGCCGGCAAGCTGCTCGCGGGTGAACTGGTCGAACGGCATATTGGCGTTGAAGGCCGCGATGACGTAGTCGCGATAGGGCGAGATCGGCTGGTCGTTGTCGCTGTGATAGCCGCACGAGTCAGCGTAACGGACCAGATCGAGCCAGTAGACCGCCATGTGCTCGCCATATTGCGGCGCGGCGAGCAAGCGGTCGATCGCCCGTTCGACGGCGTCGGGACTTTCGTCGGCGACGAAGGCGTCGACCTCGGCCGGCGTGGGCGGCAAGCCGACGAGATCGAAAGAGAGCCGCCGCAGCAGCGTGACGCGGTCGGCAGTGGGCGACGGTTCGAGTTTCTCGCGCTCCAGGCGGGCAAGGATGTAGGTGTCGATCGCGCCGAGCGGTTCTTCGCCCGGTGGAACTTCGGCGAGGGAGACCTCGGCGAGCGGCGGGCGGCGGATCGGTTGGTACGCCCAATGACCTTGCCACGGCGCACCGTCGGCGATCCAGCGGCGGAGGAGATCGATCTGTTGCTCCGTGAGACGCTTCTCCGTTTCCAGCGGCGGCATCCGCACGTCTTCGTCGTCGCTGGTGACGCGGGCAAGCAAGGCGCTGGCCTGTGGATCGCCGGGGACGATCGCTCGATCGCCGCTATCGAGCTCGCGCTTGCTGTCGTCTTCGACGTCGAACCGCAGGCCGGATTCGCGCTTGGCGGGATCGGGTCCGTGACAGGCGAAGCAATTTTCAGAAAGGATCGGGCGGATGTCGCGGTTGAATTCGATCGTTGGCTCTTCATCGTCGGCGCGGAGCGCGGCAGTGA
>JBBDYI010000228.1:7019-19574 GCA_040901705.1 Pirellulales bacterium | reverse complement strand
CTTGGCGTTGGGGATGAAGAGTTCCTGCCTTGGGTCGTGGGGCCAGTGCTTTGAACGGGGGCTGGAGGCTGGGGGTTTGGGGGCTGGGGAGAGGAGTGGGAGCAGCCGGAGTGCGTGCGGCTTGCGATCCGTGGGCTGAACTTTTGTCGGCGCGGCGTGTCAAGCGCTGTTTTCGGCCACCTTGTTGTCAAGCCTTGATTCAGGCCAGTGCGTGACGGCGCGGGATCGAAACAGCGCGCGTTTCACGTGAAACGGAGCGCGTTTCACGTGAAACGCGCGGCTTTTGGCGCGGGTGCTGCGGAAGGCGACTGCCGTAGCCGACTGCCGAGCGTTTTGGCAGTTGAAAGCCGCGCCGCGTAGCGATGAAAAAGCCGCCGGCGAAACTTGCGCGTTGAACTTGGAATGCCGATGCCTGACTCTCGAAGCTTGCCACTGTTGGCCGTGACGATGGGCGATCCAACCGGGGTTGGGCCGGAGGTGATCGTCGCCGCGTGGGGCGACGCGCGCGTGCATGCGGTTTGCCGGCCGGTGGTGTTTGGGCATCCGGAGTTGTTGCGGCGGGCGGTTGTTGCCGTGAGGTCAGCAGCGCGGGTGGTCGAAATCGCCGGGCCGGAGGATGCACATTCGACGGCGGACGTGATTTGTTGCGTACCCACCGGAACAGACGACGCGCTCTGTGCCGTGCCGCGACAGATCGACGCTCGCGGCGGACAGGCGGCTTATGATGCGCTAGTGGCGGCGGCCGATGCGGCGCTTGCCGGTCGCGTGGATGGAATCGTGACCGCGCCGCTCAACAAGGCGGCGCTATGGGAAGCCGGGCATCATTATCCGGGGCATACGGAACTGCTGGCCGAGCATTGCGGCGTGGCCGACGTGGCGATGATGTTGTATCTGGGTCCAGCGGCGTTCGCGTCGCGGTCGCGCGGGCTGGGCGTCGTGCATGTGACGCTGCATACGGCGCTACGCAATGTGTTCGACGAGTTGTCCGAGGACGCGATTCTGGCGAAGGCGCGGCTGGTCGACACGATGATGACGCGGCTCAACGGCGTGCGGCCGACGATCGGCGTTTGTGCGCTCAATCCGCACGCCGGCGAAGAGGGATTGTTCGGCGACGAGGAGCAGCGGATGATCGCGCCGGCCGTGGCGCGGGGATTGGCGGAAGGGCTGCCGCTGGTCGGGCCGCTGCCGACGGATACGCTGATGGTCCGCGCCCGCGACGGCGAATTCGACGCCGTGGTGGCGATGTATCACGACCAAGGGCACATCGCGCTGAAGCTGTTGGGTATGCACCACGCGGTGAACATCACGCTGGGGTTGCCGATCGTGCGGACGAGCGTGGCGCATGGAACGGCATTCGACCTCGCCTGGCGCGGGACGGCGGATTACCGAAGCATGATCGAGGCGATCGAAGTGGCAGGGCGATTGGCGGCGGGGCGGACTGCGGCGGAGTAATCGTCGTAGGTTATGTAGTTGCGACAGCGGTTACGGTTTCGCGCGTAGAAGTTCCCATCGATCTTCCGCTGTTCGGCACCTTATTCTCGAACGCAGGTGGCGGCGATTTGCGAGTTGGGTAGCTGGCGACTATACTATCGAGGGGTGTCCGATGGGCGTGCGACCGAGTGTGCCGATCGAACGTTCCAATTCCATTGAATTCTTTTCGGCCACCTGTGCAAGTGGGCCATGCGAACGCCAATCGGCAATCCAACGAGGAATTACGCTATGCGATCTTTTTTTGCTACGTTGACGGTGATAACAGCGGTGGTGACGTTGTGTTGGGCGACTTGCGGATACGCGGTTGCCGCGCCGCCGGAAGGTGCGGGGGCGGATCGCGGCGGCGACGATGCGACGCGCGACAAGCCGGCGATCGAGCGGCCCGACGCGGACGCAGCCGAGAATCCGACGGACGCCGATGCCAAGAACGCCGATGCGACGAATGCTGGGCCAAAGAATCCCGGTCCGAAGAATGCTGGCCCAAAGAATGCCGGCGGAACGCTTGCCGAGCGCCGCGCGGCCGCCGCGCGGCAGAAGGTCGCCGATGTGGCCAAGCGGTTGTTCCCGCGGTTCGACGCGAATCGCGATCAGGCGCTCGACGACGCCGAGTGGACCAAGGCGAAGGTGGCGATCGACAAGTTGGTCGACGGCGAAGTGCTCAAGACGGCGAGCAATCGCCGCGAGTTGGTTCGCGATGCGCTGGCCAACATGCAGCGGCCCGACGTGCAGCGCAACGGAACCGACGTGGCCACCGAAGCCGCCGAGCAATACGCCCGCGATCTGTTGGCGGCGGCGATCGAAGTGGCCGAGAACGCGCAACCGGTGGTCGTGCCCGTGCCGCCGCCGCAGGTTGGTCGGCGCGGTAACTCCGACAACGGCGACGGCGCGAACAACCGCGGCCGCATCGACCGCCGCCTGCCCCGCGCCGACGCGACCGACGCCGAGCGGGCGAAGGAAGAAGCGCTGCGGCGACGCGGCCTCCGCGAGGTAGGGGGCAAGATCGTGCCGATCACGCCGGGGCGACAGGGAGTCAATCCGCAGGGCGGCAATGGACCGAATAACGGGCAACGTCCGAATCCGCCGCGCGGTTCGCGACCGTGATGAATCGGCACGCGAGCGATGCGTTCTCGACACTGAATTCTTGATATGCGGCGCGGTTCGTCGATTTCTTCGGCGCGTGTCCATGTTCGCGTTCGCACGAATTGTATTCCGACGGAGGGCGAGTTCCATGCAGATTCGACGCGTATTCCTGGCATCGCTTGGCATCGCCCTTACCGCGTGGGCGGCAAACGCCCAGAGCACGGCGGACGAAAATGTCGAACGGCAGATCGCCGAGTTGAAGAGTCAACTGGATCGTCTCGAACGCCTTCACCACGCAAGCGCGGGCATTCGCACGATCCGCGGGTCGCGCCAGGATGGCGACGGCAAGACCACTTCGGTGCGCATCTACGAGGTCGGCGATTTGTTCGCCACGCCGCCGTCGCATCCGGCCAACTACGACAGCGATTTGACCCGCACGGGCAAGTTGATCTTGCCGGCCGTCGGCGAAGACAAGAACAACGACGATGACGCATACGGCGGTGGCGGCGCCGGCTTCAACATACCTGAGGGCGCGGAGATCGATTCGCAGATGGCTATCGATGAACTGATCGAAGCCATCCAAGCGGCGATCGCGCCGATGAGTTGGTCCGTCGTGGGCGGCGACCACACGATCACGCAGTTGGGCAGTTCGCTGGTCATCTCGACCGACGGCGAAACGCACGACCAGATCGCGGATTTCGTCGCCGCGCTGCGCAAGAATCGCGATGCGAAGCGCACGGTGTCCGTCCGCAGTTATTGGCTGTGGCTTAGCGACGCCAAGCTGGCCGAGCTTGTTGCCGACGATGCGGCGGAAGGAAAAATCCGCGATGCGAAACACGCCTTCGGCCTCGTCGATGCGGCGGCGTTCGACAAGCACGTTGCTGCGTTGCAGAAAGACGACGAGGCGCGGGCGGGCTATCGGTCGGCGATTACCTGCTTCGACGGCCAGACCGTGCATACCGCGTCGGGCCGACAGTCGATCGTCGTGACCGGGTTCATTCCTGTGGTCGGCGACGAAACCAGCGTGCTTTTTCGACCCGTGCATAGCTTGGTGCAGGAAGGCGCCGTATTGCAGGTGACGCCGCGCGTCTCGACGTCGGGCGACGCGGTCATTCTCGACGTCCGAAGTCGCGTTTGCCTGCGCGATCCCGTCGACGACCCCGCCGACGACAAGAAAGCCGCGAAAGAATCGCTGCATTTGGGCACTCGGCGCATCGCGGCCATGATCGAACGGCGCAGCCTGCGCGTGCATCGGTTGTCGACCATGATCCGTGCGCCGCTGGACCGACCGATACTCGTCGGTGGAATGACCAACGGCGAAGAGTCCAAGCCCGGCGAACCGAACCTTTACTTGTTCGTCAACGTCGCCGTGCAAGGTCCGCGCGACGACGATCGCGACGCCAGCGTCACAGACGCCGCGACGGCCGATCGCACGGCGGCGCATCCTTAACCGCCGATGCCGGTCCGCACCGCGATTCGATCCGCGAAGAATCCACAAAGAGCCGCCACGAGTTGTTGCTGTAGGAGGCGAATCCTTTCGCCGATCGAACCGCAATCCGACACCTCGGCGAAAGGATTCGCCTCCTACAGCGCCGAGCTCAAGCGACTTCTTCGTGGATAGTCTGTCACCCCGCCGACTCGGCCATTTCCTTGCGAAGCTCTTCCATCGGCTCCCACACCGCGTCGACTTTTTCGTCGAATAGGTCGCCGACGAGCAGGTCGGTGATGTAGCCCTTGAGGTGCGGAAAGCGTTTGACGAAGTGGCCGAAGCTGAAGCCTTCGTAGTAGGCGACGACCAGTCGGCGCATGCGGTCCATGCCGCGGACGAAATCGGCTTGCCAGTGGCCGAGTTGCTCGCCCGTCGTGTCGCCGGCGGCCAGCGCATCGACGATGGCGTCGGCGGCCAGTTGGCCCGACTTGAGCGCGAGCAGCACGCCGGACGAATAGAGCGGATCGAGAAACCCGAAGGCGTCGCCGACGAGCACCCAACCGTCGCCGGCCACTTGCCGGGCTTTGTACGAAAACTCCTTGAGCACGCGGAACGGGGCGACCCGCTTGGCCCCATCCAGCCGCGGCTTGAGTCCGGGGCAACGCTCGACCTCTGCGGCGAAGATCGCCTCGTGGTCTTTCGTTCCGCGGTCCTTGAGCAGGTACTCGTAGCCTGCAACGACGCCGACGCTCACCACGTCGTCTTGCAGCGGGATGTACCAGAACCACCCCTTGCGGTCCTTGGTTTGCAGGACGACGGTCATCCCTTCGTCCTTGCCCGCGTCGCGGAAGGCGTCTTCGTAATAGGTCCAGATGGCGGCTTTCTTAAGTTCGGAGTCCCAATCGCGCAGGCCGAGGCGGTCCATGATCACCGTGCTCATGCCGCTGGCGTCGACGACGACCTCGGCGTGTACTTCCCGCGTTTGGCCGCCATCGCCTTTGACGCGGATGCCGCGGGCACGCGTCCCGTCGAACAGGACTTCCGTAACGTGGGCGCCTTCGTGGACGACGACGCCGTGTTCGCGGGCGTTGTCGAGCATCAACTGGTCGAACTCGCTGCGGAGCACCTGCCAGGTTTGCGACGATTCGTGCGGATTGTGGTCGAGAAAATAGAACGGCTCGGACGGCTTGCCGTGTTGGTTGACGAACTGCACGCTGCGTTTCTTGACGAAGCGGCTGCCCTTGAGCTTGTCGAGCATGCCGAGCCGCTCGAGCGGAAAGTACGTGTGCGGAATGAACGATTCGCCGATATGAAACCGCGGAAACTTTTCGCGCTCGAACAGTTCGACGCGCACGCCGCGCTGGGCAATAAGCGTGGCCGCAGTCGCGCCGGCCGGTCCGCCGCCGATGACGACGACGCGGGGGTTTTCGTCGATTGGCAAGTCGCTGGGTGGTGCGATCATGGACATGCTCCCGTCCGACGCGTTAGCGCCAATTACTGTTGTCCGGTTCGTGTGGCTGCCGCGCTTTTTTCAGCAGTTGCGTGAGTTGCTTGAGGTCACCCGCCGCGAGGTGGCCAAGTTGTTGGCGATGGCATTCGGCCAGCGGCTTGTCGATTCTCCGCAGCAACGTCACGCCGGCCGGCGCGATGGCCACGCGGACGGTGCGACGGTCGCGCTCGCCGCGGTGGCGTTCGATCCAGCCGCGTGATTCCAGTTTGTCGAGCATCCGCGTGATGTCCGGCGCGCGCGAGACCAACCGCTCGGCGAGCCGCAACGTGGCAATCGCGCCTGGCCGCTCCGCTCGCAACAGCCGCAAAATGTTGTACTGTTGGGCAGTCAGGTCGAACCGCACGAACAGCGCGTCCTCCAACGCCCGCAGCCGGTCGTAAGTTCGCCAGAGGTTCAGGTACGCCTGTTGCTCGGCGGAATCGTATCGAAGCGCCGGCGCGGACGGTGACGACTTCGGCGCGTCGCGAAGCTTCGACGGGCTGCGTGGCGGTGCTGCGACGGCGGCTGTGGAGCGATTGACCATGCCATTAAGATAGCCAACCGCAAATTCGTCGTCCAGACAACTATTGTTGCGACAATAAGTGCTTATTTCGAGACTGGATTCTGTAGGAGGCGAATCCTATCGCCGAAAGCACTATCAAGCGATTCATTCGGCGAAAGGATTCGCCTCCTACAGTTCTGGGATAAGCAGTTAGCGCTGTGAGGCGGTGTTTCTTTGGCCACGGCTGGCGACAGCGACCCGCGCAGGAACGTTCGGGATTTGCTTGCGCAGCGGGATCGAGACCAGTAAGATGTTTGCCTGGTTCTGCCCCCATTCTTGCGCATGGAGTACGAGACCGATGAACGAGCATCGCGGCCAGCGGATTGTGAGTGCCACGCGCCGCGAATTTCTTGCGGCAAGCGTGGCGACGGTGGGCACAGTGACATTGGCGGTCGCGGCATTGACGCCGAGCACTGCGATGGGCGATCGCCTGACCGTGGACGAGGCCGCTGCCGGCGCAACGCCTGAGTTCGAGCCGGCGGCGATCCCCGAGTGGGTTCGCGGTGTGACGCGGATGTCGTTTCTGGGGCCGGATCAGGTTGCCGATGCGGCGCGGATTGGCGTGCAGGTGGTGCATGGCAATGCGGTGTGGCCGTATTACCCGCTGCGGCGCGACGGCGGGAAGCTCAAGGACGCCGAGCACGCGCTGCTCAAGCGGTTCGTCGACGAGACGCATCGGCACGGCATGAAGCTGTCGCTCGGTCTGCCGCCGTTTCCGTCGGTGGAAGCGATGAAGGCGCATCCCGAATGGCGGATCGCGGCGGACGCGACCGACGCCCACTTGAAGATCGAGCCGGTCGAGGACAACTTGGGCACGCGGCTGGGCTGCAACCTGGGGCCGTGGGGCGACTATCTGATCGAGCTGTGCGGCGAGTTGATGGAGGACTACGGCTTCGAGGGCTACTCGTTCGACGGCAACTACCATCCGCCGATCTGTTACTGCCCGGCGTGTCGCAAGGCGTATCGCGACGAGCGCCACGAGGAGCGCAGCCGCGATCTGCCCGCCGCGATCGATCTCGACAACATCGCGTATCGCGAATATCTCGTGTGGCGTGGCGAGAAATTGGAAGACCATTACCGGCGGCTGCAAAAACGGCTCAAAGGAATTCGACCCGATGCGGCGGTAATGACGTGGAGCACGAACGCCGGCCGCTACGGGCATTTTCTTACGTCGCCGCGCGTGATGTCGACGCGGATGAATCTGCTGATCGACTTGCCGATGCAGGAATGGTGGCTCGACGAGACGAATTTGGGATCGAGCGTCGCGCCGGCCTTCGGAGCGGAGTATCTGGCGGCGGTGACGGGCTATCGCAAGTGCGGCTGCGAGCCGTATTTGATGTCGCGCGGCAATCCGTACAGCCCGGATAGCTTTCCGGCGCACGAACGGATGGTGCGTTCGATGACGGTGCTGGCCCACGGCAGCACGACGGCCCATTCGCTCGGCTGGACAGGCGGGGCCGATGGGGCCGCGCCGGTGTTTGCCGAAACGAAGCGCCGCGAGCCGTGGATCGTCGGCGGGACACCGCTGGCCTGGGCGGCGATTCTGGTGAGCGAGCAGACCCGACAGTTCTACGCCTATCGCGACATCGCCGAGCGGTTTCTGCCGCATGTGTTCGGGGCGTACCGGATGGTGATGGAAGAACATTTGCCGGCGATGTTGATCAACGATTGGGACGTGACAAGCGAATCGCTGCGGCGGTTTCGCGTGGTCGTGCTGCCAAACGCGGCGGCGCTGTCGGACGCGCAAGTCGCGGCGCTGCGGGAGTACGTCCGCGGCGGCGGTTCTCTGGTGGCGACGACCGAGACCAGCTTGTGCGACGAGCTGGGCCGCCCGCGGCGAGATTTCGCGCTGGCCGACTTGTTCGGCGTGTCGTATCGAGGGCGGCCGCAAACCGCCGAGGACGCGGCGGCGAAGACCCAGATCGACCCAAACTTCGCCATTGCGCTCGACGAGAATTATTGGCGGCAGCGGGTAGGTTCCGGCACGCTCGCTTGGAGCCAACACGCATTGGTCGACGACGCGGCGCTGCGAGCGCTCGTCCCGAATGGGACCGCGCGGTTCAAGGGACCGCAAGTGCTCGTTTCGCCGCCAGCGGATGCCACGGAAGTAGCCGTGCGGTTGATACCCGACGGACCGACGGGCACGCCGCAGCCGGGCGTGAACTTGCCGGGCGTGGTCGTGCGACAATTCGGCGAAGGCCGCGTGGCGTACTTCGCTGCCGGCGTCGATGCAGCGCTGTTCAGCTATGCGTATCCCTATCAGCGGATGCTGCTGGCGCGGGCCGTCGAATGGGCAGCGGGCGGCGGGCCGCCGGTGCGCGTCGCCGCGCCCAAGTGCGTGCAAACGACGTTCTACGAACGGACGACGCTCGAGGGCAAACGGCAACTCGTGATTCATCTGCTCAACAACGTGAACACGACGGCCGATCACGGATTCCCCGGCACGGACGTGCCGCTCCGCGAAGAGTCGGTGCCGATTCACGACATGCAAGTCACGGTCCGCGGATTGCCATTCTCGCGGTGGAGCGTAGAACCCGGCAATGTTTCGCCGCGTGTCGAGACAAACGGCAACACCGCAACGATCCATCTCCCGCCGCTTGAGGTTCACGCAATTCTGGTAGGCGATGTGTGAAGGGAGTAGCGGTGCGCGAATGTGTTGGCGGGAATCGGCCGAATTTGGCTTCGGCCAATGGGCTGAAATCTGGTAGAATGCGGGAGCAAGCGTATATTTATCCGAAGTGAAGCGGCGCGCGTTGGCGCGAGATTCGTGCTACAAACGGTCTAAATCTTCGCATCCCGAGAAGGATTCATGCATGACTTGAAAACACGGAGGCACGAAGACACGGAGGATAAGGGAAAGAGATGATCGCTGAGTGATGAGTGATGAACGAGCGGCTGTGCGACCTTAGGATTGGAAATGCCATTCAGCACTTATCATTCATCATTCAACGTTTGCATCTCCTCCGTGTCTCCGTGCCTCCGTGTTTGGAATCTACTTGCCGGACCGCTTTGGTTGCGGCCAAAGGCCGCGCGAGGCTTTAACCCGTTTGCTCACATCAGAAGTGAGCCGGAAACCGCATCGCACCGCGAAGTCGAGGCGTAGCATGACGCAAAGACGTGGTTGGAATGGGCGATGGCTTGCCGTTTACGTCTTCCTCTTGGCGCTTGCGTCCACTGGCTGCGCCCGGCTGTTCGGCGATTCGCCAAAGGCAAGCGGCGACGACGTAGCGGCCGAGAAGGCCGAATCGAAGGACGACGCGCCGCCGCTGAACTTGCCGCTCAAGACATCCGGCGGCAACCAGTTGATGTCGGATGTGCTGATCTACCAGGGTTGGCGGATTCAGCACAACGTCGTCTTCGATCATTACCGGCTGCTCGATCCGCAGGACGTGCGACGGGCCTGGGGAACGCGCGAGCAGTGCGAGAAGCGGTTCGAGGAAATCAAACGCGAAGAGAAAATCGAGCCGCCGCGAGGGAAATGCGTTGTCGTCGTGCATGGGCTGTGGCGGAACCGCGACGCGATGCAGGCGGTGACCGATTATTTGCGCGACGAAGGGAAGTATCACGTCGTGAGCATGACCTACGCTTCGACACGCGAGTCGATCGGCAAGCACGCCGAGCATCTGGCGAGCGTGATCGAGGGCTTGGATACCGTGGATGAGATCAACTTCGTCGGTTGCAGCTTGGGGAATCTGGTGATTCGCCGCTATCTGGCCGAGGCCGAGAAGAAGGCGAAGAAGCAATCGAAGGATGGCAAGCTCGATCCGCGGTTCAAGCGGTTCGTGATGCTCGCGCCGCCCAACCAGGGGGCGCAGGTCGCGCGGCGGTTTGCGAGCGACGCCGTAGTGAGCGCGGCCTGGGGCGTGCCCGGCGAAGAGATCGCCGAGTGGGAGAAGCTGGCCATGAAGCTGGCGACGCCGCCGTTCGAGTTCGGCATCCTCGCCGGCGGGAAAGGGACGGAAAAAGTGCGCAATCCTTTGATCGACGGCGACGACGATTATATGCTGGCCGTGGACGAGACGAAGCTCGACGGGGCGCGCGATTTCGTCGTGTTGCCGGTAACGCACGCGTCGATCAAGCGCGATCCGACGGCGCTCGAGTACACGCTGCGGTTCTTGCAGCACGGATACTTCAAGACCGACGCCGAGCGGCATCCGCTGCCGGAGCGTAGGTGACTGGCACGCCGCCTTTCGCGGTGCCCGCGCGGCAGGCACGAAGGCAGGCCACAGCAGCCGAGATAAAAGATAGGCCCTCGGCGCGAGTCCGCATTCAATCTTGTCGATGTTCTGCGGCCGCATGCTTTCGCCGCGGCGTCGTGTCGCAACGCAACTTCGCCAACGCTGCGACGTTTCATAAAGATACGATCCCGAAACTGAAACCTGTAGGAGGCGAATCCTTTCGCCGAAGGGATCGCTCGGCAGTGCCCGCGGCGAAAGGATTCGCCTCCTACAGTTCTGGGATCAGCATTGAATAGTCTGCCAAATTCGCTGGCCGGCGGCACGGTGCGATTCAGGCAGTCCGCCGCCAGCCATGTCGGCCCGCACCGTCCGACCCGGCACGCCGCTCATCGCCGAAAAGTTGACGTTTTTCTTGCGAAAACGCGGGAAAGCAGCGCCAAATTTGACACTTGAATTTCGGCCAGCCTAAAATGAAATCAACGAAGAATCACGAAGTTTTCGGCCAATTGTGGTCTTGATGGCGGCTCGCCAATTGCCGTGGCGGCGGGTGGACGGGCACGGCGAGTGAGCCGCGAGGCGGAACGAGCGGGATAAGCGGAACGAGCGATGAAAAATCGGTCGCCACCATCGTCGGCGAGCGATCCCAGGCGGGAATTGCGCTCGGACCGCGCGCCCATGTTTCGCCTTTCGGGTCGCCATTCGGGCCGCCGATTAACTCGCCGCTACGCTTTGGCGATCGAGCCACTCGAAGCACGGGCGATGCTGGCGGCTTATCCAGACTTCGACGAATTGGCCGCCGCAGGACCGAGCGATCCGCCGCCGGCCAACACGCCGATCGGATCGTTCGGGGCGAACTGCGCTGCGAGCTTCTTTGCCCCCCCGCCGGACTCTCCCATTGCTGAAGCGCCCGCAGCCGACGCGCCGCTCGCCGCTGCCGCTCCAGCGCCGGCCGGTGCTCCGTCGCTGGAAATCTTCGTGACCATCACCGCCGACGAAGACGACGGCGACCGCAGTCTGGACGATATCTCGCTCCGCGAAGCGATCTTGATCGCCAACGCCGGCAACGCCGACGCAACGATTCACGTGCCCTTGGGAACCTACTTCTTGACGCGTTCCGGACGAGGCGAAAACGCCGGCAGCATCGGCGACCTGGACGTTTCCAATCCCGGCCACACGACGCGCATTCTCGGAGCGAGTCGCGCCGCCACGTTCATTCGCAATAGCGGGGACGATCGGATATTCCAAATTCACGGAGGATCGACCGTCGAGATCCGCGGCCTATCGATCGAAGACGGCATCGAACCCAACGGCGGCGGCGTGTTCAATGCGGGTAACCTGACGCTAGTCGACGTGTTGGTGCGGCACAACTTCGGCAACACCACCGGCGGCGGCGTCGCCAACGCACCGGGCGCGATGCTCGCGATCGACTCGTCTACGATCACCGAGAACAGTTCCAAATACGGCGGCGGCGTCATCAACAACGTCAGCGGTTCGTTGACCATCACGAACTCGACGATCAGCGGCAATTTCGCATTGTCCGCCGGCGGCATTCTCAACCAGGGCGGAACGCTGCAACTCACCGCCAGCAGCGTCTCCAACAACTCGGCAAGCGAGTCGGGCGGCGGCGTCGTGAATCTTTCCGTCGCCACGGCCGCCACCGCCACGCTCAACGGGTCGTTCGTAACGAACAATCGCGTGACGAATCTCATGTTGGGATCGTCGCTTGCCCAAGGCGGCGGCATCTGCAACGCGGCCGATGGCGGCGCGTCGATCGCCACGCTTTCGATCATCGGCGGCTCGGTATCCGGCAATCGCGCCACCGCCGGAAACCTCGAACAAGTGACCGATGCGGGCGCGCAAGGCGGCGGGATCTACAACCGCGCGACGAGCGGCAATGCCCGCGCGACGGTGACGCTCCAGGGAGTATCGCTCGGCGGAAACCTGGCCACTGCGTCGGCGACGGCGACGGCGGCATCCGCCGGAGGCGCGGCCTACAATCGCGCGGAAAGCGGCCAGGCGATGGCGACATTTTCGGCCAGCGATGGCACGGCCAACGGAAACAGTGTTTCTTCGCTGGTCGGCGGCGGCGTAGGAGCGATCGGACCGAAATCGGCGGCCCAGGGCGGCGCTTTTTACAATCGCGCGCGAATGGACAGCGCAATAGCGACGCTGTCGGCGGCGTCGCTAAGTCTGGAAAACAACGCGGCCGTGGCGAACTCGGTCGACATCGCCGAAGTGCAGGCCGACGGCGGCGCTATTTTCAACGAGTCCGGAGTCGTGTCGGCCTCGGCGCCGACCGCCAAAGCCAATCTCAACGTGGTCGGCG
>JBBDYI010000228.1:0-7009 GCA_040901705.1 Pirellulales bacterium | reverse complement strand
GCGGAACGCTGCGGTTCAATACCGCCGACGCCAACGACGGGACGGAAACCACGGCGCGCGGCGGAGCCGTGGCGAACGTCGGCGACTACGGACATACGATCGTCGATATTTCCGACGTACTGGCGTCCGACAATCGCGTTAGCGCCGATGGCGAAGGGACGGCGAGTGTATTCGGCGGCGGGATATTCAACCGCTCCGGCGTGCTCAGTACGTTGTCGCGACTGACCGTTGTGCGGTCGACGCTTCGCAACAATCGCCTCGATGCGTCGGGCGACGTCGCCTCATTGCCGCGCGGCGGCGGAATCTTTACCGAAGGCGGCGCGGTCGTAGTTCGAGACTCGACGCTCAGCGGCAACGACGCCAGCATCGTCGGCGACGGGGGCGCGATCTATTCCCGACGGTCGCTCAGCGTCGTCAACAGCACGTTGAGCGGAAACAAGGCCCGCACCGGCGGCGGACTCTACGCGCAATCGGGCGCGGCGTCGCTCTCCAGCGCGACCGTGGCGAACAACTCGGCGACGTTCGACGGCGGTGGTATCGTCGCCGTGCTCGGCGCCGCCGTCACATTGCGAAACACCATCGTCGCCAAGAACATTCTGCTGCTGGTCGGCGTCACGCCGTCGCCCGACGACTTGCTCGGCGCGTTTGCGATGACGAGCTCCTATAACTGGATCGGCGCGGGAACCGGCTCCACTGGCATCGACAACGCCGCGAGCGGAAACCACGTCGGCACGGTCGGCAATCCGTTGGAGCCCTTTTTGGGGCCGCTGGCGAACAACGGCGGCTTCACACAGACGCATTTGCTGTATCCGATCAGCCCGCTCGTCGACGCCGGCGATCCCGCGTTCGATCCTGGCGGCTTTTCGCCGGCGCTGTCGATGGACCAGCGCCTCGAGACGCGCGTGATCGACGGAAACCGAGACGCCGTGATGCGGATCGACATCGGTGCGGTCGAAGTGCGGTCGAGCTTGTTCGCCGATCTCAACGGCGACGGCCGCGTGGGACTCGTCGACCTGATGGTGATCCAGCGGCATTATCTACTCGACGGCCCGCTGACCTATCTGGACGGCTATCTCAACGGCGACACCGTCGTCGACGCCGCGGACGTCTCGCTGCTGGTCGACAATCTCGGCGCCGTTCTCGCGCCGGCGAGTCCGGCCGCCCCAGCGGCGGTGTTGTCGCGGTCCACCGATGCGGACCCGGCTGCGGCCCCGGCTTTGCGCGAACGACCGCCGCGGCTCCGCGCCGCCGCGCGTCGCGAGGCTGGTGTGCGGTCGATGCCGCGGCGACTCGATTCGCAAGGCGTCGACAGCGTCATGCAGTCGCAGGTCAGCGATGTCGGCGCTTTGCGTGCGTCGCGAAGCCGGCGGTAGCAGGACGATGGTCCAGCAGCAGCGCGACGAAGCGTGCTTGCCGCGGTCGCGCCGGGCAACGATAATCGACCGCTACGGTAATCGATTTGCAAGCCTTTCCTCCTTCACAAGAAGTCTTTCGATGCGATCGTTCGTCACGGCCCGGCTGGTTGTTTGCACACTGTTCGTCGCCTTGGGAATCGTCGTTGCGACGATGACGTTGGGACCGGCGGTTGGGCCGTCGTCGGCCGCCGATCAAGAAGCGACGAAAAAGAAGGAAGTGATTCCGCACGCCCAAGACAAGCCGCCGGGGCCGCCGCTCTCGCCGCAGGAAGCGCTGGCGAAGATGAAAGTGCCGGAGGGCTTCACGGTCGAACTAGTCGCCAGCGAGCCGGACGTCGTCAATCCCGTGGCGATGACGATCGACGAGCGGGGCCGGTTCTGGATCACCGAGAGCGTCGAGTATCCGCGAAAGAGCGCGGGACCCGGCCGCGACCGCGTCAAAATCCTCGAAGACACCGACCAGGACGGCAAGATCGACAAAGTGACGGTGTTCGCCGACGACCTCAACATCCCCTCCGGCATCGCGGTCGGACACGGCGGCGTGTGGGTCGCCAACTCGCCCGACATCCTGTTCCTGCAAGACACCGACGGCGACGGCCGCGCCGACAAGCGCGAGGTCGTCGTCACCGGCTTCGGCCGCGACGACACGCACGAATTGCCGAATTCGCTCACCTGGGGACCGGACGGATGGCTGTACGGACTCAACGGCGTTTTCAACCCGGCCCACATCAAGCAGAACGGCAAGGAGTGGAATTTCAACTGCGCGATGTGGCGCATCCACCCGCGGACCCGCGAGTTTCAAGTCTTCTGCGAAGGCACGAGCAACCCCTGGGGCATCGCGTTCGACGAGGAAGGCAGCGCGTTCGTCAGCGCCTGCGTGATCGACCACCTATGGCACCTCACCGAAACCGGCTACTACCATCGCCAAGGCGGACCGTATCCGCAGTTCACCTGGAAGCTCGACTCGATCGTCAAGCACAACCACCAGAAAGCCGCCTACTGCGGCATCCACTACTTCGACAGCGATGCCTATCCCGAAGAATATCGCGGCAAGCTCTACATGGGCAATATCCACGGCAACTGCATCAACGTCGACAAGCTCCAACGCGACGGCGCGACCTACTTCGCCACGCCGGAGGAAGACTTCCTCACCGCCAACGACGCCTGGTTCATGCCCGTCGTGCAAAAGACCGGGCCGGACGGATGCTTGTACGTCTTGGATTGGTACGATCGGTATCACTGTTATCAGGACGCGAATCGCGATCCCGAGGGCATCGACCGCGGCAAGGGGCGGCTGTACCGGGTGCGGTATCGCGACACGCCGCGGGCAAAACAGTTCAATCTCGCCGAACGATCGGACCGTTTTCTCCTCAAAACACTTAGTGAAACGGTTGATCTTTTTCGCAACCTCGCCCAACGACTGCTTGTAGAGCGATTGCTCGACGGCAAGGCTGACGTGGGCACACGCGCTCAACTCGAAAAGATCGTGTTCAACGATGCCGCACCAAGAAATGCACGTATTCACAGCATGTGGGTGCTCATCAGCGCCGGCCCGCTCGACGAGCCGTTCCACGCCGCACTGCTAAAACATCCCGATTCGCTATATCGCTCCTGGGCAATCCGCGCCGCGGGCAATCAGGGTAAAGTCTCCGACGCGATCCGCGACCTCATCGTCAAAGCCGCCGATGACGAATCGCCCGACGTCAAGCTCCAAGTCGCCATCGCCGCCCGCAAGATCGAAGGCATCGACGCCATGCCGCTGCTGGTGAAAGTGCTTGCCACGTGCGGCGACGACAAGCTGATTCCCAACATCGTCTGGCAAAACCTGCACCCGATGCTCGAAACCGACGGCGACCGGTTCATGAAGCTGGTCAAGGAATACGACCTCAAGAAAACGCCGAACCTGGCCAAGCTCATGCCGCGGGTCACGGAGCGGCTGTTGGCGCGGAAGAAGTCGTAGCGCATATCCCAGAACGACCTATCGCAAAACTGTAGGAGGCGAATCCCTTCGCCGACGGAGCCGTCAACCGACGCTTCGGCGAGAGGATTCGCCTCCTACAGTGGGAAAACGGGGCGCTGCTTTCATAGATAGCCTCTCAATTCGCCGTTCTTGACCGAGTGAGCGGTCATGTTTTGACGGCTTCGCAAAGCTGGGGCAAGAGTCGCCCAAAAACCTTCGCCAAAACTACGCCCCGCCGTCGCGAACCGCGCCCAGCACGATCGAACCGTTGTGCCCACCGAAGCCGAAGCTGTTCGACTGGGCGTAGCGGACTCTTCGCTCGCGGAGCTGGTTCGGCGTGTAGTCCAGATCGCAATCCGGGTCGGGCGTGTCGAGATTGATCGTCGGCGGAATCAGCCCGTCGCGAATCGCCAGCGTGCAGAAGATGAACTCGACGCCGCCCGACGCGCCGAGCATGTGTCCCAACTGGCTCTTGGTGCTGGAGATGCTCACTTTCTTGGCGTGATCGCCGAACACCCGTTTGATGGCGATCGTTTCGGCCTTGTCGCCCAGCGGCGTGCTCGTGCCGTGGGCGTTGATGTAGTCGATGTCGGACGGGTTCAGGCCGGCCGATGCCACGGCGACTTGCATCGCGCGACTCGCGCCCGCGCCATGTTCGTCGGGCTGCGTGATGTGGCCGCCGTCGCCGCTCGCGCCGTACCCGAGAACTTCGGCGTAAATCTTCGCACCGCGGGCCTTGGCTCGCTCGATATCTTCGAGGACGAAGATGCCTGCCCCCTCGCTCATCACAAAGCCGCTGCGGTCCTTGTCGAAAGGGCGGCTGGCGGCCTTGGGATTATCGTTCAGCGTCGACAGCGCGTGCATGTTCGAAAACGCGCTCAGCCCCATCGGCGTGATGGCGGCTTCCGCGCCGCCGGAGATCATTACGTCCGCTTCGCCGTATTGAATCGTCTTGAGCGCGTCGCCGATGGCGTTCGTTGCGCTGGCGCAGGCGGTGGCGATCGTCGTATTTGGCCCGCGCAGCCCCCACTGAATCGACACGTGCCCGGCCGCCGCGTTGGCCATCAGCTTCGGAATTGTGAACACCGAGACCTTGTCCGGCCCTTTTTCGAGCAACCGCCGATGCTGTTCCTCGATTTCGTTCAGGCCGCCGATGCCGGAGCCAAGAATGACGCCGCAATTGAATGGGTCTTCGCGGCTGAAGTCGATGCCGCTGTCCCGCACTGCTTCGATGGCGGCGACCAGCGCGAATTGCGCAAAACGATCCATCCGCTTCGCGTCTTTCGACGAGAAGTAGGCGCTCGGCTCCCAGTTGATGACTTCGCCGCCGAACTTGACGCTGTATCGCGACGTATCGAACAGTCCTAGCGGACCGATTCCGCTTTCGCCAGCGAGAACCCGCTTCCACAGGTCTTCGACCTGGCAACTGATCGACGTAACCGCGCCGAGTCCGGTGACGACTACGCGCCGTTTCATGGACTTACTCGTTACGCGACGGACTGCTGGGCCTTTTCGATGTACTCGACGGCCTGGCCGATCGTCTGAATCTTCTCAGCCGCGTCGTCCGGAATGTTGATGTCGAACTCTTCCTCGAGTTCCATCACCAACTCGACGACGTCGAGAGAGTCGGCGCTAAGATCGTTGACGAAATGGGTGTCCTTGGAGATTTTATCCTTCTCGGCGCCGAGTTGCTCGGCGACGATTTCTACGACGCGATCATAAACCGATGCCACCTTGAAGACCCTCCGCAGTTATCGCTCGCTTGCCCGGTGCGATGTTTGCTTAATCAGGCAGCGAACAGGGGCGACGTGAGCGAAAATCCAATATCCGACGCCGGTCGAATCGTCCTGAACTATCGCAAGCTACCAGACGAACGACAATGGCAGGTTTTTTTGCGCGTCGTCTCCATCGGCGTCCCGGCATGCCGCCCGGCGCAAGATGGAGAGACTCCGCAAGACAGGCCAATAGTATACCCGCTTTCGACACCCCTGTCCAGAGCCAATTTCCGGCGCTATCTCGGTTGGCAGACACGACTTGGGACGTTTCTAATCCGGAAGGCCCGTCCGACGCGGTGCGAGGCGAATCCTTTCGCCGCTTGGCAGCGCAAACCGACGCTACGGCGAAAGGATTCGCCTCCCACAGCACGTATTCTCTGTTTCTTACGGCCCATCGCTCGGCCGTTGCGATGCTATGCCAACAGATCCGCAGTTTCTGCGGGTGCTGGAATCCGAGCCTGTGGTCCGTCGCGCTGACCCCGAACGGTTCCGCCACTCCGCTCGATTCCCAGCACGAGTCGTGCTACGCGCGGACAAGGATTTCGCCGCGGCCGCCTTCGAGGAAGTCGCCGTTGTAGAGGTGGAATTGGGCGGCCAGCAGATCGTCGCGGACCGCGAAGTGTTGGTTGCGGAGCGTTTGTAGCGCCACGCGCAGCGCGATCGGCTGGTAGCGACAAGCACGGCGGAACGTCGGCAGCATCGTGGGATTCGCGTCGCCAAACAGCCCGATCGTGCCCCGCTTCATGCCGGCGCCGTGGCGGATGCCGCTCTCTCCGAATAGGAAGATCGAACCGGCCAGCATGTTGAACCCGGCGGTGTCGCCCGATTTGCCGCCGATGGCGATCAGGCCCCGACGCATGGTGTGGCCGATTTCGTTGCCGGCGTCGCCGCCGATAAGAATCGTACCGCCGGTCATGCCGCGTCGACTGCCGCGATAGGCCGCGCCGATCAAATGCCCGGCGCGTCCGGCGACGTGGATGTGGCCGCCGTGCATCTCGCCGCCGACCCAATCGCCGGCGTCACCGTCGACGTGGATCGAGCCGCCGGTCATTTCGCTCCCCAAGTGCCGGCCGGCATTGCCGTGAACGTGGACCGCGCCCGACGCCATTTTCGCGCCGATCCAATGCACGCCGGCGAGATTCCCCTCGAACGTGAGGTGCCCGTCACTCCCATCGCCGGACACGGAAAAAAACTCGGCCAGCGGCAGCTTGCGATTGCCGTGATAAATCTCAAACCGCTCGATCTCGGCGGCGGACTTATCGCGCGCAAAATCCGGCGTCAGCCCCTCGATTTCGACGGGCACGGTCGTTTCAGCATGGTAACGGAGAGTGAGGGACACGGGTGGCCAGGGGACAGGGGACAGGGAGCAGGAACGAATAATCTTAACTTACGCGTTTCCGAATGGAGGAGATGAGGCCGTTTAGAATTCGGTACAGTTCGGTAATGCTGTCAGTTAGCTTCGCTCCGTCGGCCGCTTCAATGTAGGAAAGGCGGGCAGCGATGGTTATTTGCGTCTCGACTTCGGCCAGCGAACCGCGCGCAACGGCGAGGAATTGCAGAAAATCTCGCGGTGTCCGTCGGCTATGGCCTTCGGCAATGTTGGAGGAAACGCTCACGGCCGCTCGTCGCAATTGGCTCGACAAGCCATAAGTCTCCTCCCGCGGAAAGAACTTGGTGACTCGATACACCTCGATCGCCAAATCCACTCCCCGCTGCCAAGCAATCAAATCGCGGAAGTTCCGAACCGGCATACGCCATACGCCTGTGCGAGCAGCATCGTCGGGAAACCCGTCCTGTGTCCTCTGTCCCCTGCCCTCTGTCCCCTGCCCTCTGTCCCCTGCCCTCTGTCCCCTGCCCTC
>JBBDYI010000227.1:274-19664 GCA_040901705.1 Pirellulales bacterium | reverse complement strand
CCCCTATTGACCTTTTCGCAAAATCACGGGCCATCGCAAAAGCTGACATGCACCCTGCGGCGATTTCGCCGTTCATGGTGGCGAACTCGTGGGAACACGGCGACTTAGCGCTTCGCCCACGGCGCGTTGGTAGGTGACGGCGCGGCGCGATGAATTTGGACGCGCGGTCCGTGATGTCGGGACGGAGTGGTCTGTCTTTTTTGGTGAAAATTGGGCCACGGATTTGGTATGGTCGCGGGGCGGCACGATGATTCGAGGTTCCGACGGATTGCCGGATTGACGGATCGACGCTTTGCGCGGGAGTATTGGTTCGCGCGACGCCGCGATGATTTACACCGAGGTTTTACGCCGATGACTTGTGCCGGGAACGATTGACGATGGCTTTTCGATCCGCTCGGAAGAGAGAATTGTTTGACATTGCTCGTTTTTTTTTTGGCGCGGGAGCCGCGGAGGGCGGAAGGGTTTTGGGCCTTGGTGGTGGATTGGAGACCTTGCGGTCGGGGTGGTGCGGCGGTCGGGAGACCGCGGCACAACTGACAACTGAGAGCCGCGGCACGACTGAGTCGAACGGAAAACGAATATCGCCGCAACAACGTGCGGAGTGCAAATGGAACGGAAGGAGGACGCAGCCCGCTCGCGTAACTTTCCGTTTCACTTGGACGGAACACTAGGCGTCGCGTCGGGCTGGTGCAATTGGAAAGAACCTGGCAACCACTTCGAGAAACTCTTCTGGCGAGCCGACGTTCGCCACGCGGGTGCGGAACTCACGCGCACCGGGCCGGCCTTGGGCGTAGCAGCACGCGTACTTCCGCATCAGCACGGTCCCCTTCTCCGCGCCGAACCGCTGGCAGACCAGCCGATAATGGTGCAACACGAGATCGCGCTGTTCGAGTGGAGTTGGGTCGGGCGGAACCGGTTCGCCGCGGAGCGCCGCCGTGGCTTGCTGAAACAGCCACGGCTTGCCGAGCGACGCGCGGGCGATCATCACGCCGTCGACGTCGTAGCGGCGAAACGCCTCGACGACTTTTTCGGCCGAATCGAGATCGCCGTTGCCGATCAGCGGAATTCGTTTGAGATGCTGCTTGATCGCCGAAATCCGCTCCCAATCGGCCGACCCGCTGAAGTAGTCCTGCGCGGTCCGCCCATGCACGGTCAGCGCCGCCGCGCCGGCGGACTCGACGACCTGGGCCACGTCGATGGCGTTGATCTGGTCCCGCGTACAGCCCAAGCGAATCTTCGCCGTCACCGGCACCGGAGCACACGCCGCCACCACGCGTTCGATGATCGCCTGCATCCGCTCCGGACACTTGAGCAAGTACGAACCGCTGTGGGCCTTTTCGGTCACCTGCTTCACCGGGCAGCCGAAGTTGATATCGACCACCGAGACCTTGAACTCGTGAGCCAGCTTCGCTCCCACCGCCGCCAGCGCCGCGGGATCGTTGTCCCAAATCTGCACGGCCAGCGGCCGCGGCTCGTCGATCACGCCCCACAGCCGCTCCGGAATCGCCTCCTTCACGTCCTCGATCCAGAGGAAGCCGCGGGCGTGGACCATCTCCGTCGCTTGCAGGCCGATGCCGCCGAACTCGCGGGCGATCTGGCGAAATGCGTAGTTCGTAAACCCGGCCATCGGAGCCTGAAGAATCGGCGGATCGACGACGACCGGCCCGATCGCCAGCGGCTTCGCACGCGGCACGACATACGGCGATGCAACGGCGCGATCTGCAACGGCGCGTTCTGCAATGTCGGGGTGTGTAACGGCGGCGGACATGGATTCTGGCGTACTCCACGAGCACTACGATTAGCCGGAACGAGCGCGATGGAACCACATCGATTGTCGGCGATGCGCCCAATGCCGGTAAGGGGGAAAATCGATTGAAAGGACGCCCGCCCGGCAGCGACGGGTTCGCCGCCGAGCATCGATCCGTCGCAACGACCGCAGGCTTTTGGCTAACGAGAAACGAGCCGCTCTTGGATCACCTGCAGGATCCCCAGCGCCACATCTTCCTTCAACCCCGCGAACTCCGCGACCACCGTTCCCTGGCGATCGAGCACTTCGACGCGGTTCTCCGCTGAGTTCATCGCCTCGGGCCCGTTGAGTACCATCAGGTCGCAACTTTTCTTCTCGGCCTTGGCCAGTGCCCGCAGCCGGTGGTCTTCGGTCTCGAGCGCAAAGCCGACCAACCATTGGCCCGACCGCTTGCTCGCCCCCAGGGTCGCCACGACGTCGTCGGTTTCGACCAAGTGCAGCGCCAGCGGCTCGCCGGTCTTGGCGATCTTCTGCTCCGCGACCCGCATGGGGCAATAGTCGCACGGCGCGGCCGCGCCGATGAGTCCGTCGCAGTCGCCAAACAACCGCCGGCAGACGTCGAGCATCTCTTCGGTCGACGTGACCGGATGCACCTCCGCCGCGGCGGGATACTCCACGTCGACCGGTCCGCTGACCACGACGACCCGATGCCCCAGCGCGAGGGCCGCCTCGGCCAATGCGCGGCCCATGCGGCCGCTGGAGGCGTTGGTCAAATACCGCACAGGATCGAGGTATTGCCGCGTCGGCCCGGAAGTGATCAAGATGCGGGCCATAGAAACCTGTACGGTGCTCTGTGAGCACCTCGCACGAGACCCGATGTCGAAAGAACCAGCGGCCGTTGACAACTAGCACAACACGTTGCGCATCGTGCATGTGCGGCAGGGCCCAAACCGGTGCTCGCAGAGCACCCTACAAACGATTCCCGTCCCTTTTTTGCTCTACGCGATGATCTCGTCGATCGGCGCTCCGTAGTCGATATCCAACCGCCGCCGACCGGGGATTTCCAGTCGCCTCGCGTTGACGCCGAGCAGTTTCATGACCGTCGCATGAATATCCGTTACATAATGTGGATTCTCGACGCCGTAGAAGCCAAGTTCGTCGGTCGCTCCGTTCGTCACGCCGCCCTTGACTCCGCCGCCGGCCAACCACGCGCAAAAGCCTTGCGGGTGATGATCTCGCCCGTCACCCTGCGCGCCTGGCGTGCGGCCGAACTCCGTTCCCCACACCACCAGCGTCCTTTCCAGCATCCCGCGGCGCTTGAGATCCTTGAGCAAACCGCCGATCGGTAGATCGACTTGGCCGGACAGCGTCGTGTGGTTCGCCTTGATGCCGCCGTGCGCGTCCCACGCACCGCCGCCGCCGCCGCCGTGAAACAACTGCACGAACCGCACGCCCCGCTCGATCATTCGCCGCGCGACCAGACACTGCCGGCCGAACGCTTTCGTCGCATCGCGATCCAGCCCGTATAGCTTTTGCGTCTCGGCCGTTTCGCGATTGAGTTCCAACGCCTCCGGCACTGCCCGCTGCATGCCGAATGCGAGTTCATACGATTTGATCCGCGCCCGTAGCTTCGGATCGTCCGGATACTCGATGCCGGCCAGCCGATTCAATCGCCCTATCAAGCTGAATTCCGCCGCCTGTTCTTCTGGCAGTACGCCTTCGCCCGCCGGTTTGACGAACGGCAGCGGTTCCGCACTGTCGAGGTCGAGTTTCACGCCGCTGTATTCCGGGCCGAGATAACCCGCGCCGTGCGTCCACGATCCGCCGCAGCAATCGCCAGTGGGCGTGCCGAGCACGACATACTCGGGCAGGTTCTCGTTCATCGAACCGAGGCCATAGCTGATCCACGAGCCGATCGTCGGCAGTTCACCCTCACGCGGATGCCGGCCGGTGTGCCACGTAAGCTGCGTGCCGTGATCGTTGTGACAGGTCCAAAGCGAACGGACCACGGCTAGATCGTCGGCGCACGAACCGATGTTGGCGAACCAATCGCCGACCGCCAGACCGCACTCGCCATACCGCTTCACGCCCGTATTGAGGCCCATGAGCAGCTTGCGATTCGTGTGCGCGGGGTTGATGCCGACGAGCTTTTGGTTGAACCGCTTGGGGTCGAAGAATTCGGCATACGGCGTTTCGTCCGCCGACTTGCCCGCGTACTTGTTGAGCATCGGCTTCGGATCGAAGGATTCCACGTGGCTCACGCCGCCGCATAGAAAAATCCAGATCACGCTGTCGGCCTTGGCCGGAAAGTGCGGCTTTCCGTCGGGCATTTGGTGACGGCCGGCTTCCGCCATCGCGATCTCTGCTTGCGCAACCGCGTCGCCGCCTTCCGCGCGACATGTCCCATCGCGAAACAGCATCGCCCCCAGCGCCAGCCCTGTGAACCCCATCCCGGTGTCGGCCAAAAACGTTCGCCGGCTGATTCCGGAACACTTCGGTTGTGCAGGATTCGGTCGCGTATCGCTCATCGTCGCACTCCGCAGAACCAGATTGCACCGCCAACCAACTACTTCGGCGTTCGAAAAGCCGCTCAAGTGTCGAGCGGCACCGACAAGTGTCGTGCGGTGCCGAAGCGACCGTCATCATACCGCGCCCAGGGAAGGGCGTCACGTTTGGCTTGCCCGGCCATGTTTGGCAAATTGACAAACGGATTCTAAGCTTCCCGCAGCACGACGGCCGGATCTTGCATGATGGCCACAAGCGTCGGCAGATAGGTGGCCAGTGCCGCGACGACCGGAGCGCCCACCACCGCGGCGGCGATCACATACATCGGCGCGGCTATCTGCTCGGCGGTCGCGGCGTAATACGTTTGTGCCCAGATGTGGGCTCCCCACCAGCCCAGGGCCGCGCCGATCGCGCCCCCAAGGATTCCCAACAGCACCGCCTTGCCCAAAAACAGCCCGGCAATCCACGCCGAGCCTTTGCCGAGCGCCCGCAACAGCCCGATTTCCGTCCGCCTGGCCGCGACATTCGACCACGCCAGCACGCCGATCCAGATTGCCGTCACGAGCACCACCAGCGGCGTCACCGTCCCGACGAGCGTCGACAGCGACTGCTCGCCCTGCTCTCGCGTCGCGGCCAGGCGCTCCGTCTCATCGTCCCGCATGCGTTTGACCGCGGCTCGCTGCGCCGTGCGGACACCGGCCTGCGTTCCCGACTCGGTCACGTGAACGTCCGGCAGCACTTCGGCAACCTGTTCGGCGATCTCGCCAATCCGGTCGTTGGTCTTGCAGCGGCAACTGATCGCCAGAATCGCGTTGATGCGTCCCTGCTTGCCGAGAATCTCCTGCGCATCCGCTAGCGCTAGCGCCACCATCAAATCGTCGTGCGAATCGCGCTTGTCGAGCACCTTGGCGACGCGGAATTCGCGGCCGAGCAACCCGACCGATTCGCCCGGCTTTCGGCCACGGCCCGCTTCGTGACCCAGAATCACCGAGTCCGGCGCGATCTCCAGCACGATCGGTTTCTTCTCCGCTTCGTGCGGCTGCTCGGCCTCGGGCGCGAATCCGATCAGCATCCGCTTGCGGTTATCGAGCGTGATCGGATGGATCAGCGTGCCCGACAGGTGCGCGAGCTTGGTGATTTTCGCCGAGTGGGCCAAACGCTCGAGATACTCCTGCGGCATGTCGACCGCCGCGTAATCGGTCAGCAGGCTCGTCACGTCGGTGTCGCGATGGACGATTCGCACGTTGAAACTCAGCCGCAGCATGATCTCGCGCGTTATGTCGTCGAGCTTGGCAAGCTCCGCCTTGGTGGCCGCCTCGTGGGCGGCGATCTCATCGCGCGTCTGCCGAGCATAACTGGCCAGCAACGTCGGGCCGGCAACGAACAACCCCGCGGCAACCGCGATCGCCAGCAACGTCAACAGCGCACCGCCGAGGCGATAGCGAACTTCCGATAACAGCAACTTCAGAGGCATGGCATGATGCGCGACGTTGAGGTTTTAGCGTGCGGAAGCGCCACCGCCGCGCTCCGACAGTCAAACGTGGTCCCGAAGTCGTCCTCGACTCCCGCCAAGCGTACAAGGCCTTTTCCGGCGGCGTTCGGCCGCCGACTGCGATAGATAAAGTAGCACGGCCGTGCGACACTCCGCTACACCTTAACCGCTACTTACCACCCGACTTCGAGCCTCGAAGACCCCGCCATGTTCACTCGCCTTTCCCTCACCGCGTCGCTGGCCCTCGCGACGACAAGCGAGGACGCGGCTATTTTTGTTGCGCTGATGGTCAAATTGCTCGCCCCGTGGCGGCGGCGGTCGAACGCCTGGTGCTGCTCGAATCGTTCGGCTGCGAAGTGTGATCGCCGGCCCCGAGTCGGTTCGGAGACGGCACAGGACGGCGCTAACTGCCGACCTTGCTAAACCGCTCTTCCGGCAGCACGATCGACGTGATCCGCAGGCCGAACTTGTCGCCGACCTTGACCGCTTCGCCTTTGGCGACGTGCTCACGGCCGACCATCAGGTCGAGCATCTCGTCGCACGACTTGTTGAACTGAATGATCTGACCCGGCCCCAGTCCGATGATATCGTCCGCCCGCTGCCGCTTGTGCGCCAACGCAACGCGAACCGACAGATCGATGCGGAGCAAGCTGCGGGCATAGCTGGGGAGATTTCCGAACGGATCCTCGCCGTCGAACTGCGGTGCGTAAGAGACGTTCTCCGCCGTTTCCGCATCGGCGGCTGCGGATTGCGCGTCGTCCGCGCTATCCGGCGGCGTTGCGGCGTCGAACAGGTCCGCCGTCTTGCCGATCGGCCACGCCACGTACAGCGCGCCCTTGCGATCGCCGATCGACACTTCGACCGGCACATAGGCCAGCGGCCACGCGACCGCTCCGCGAGCGAGCGACTCGCTGATGTTCGCCACGCGGCCCGCCTTCGAGTCGTCCGGCATCAGCGCTTCGGGCAGAAGCAGCATGCCAAACTCTTGGGCGAGCGTCATCAAGCGACTCTCGCCCGTCGGGTCGGGGTTCTTGTACCACTCCGGCAACAGCCCAGAGCCTTCGCCGAGAATGGCGACCGCCGACTCGCCCTCGACGACCATCGCGATCAGCAGGCCGGAGCCGCTCCAATCGGCCGGAACGGCGTCCTGCTCGAACGTCGCGTTTTCGCCCACCTGGACGGTCGCCGTCGCGTCGAGAACGCGGGACAGCGCCTCGGCGATTTCGCCGGCATTCTGGCGGCATGCCGCCAGCACGTCGGTCGCGATGTCGGGCGTTAGTTTGGACATGCTTCGTTTGCGGTGCGGAAAACAAGGTGCGTGACGCGGCGGCGCGGCAATAGAACACGGTTTCGCGTCGACTGCTCATAGCGCAGCACGACCGTCGGTGCGCGCAACGAGCGCTGATCGTCAGATCGGCCAAACGTCTGGGAAACTTGAGCGGAGTTTTCGAGTTGGTTAGAAGTTCTCGCCCGTTTTAGGCAGAGGGTCGCTCTGGTAACCGTCGCTTCGCGAGGATTACTGCGCAGTGCGAATTGCCAAGAAGACTCCAATTAGTCGCCGCCACGTTTGCGACTGGCTTCGAGCACTTGCCCGTCATTGCGGAGCCGCTTCTGCAGCGCCGCCATGTCGACGTCCTGCACGTCTGCGCCGGCGTCGATCGATTGGCAGGCCGCTGTGGCCGCCGATTGGCCGAGGACCATGAACACCGGTTCCATGCGGATCGATCCGTAGGCGATGTGCGATGCCGACATGCAGACCGGCACCAGCAGGTTGTCGCACTCGCGCTGCTTCGGCACGATCGACCGATATGCGATAGGGTACGGGCCGAAGCCGCCGACCTGCACGTCGCCTTCGTTGCGGACGTGGCCATTGGCGTCGAGATGCCGCTGGACGTTGTGCGAGTCCATCGTGTAGGCCGCCAGTCCGATCGAGTCCTCCACTTTCCGCCGGCCTTGGCAGTCGTGCTGCGTCATCACGTATTGGCCGATCATGCGCCGCGCCTCGCGGACGTAAAGCTGGTGCGACCAGCCGCCATTGTCGGCGAACTCGTCCTTGGCCGGTCCCCAGCGGCTCACTTTGCGGCGGATTTTCTCCGGCACGCGCGGGTCGTTGGAGAGCGTCCACATCAGGCCCTGCTGATAGGAAAGGTGCTCGCGATACAGCCGCTGTCGCGTCGCGTAATCGCCGTCGGGCCAGCCGTAGCTCGCGCCGAGAAAATCGGTCGAAAAGCCGTAGTTGTTGTTCGTGTCGGTCTTTCGGTTCGGCATCATCGTCGGCGACCAGGGCGCGCGGGTTTCGCCGGCCTCGAAGTTGCGAAGCAGCAGTTCGTACTGCAGCGGGTCGTAATCGGCCGGCTTCGTCCACGGCAGCCGGTTTTCCGCCGCGTCGGTCACGCACATCCGCAAGCAATACGCCTGCACGCGACGGTCCGCGCCGCCCTCTTCGCCGGGGCCGTTCGGATCGATGCCGGGAAGCAGGCCGCTCGCCTTGTCGCCCGGCCGGACATACGGATCGATGCCCGGCTGCAATTGGTGCTCTTTCGCGTGGGCGGTTTGCACGCCGTTGAGCGTTTCGCCGTAAGTGGCATTCGCCTCGCGGCCGACTGTGTACGACACGCCGGCGGCGGCCATCAGATCGCCCTCGTAGGTGCAGTCGAGATACCGCCGGCCGGAAAACTTGCGGCCGCTTTCCATCGTGATGTAAACGATTCGGGCATCGTTATGCTTTAGGACGCCCGGCCCGTTCTTGCGGCGATCGAGCCGCTCGCCGTACACGACGACCGCCTTCGTTTCGGCGAGCATGTTGCGAAGAATCTTTTCGGCCACGTGCGGCTCGAACGTCCACATCGTGTCTTCGCCGGCCGCCTGCCGCGGGCTGCGATAATCGTCTCGCCGCTGCTGCTTCCACGCGGCGGCGTCTTCGTAATACCGCTTGACGCGACGGTAGAACTCGCGAGAAATACCGCCGATCGCCGACTTGTTGCCGATGTCGGTTGCGCCGAGCCCGCCGCTGGTCAGCCCGCCGATATGCCGCGACGGTTCGATGAGAACGACCGATTTGCCCATCCGATCGGCCTGCACGGCGGCCGCCACGCCGGCCGCGTTGCCGCCGTAGATGACGACGTCGTAGAAATCGTCCTCGGCGCGAGCTAGCGCACCACTGAGCAGGTGAATCGCACAGGCGAGGACCAACGCGAGAGAATGGTTAGCGGCGACGAACGGACGCTTCGATTTTCGCGTCATGGCGACCTACTCACGTAAGCGGATCAAGGCACTATCGCGATGGGCGGTCAATCCTTCGTATTCGGCGAGCAAACGCAGGTCGTCGGCCGCCGCGGCGAGGGCTTCTTTGGTGTAGCGGATCACGCTGTGACTGCGGAGGAAACTGTTGGCGGAAAGGCCGGAGGAAAATCGGCCTGTGCCGCCGGTGGGCAGGACGTGCGAGGGTCCGGCGACGTAGTCTCCGAGCGCGACGGTCGTGAACGGGCCGACGAACACCGCGCCGGCCGTGGGAATTCTGGCCACCATTGCGTCGGCGTCGGCACAGGCCAGATGTAAATGTTCCGGCGCGAATTCCGTCGCCAGTTGAGCGGCTTCGTCGGCGTCGCGGACAAGGACCAGTGCGCCGAAATCGTTCAGGCTTGCCGCCGCCAGTTCGCCGCGGGCAAGACCCGCGAGTTGCCGCTCAAGCTGCGTGGCGGTTTCGTCGATCAGACGCTCGCTCCAGGAGATCAACACGCTGCTGCCGGGCGCGTGTTCGGCTTGCGCGAGCATGTCGGCCGCGCAGAACTCCGGCGATGCCGTTTCGTCGGCCACGATGACGATTTCGCTCGGCCCGGCGATCGAGTCGATGTCGACTTCGCCGAACACGAACTTCTTGGCCAGCGCAACGAACAGGTTGCCGGGGCCGACAATCTTGTCGACTTGCTCGATGCCCTGATCGATTTCTCCGACGCCAAAGGCCAGCGCGGCGACGGCCTGTGCGCCGCCGAGGCGATAGACTTCCCGCACGCCGAGTTCGTGGCACACGGCCAGCAAGTCCTTGTTATACGCGCCGAACTTCGTCGGCGGAGCGACGACTGCAAGCTGTTCGACGCCGGCGGCTTGAGCAGGCACGACCGTCATCAGCACCGTCGACGGATACGCGGCCGCCCCACCGGGCACGCACACGCCGACTCGCCGCAGCGGGACGTAACGCTGTTCGAGCACGACGCCACCCGGCCGCTCGACGCGCACATTGCGGTGCAGAATCGCCGTCTGGAAGGCCAAGATGTTCTCCCGCACCCGCCGCACGCATGCCAACAGCGCCGGATCGGCCGCCGCATGGGCCGCCGCCAGTTCTTCCGCCGAAACGCGGATCGTCGCCGCGGTCAGTTCCGCCTTGTCGATCTTCGCCGAATACTCCAAAACCGCGGCCAATCCGCGATCGCGCACGTCCACGCAAATCCGCTCGACCACCTGCTGTGGCGCCAGGGCTTCGCCAAACACCTCGACGGTGAGGCGGCGGCCGGCCTCGCTGACGATATTGCCCCGCGGGCTGAGCCGCGCGCGGAGCGCGGCCACGGCCGTTCGGGCGTCGTCGCGGCGGGTGTCGATGCGGAGAGGCAAGAGGGGCTCGGGGTTCGGGGCTCGGGATTTGGGATGCAGGGGTTCACGCTACCTTGCGATGCGGCTTGCGGTCAAGTTGTCGACCGGCTACTTGCTGACTTTGTGGCGGTCGCGTTACTTTGCCCGTCGGCGTACAATGGCCACATGCAACACGTACTCGATCCCACCGCCGCCGATCTCAAGACGTGGATGGCCGAGCACGGTCAGCCGGCCTACCGGGCTGCGCAGGTCCGTCGCTGGCTTTTCGAACGCCGCGCCGCCGATTGGTCCGGCATGAGCGATTTATCCAAGCCGCTCCGCGGAGAATTGGCCGATTCGTATCAGTTTTGGACCACTGAGATCGCCAACCACACGCGGGCCGCCGACGGAACCGAAAAGCTGCTCCTCTCGCTCGCCGATGGTCAGCAGGTCGAGTGTGTCCTGCTCCGCGACGGCATCCGCCGCAGCATCTGCATCAGCACGCAAGTCGGTTGCGGCATGGGCTGCGTGTTCTGCGCCAGCGGCCTCGACGGCGTCGTGCGCAATCTAACGGCTGGAGAAATTGTCGAACAAATGCTGCGGCTCGACCGCCTGCTGCCCGAGGGCGAACGGCTGAGCCACGTCGTCGTGATGGGCATGGGCGAACCGCTGGCCAATCTGCCGAACCTGCTCGCCGCGCTCGACGAAGCATCGGCCAAGAACGGCCTGGGCATTAGTTCGCGGCGGATCACGATCTCCACGGTCGGCCTGCCCCCGGCAATGCGGCGGCTGAGCGAACACACGACGCACTATCAACTTGCCGTGTCGCTCCACGCGCCCGACGACGAACTGCGGCGGCAACTGGTGCCGGTCGCCGAGCAGATCAAGCTCGACGACGTGCTGGCCGAAGCCGATCGTTACTTTGAAACGTCTGGCCGGCGGCTGACGTTCGAATACGTGCTGCTCGGCGGACTCAACGATCGGGCCGATCACGCCAAGCGACTGGCCGAACTGCTCGTCGATCGCACGGCGATGCTCAACGTGATTCCATACAACCCGGTGAGTGGACTGCCCTATCGCACGCCGGCGCCGGCGGCCATCAGTACGTTCTGCACGATCCTTCGCCGCGCGGGCATCAACGTCAACGTCCGCTTCCGCAAAGGCGACAAGATCAACGCCGCCTGCGGACAGTTGCGGCGGATGTCGGCCGGGCCCAAGTCGGCCAGTAAACGGTCGCTCGTCGCCCTGGCGCCGGATCGGATCGGCAATTAGGTTTCGGGCTGCTTTTCGAACTGCTTCCCGAAGGGTAACTTCGCGAAACTCGCCTACGCGAAATCTCGCGGTGCCTCTCGATTCCCGCCGCGCAATTTCCTTGCCCTCGCTGCAATCGCTGGCCACAATGACAGAACTGAAGCAGTTAGGGTATCACCGTCCACACGCATACCGTCTTCACTTCGCTCGTCGCGCCGCGGCGCAGCATGGGCAGAGGGTGTGCGCCGAGGAACCGCCTCGCAATTGAGGAGCCGTCGCATGCTCGCCCCTGTGGCCTTGATGGACAACGAACAGCTTGGCGAAGTGCTCGAAGACAACTGTCGCATGATCGATGCTCGGCCGGGGCGGTGGCTCGTCGAGTTTGCCGGGCGGCGGATGTTAGTCGTCACCGACGAAGTCCAGGACCGCATGAGGATCATGTCCATCGTGGCCTCTTGCGAAGACCTGCGGCCGCGCGAGTTCCGCGTTCTGCTGGCCGCCAATTTCGACCGCACGCTCGACGCCCGCTACGCCATCGCCGGCGGATATCTCTGGTCGGCGTATCTCCATCCGCTCGCGGACCTTACCGAGGAGCAGGTCGCCGCTGGCCTGCGACAAGTCGCCGCGCTGGCCGAGAACTACGGCACGACCTATGCCGCGTCGGAGTTGGCGTTTACCGGTGGGCGGTAAGGGCTTGCCGTCTTCACCGGCCCTCTTTGCTGGCCGGCTACGTTGGGCATTGCGCTGGCCCGATTCTGCTGCCGTTCTTTCGCTCGGCGAGCTGATCGCACAAAACCGCGCCGCGCCGGCTTCGTCGCATTACAATGGCGACGCGACATCTCGGCTATCGAACTCCGCTGCGACTTCGTCTCGCTCGCCGTCACACAACTCGCCGCAAACGAGCAGGATCATGGCCCACATTCGCACAGTCGTTCCACACCGTTTCGCATTATGGCGATCGCGTCCAATTTCGTGCGTCCGACGCATGATGCTCGCGGCGGTCGTTGTCGTCGCCATCGCCGCGGCTCGCTTTGACGCGGCGGAGTGCAATGCGGCGGAACCGGCTCGGCCCAACGTGGTCGTCTTACTTGCCGACGACGCCGGTTGGGGCGACTACGGCCACAGCGGCAACCGCCAGACCGCCACGCCCAACATCGACGCGATCGCCGCCGCCGGCGTCTCGCTCGACCGTTTCTATGTCTGCCCGGTTTGCTCGCCGACGCGGGCCGAGTTTCTCACTGGCCGCTACCATCCGCGGGGCGGCGTGCGGGGCGTGTCGACGGGCCAGGAGCGGCTCGATCTCGACGAAAAAACCATCGCCGACGCCTTCAAGGCCGCCGGCTATGCGACCGGCGCGTTCGGCAAATGGCACAACGGCAGCCAGTGGCCCTACCACCCGATGGCCCGCGGTTTCGACGAGTATTTCGGCCACACGTCGGGCCACTGGGGCGAATATTTCGACGCCCCGCTGGAAGAAAACGGCCGCATGGTTCACACCAAAGGCTACATCGTCGACGTCTGCACCGATCGCGCGCTGGCGTTCATCGACAAGCACAAAGTTGCGCCGTTTTTTTGCTACGTTCCGTTCACGACGCCCCATTCTCCCTGGGCCGCGCCGGCGGATGAATGGGAGCGTTTCAAGGACGAGCCGATCGCGCAGCGGGCCGCCGACGGGCTGCGCGAGAATCTCGACGAGACGCGCTGCGTGCTGGCCATGCTCGCCAACCAGGACCGCAACGTCGGCCGTGTGCTCGCCAAGCTCGACGAGTTGAAACTCAGCGACAATACGATCGTCGTTTACTTTTCGGACAACGGCCCGAATTCGTGGCGATTCAATGGCGGTATGAAAGGACGCAAGGGCGGCACGGACGAGGGCAGTCTCCGCAGCGTTTGCTATATCCGCTGGCCCGGAAAAGTGCCGGCCGGACGCACCGTGACGCAAATCGCCGGAGCGATCGACCTGCTGCCGACGCTCACCAAGCTCGCCGGCGTCGAGCGGGTCGGCGACAAACCGCTCGATGGCCGCGACCTTTCGCCGCTAATCTTCGAAGACGGTAACGCTCGAACCGTCGAATGGCCCGACCGGATGATCTTTTCCACCTGGGCGGGTGAAGTGAGCGTGCGGACGCAGCAATATCGCCTTGATGAGCGCGGCAAGCTGTACGACATGTTCGCCGACCCTGGCCAGCAATCTCCGCTCGAGGACCGCGAGGCGGCGGTGGCCAAGCGGCTCCGCGAGGCCATCGATGCCTGGCGAAAAGAAGTGCTCGACGAGGCAAAACCCGGCCCCCGACCGCAGGCGTTCGTCGCCAATGCGGTCGATCCGCGGCCGATTCCGGTTGGCTACCGCGAATTTCCCATTACGATGCTGCCGGCGCGGGACGGCGAACCGCAAGGCAAGGTGACGCGCAGCAGCGGCGCGCCGAACTGTTCGTATTTCGTCAATTGGACCGGCAAAGACGACCGCATGGTGTGGCTGCTCGATGTGCAAACGGCCGGCACTTACGACATTGTCATCGATTATACGTGTCCCGACGTCGACGCCGGGGCGACGGTCGAACTCGGCTTTCAAGACGATCGTCTCAGCGGCCGCGTCGCGCCGGGCTGGGATCCGCCGCTGAACACGAATCAAGACACACTGCCGCGGCCCCACGGCGAATCGCAGATGAAAGAGTTCAAATCGCTGCACCTGGGCAAGATGTCGCTGAAGAAGGGTCAGAGCGCGCTCACGCTCCGTGCGCTCGAAATCCCCGGCAAGGCCGTGATGGATGTCCGCCGCGTGACGTTGACGTTGGTGGAATAGTCGCGAGCGTGCCGCGAATCGCGGAAGCTTGTACGCCGAAATTCCCCGGACGGCGCAACCGTCAGAGTCGTCGCAAGCCGCCCCTTTTGACGCGGCGCGGTCTTCGTCGTATTGTTGCCGGTCGCCGACGCCACGCTGTGCCGATTGGCGACGTGTTGTATTCCCGCCTCACGGGCAGCGTGCGTTGGCGAGCCGCAGCATCCTTTTTCTCGCCATACTTTTCTCGCAGGGAGACATGCGTCATGTTTCGTGCCGTTGCTTCAGCCGCGATCGCTTGCGTCGTGCTCGTTTCCAACGCCTTTGGTGGCGAATCGTCGGCGTCGGCCAGTGTCGCGAATACCAGTGTCGCGAATACCAAAGTCGTGGTGGCGAAGGCCGTCTCTGCCCCGAGCGCGGGCAGCGGCGCGGTCGAGTACGTCGAGAAGACGATTTGCGTGCCCGAGTGGGTCGAGGAGGTGCGCACGGTCAAGCAGACTTGCTATAAAAAGGAACTTCGCGAGCGTGAGGTGACCAAGTATCGTCAGGTGAAAAAGACCAAGACGCTCGAATGCAAGCACACGGTGTTCGTGAAGGTCAAGAAGCCGGACGTGCAAAAGATCGACATCGCCAAGCCGGTGTCGAAGTGGGTCGAGGAAAAATACACGGTGATGGTGCCGCATCAGGAGGTTCGCAAGGGGACGCGGAAGGTTTGCCGGCCCGTGCCCGGCTGCTGCGACAAGTTCGAGACGGTCGAGGAGCCTTACGAATGCGTCGTGACCGTCTGCAAGCCGGAAGAGCGAACGTGCAAGAAGTTGGTCTGGGAAACGCAGCACGAGGAAAAGGTGATCACCCGCGAGATTTGCACGATCGAGCCGAAGGTGATCGTCAAGCCGTATGACGTGACGGAGTGTGTCTGGGAGCCGGTGAAATCGAAAGAAACCTACGAGGCCTGTGTTCCGTATACGGTGGAGAAGCAGGTGACGGTGAAAGTCTGTAAGATGGTGCCCAAGACGGTTCGTGTGCCGAAGTGCTGCAATTGAGCGGCGCGGCTTGCAGTGACGCGATCCGGGCAGACCGCCAATTCGAGCCAATTTGAATCGAGTCGAACGTGGAAAGCGGAACTTGGATCGTCGTGGGAAGCATCGTGGTCGTCGCGCTGATGGCGTACTTTTGCCGGACGCCGCGATCGGCCGATGCCGGCGTGGAATCGCTGAGCAAACGCTGGTTTGGCTGAGCGTGCAATGGCGGGCAGCCGGTGACGCGCCGCCGAGATTGGCGATGAATCCTGCTGGGCACGCAGCGACCGCGCTGTGGGGCGGCCCTTGACCGCCGGACGGGCGTGTTCCATCATGCATGGGGCGTATCGCGGCCCTGCCGGCGCTTGGAGCGTGTTGCAGAATACGTGGCGCGGTCGTGAGACCGGCTACAACCGGCCGCGCGGCCGTTTATCGTTTGGGTAGTTTTACTAGCGGATTGTAGAGGGTTAGCTCAGTGACGATCGTCAGAGTCGGATCGAATCAGAAGTACGCGGACGGATGGGACCAGGTGTTCGGCAAGGCGAAAGGGAAGAAAAAGCCCGCCAAGCCGGCGGCGAAGAAGGCCGGGGCGAAAAAGGCTAAGAAATAGCCGACCAAGAAACAGCCGCGGGTGGCCAAGACGTCGCCGGCCCAGACCGTCGCGCCGGACCGATATCCGCCGTCCCTCCCTGGACCGGATAGTCTTCCTAGAAGCCTGCTTCCCAAGTGCCCTGGACTGGAGTCGAACCAGCAAGGGATTACTCCCACATGGCCCTCAACCATGCGCGTCTGCCAATTCCGCCACCAGGGCAGTGGATTCGAACCGTGCCGCCGCCATCGCCCGCTGGTTTGCGAACGCCGACGATGGCAGTCGCCCTCGGCCAGCAGCGGCGCGGAGGGCATGCTGAGAGTCTAGCCTGTGCGGTCGGACCGTCAAGGGCGGGCATTTCCCAGACACCGACGCCGGGTTGCTGAGACGATTAGCGGACACCGGCGGGCGACGTAAAGTTCACACGATCGCCGCGCCGCACCACGTATCGAAAAGTCCCTTGACCTGGTTGCAACCGCCCCGCCGCCGCATGTTTCCGCCACTAACTTTCTGACCGCATGGCCACTTACCTCGTCACCGGCGCGGCCGGGTTTATCGGTTCGCGCGTCGCCGGCCTGCTGCTCGACGCGGGGCATCGCGTTGTCGGCGTCGACTCGCTCAACGACGCCTACGACAAGCGCCTCAAGCACTGGCGGCTCGCACAACTTCGCGACCGCGAGGGTTTTGCCTTCAATCGGCTCGACATCTCGGTCCGGCCGGCGGTCGAATACCTTTTCACTGCCGAGCCCGCCGCAGCGAAGGACGGCCCGCCCTACGACGCCGTGCTCAATCTCGCCGCCCGCGCCGGAGTGCGCCCGTCGGTCGAAAACCCGTGGATCTACATCGAGGCCAACGCCACGGGCACGCTCAACCTGTTGGACGCTTGCCGCCGACACGGTGTGGGCAAATTTGTGTTGTCCTCGACCTCCAGTCTCTACGGCGCGCACAATCCGATCCCCTACCGCGAGGACGCGGACACGAATCGACCGCTCTCGCCGTATGCCGCTTCGAAAAAGGCCGCCGAGGCGATGTGCTATTCGTACCATCACCTGCACGGCATCGACGTGACGGTGCTCCGCTACTTCACGGTCTACGGTCCGGCGGGCCGGCCGGATATGAGCGTGTTCCGCTTCGTCCGCAACATCGCCCAGGGCGAGCCGATCACCGTTTTCGGCGACGGCAACCAGCAGCGCGACTTCACCTACATCGACGACATTGCCCGCGGCACGATCGCGGCAATTCAACCGATGGGCAATCCGGTTGGCTACGACACGATCAACCTCGGCGGCGACCGCCCGGTGAAGTTGATCGACGTGATACGCAAGATCGAGTCGCTCACAGGCAAGAAAGCGATCATCGAATATCGGCCGGCGCATCCGGCCGACGTGCCCGCCACTTGGGCCGATATCCACCGGGCGGAAAAACTGCTCTCATGGCGTCCCGAGACGAGCATCGACGACGGTCTGGCGCGATGCGTCGAGTGGTACATGGAAAACCGCTATACGATGCGCGAGATTTCAGTCTCGGATCGGCCCGCGAAGCGCTGACGCCGATGCCGGCGGGCCTTGACGCCGCATTGACCCGCGGTGGATATTCGCCGGTGGAGAGTGAGCCACATTGGTCGAATGGTCGAAGGGCCATAGAGCCTTTGCCAGAACTGTAGGAGGCGAATCCTTTCGCCGAAAGCACCGTTAACCGATTCCGTCGGCGAAAGGATTCGCCTGCTACAGATTCCCGTTTCGAGAAAAGCACTTTGCATTGCGGCTCGGTTTTCAAAGCTCGCTCGTGGACGCCGCGACTCCTTTTTTTCCGCCGGATGCGACATGGCGAATTCCGCTAGCGACTCTCACGCCGCGCTGCGGTGGATGGTCTACCTCGTGCTAATCGCCGTGGCCGTCGGGCAGATGACCGGCGGCATCTTGGCGGTCAATTCGACCGAGTACGTCAAGCTCGAAGCGGAAAAGATCAAGTCCGCCAAGGCGGAAACGGAGAAGAAGCTCCGCGCGGCCGGAGTGACGGGCGATGAACTGGCCGAAAAGCTCGCTCGGCGCGAAGAAGAATTGCGCGACAAAATTCGCCTGCAACGCCCGTTTCTCAGCGCCAACGACCGCAGCCGCTGGGACACGATCCGCTCGTTGGTCGAACAGGGGACGTATGCGATCGACGACATCCAGTCGGAGCCGACGTGGGACACGATCGATATGGTCAAACATCGCGATCGCGACGGCAACTGGCATCTGTATTCGAGCAAGCCGCCGCTGCTGGCGACGATTTACGCCGCGCCGTATTGGCTGATTCATCGCACGACCGGCTACACGCTGGGGGAATATCCGTATGAGATCGGCCGCGGGCTGTTGGTGCTGTTCAACGTGATTCCGCTCGTGTTCTACTTCGTGCTGTTGGCGCGATTGGCGGAGCAGTATGGCCGCACGGACTGGGGCCGCGTTTTCGCAATGGCGGCCGCGACGTTGGGAACATTTATCAACACCTTCGCCGTGGTGCTGAACAATCACATTCCGGCGGCGATCTGCGTGGTCGTGACGTTCTACGCGGCGCTGCGAATTTGGTACGACGGACGCCGCGAGGTGAAGTATTTCGCCGTGGCGGGATTCTTCGCCGCGATGTGCGTGGTGAACGAGTTGCCGGCGATGGCGTTTTTTGCCGCGGTTGCTGTGGCAATGGTTTGGATGTCGCCGCGGCAGACGCTCGTGGCGTTCGCGCCCGCCGTGGCGATCGTGGCCGTCGCCTATTTCGGCACGAATTACGTCGCTCACAATAGTTGGCGGCCGCCGTATATGCACCGCAGCGAAAGCGATCCGGACGACGATTGGTATCGCTACACGTACGATCGCGGCCCGCGAAAAAACTTGACCAGCTACTGGACCAATCCCAACGGCATCGACCGCGGCGAGCCGTCGCAGCAGGTGTATGCGTTCAACGTGCTCGTCGGCATGCACGGCATCTTTTCGCTCACGCCGGTGTGGCTGCTATCGTTCGCGGGCATCGGGATATGGGCCGTGCGACGAAGAAATCCGCGTTTTGAGCTGGTCGACACGCCTGGCGGCAAGGTGATCGCCGAAGAAATGATCGACCGTCGGGCGATCGCACTATTGGTCGGAAGCGTGTCCGTGGCGTGCATCGCGTTTTTCCTGATGCGGCCGCTGGAAGATCGCAACTACGGCGGCATGACGAGCGCGTTTCGCTGGGTGTTCTGGCTGGCGCCGCTGTGGATCGTCACGATGCTCCCGGCGGCCGACGCGACGGCGCGGTCGCGCGGTTGGCGAATCGCGGCGGCGGTGCTGTTGGCGCTATCAGCGCTGTCGGCGGCTTATCCGCGCAATCCGTGGTCG
This sequence comes from Pirellulales bacterium, assembly GCA_040901705.1. GTDB lineage: Bacteria > Planctomycetota > Planctomycetia > Pirellulales > PLA5 > PLA5. The sequence continues at coordinate 366 of JBBDYI010000227.1, read as the reverse complement.
CATCCGTGGATTCGCGTGTTCGCGATGCACATGGGCTGGAGCGAGTTGCCGCCGTAAGGCAGTTTGGGGCGGGCAATCTGTCGGGTGGGGGG
>JBBDYI010000227.1:0-264 GCA_040901705.1 Pirellulales bacterium | reverse complement strand
CGAACGAAGTGAGGCCCACCACATGACCGAGCTCAAACCGGTGGGCCTCACTCCGTTCGACCCCATAGGAATCAAGTTAGCATTGACAAAAAAGGGAAGTCCTTGTCGTTTCGTGGGTTAGGTTGAAACCACGAACCGGAAGAAGGAGCTTCCCATGCGGATGGTAACGCGTTTGACCAGGGAGATGCAACGGGTGTTGATCAATCTGTCGGTGTGAGCGTCTCGATTGTGGGTGGAAAATCGGGTCTATTGACGGTAGTGGGC
>JBBDYI010000226.1:0-2827 GCA_040901705.1 Pirellulales bacterium | reverse complement strand
GGCCCTGCGCGCCGGTGGTGCCGCTGACGCCGACGGTGATTTTGATCTGGTCGCCGCGAGCGCCGGTGGTCGTCGTGGGCGTGACGAACTGCACCTGCCGGTTGGCGATCGTGCTGTCGATGGCGACCGGCATCGCACTCGGCAAGATCGACGCGAATGCGCTCGATTGATTGCCCTTGAGCACATCGACGGTGAACGGCGCGTAAGCCTTGTCGGGCTCGAATGGCGCGGCGTTCGACGAGAACACATAAAACACGCCGCCACGCAGAGTCGCACTCCAACCCTGCTCTTTGCCGGGCCGACGCCAGTATTCGTTCTCACCGCCGCGAACCATCTGCCAGTCGTTGCGTTCGAGAATGGCACCGACGTCGCCGCGATCATTGAATTCGTCGCCAGGACGTCCGCTTCCTGCAGGCAGCGCACGACGCCGTTCGATCGGCGGCATCGCCTCGTTCAATGCACAGGCGGCTTCAATCAGAATCGCCTGCTCCGCTTCCGTGAGAACCGGTAGTTGATCGAACGTGCCTTGCTCGATGCAGTAGCCCGGCGTCGGAGCGCAGAGGAATAGCCCACCATCGCCGCGCGTTTCGATGAGCGTGAGCGTGATCTCGTATCGTCCGGCGACGAGCCGCGGCACATATCGTTTGCCGTGGATCACCACCGGCTCGGCGTTGGAGACGACGATCATCCGCTGCGCGAGCTTGCGGTTGCCGAGAACGGCGGCTTCGCAGCGATAAATCGCGTGTCGGCCGCCGGACTGCGAGCGCTCGAACACGAGACGATCGAGCAGGCCGGGTGCTTCGCCGGCGACGAGTTGTCGCCACGGCTCGAACAGTTCGCCGCCGTGGTCGAAATCGATCATTTCCAAATTGCCCGACACCGCGCCGGCCAGCATGCACACCGGCGGGCCGTCGGCGAACCACGCTGTCACCTGCCGTTCGGTCGGCAGCCGTCGCTGATACTGTTTCCAGCCCGACAGCGCCGGCCGCTTCTCCGCGAGGATCGCGGGCAGCACACATAGGCCAGAGCGCAGATAAGAGGTGGCGACGTCGATCATGGTCAAAATGGAATCTCGTCGGGTTCGTAACCAACAAATGCGCCGGCGGGAATCGCCTCCGGCAGCGGGCCGAGCTTATGGGCGGCGATCTTGTCGTACTTTTCGCCGACGACGGTGCGAACGGTGATGCCGTCGGTGTGGGCCAGACCGCCGGCCTCGGCGATCTCGACGGCCCGCTCGGCGGTGTCAGGCACCGGATCAGGCGAGCGCCGTCGCCACCACGCGGCTGCCTTCTGGCGGGCGTAACCTGCGTGCTCAACGCAAATGAACTCGCTCTGCCAGTGGTTCAGGCCGACGCAGTAGCTCACGCGCATCGTCTTGGGGGCATCAGCCGCTGCGCCGCGTTTGGTGTGAACGCTGAACGACACGTCGCGGACCTCGTACTCGGTATCAGTAACCTGGCCCGAGAGAATCCCCGCCTCGGTCGCCTTGGCGTCGTGCATCTTGCGATTTGGCGGTGGAAATTCATATCCGCATTCGGGGCAGTGGGCATAGCCGGTGGCGATGATCGCCATGCACTCGGGGCACTCCTTCATCGGCGCTTCACCCTCGCCGTTAGGTGTCGACTTGATCGTCAGATTGTCGACGGGGCCGTGCCGCATCACGTTGCCGCCGAAATCGAGCACGAGGCAGTTCGCCTTACCGGGGTGCAGGCGAAAGCCGCGACCGACCATCTGGTAATACAGCCCCGGCGACATGGTCGGCCGCACCAGCGCGACGCAGTCGATGTGCGGCACGTCGAAGCCGGTGGTCAGGACGTTGACGTTGCACAGATACTTCAACTCGCCGCGCCGGAAACGATTGAGCACGGCGTCGCGATCTTTGACCGGTGTCTCGCCGGTGACGAAACCGCACTCGACCCCATGCTCCTCGGCCAAGACGCGGACGATATGTTCGCCGTGCTTAATCCCGCTGGCGAAGATCAGCACGGCGCGGCGATCGGACGTGTAACCGACCGTCTCGCCGCAGGCCGCGGTGACGAGCCGCTCGTCATCCATCAGGTTCTCGACCTCGTCGGCGACGAATTCGCCGCCGCGAACATGCAGCTGATCGAAGTCGGCTTTGTTGATTCCGGCCTTGGTGATGAGCGGGCAGAGAAAACCGTCGCGGATCAATTCGCGGACGCCGACCTCGAAGCAGATGTGATTGAGAAAGCCGTCGGGCGTACAGATCGGCCCCGTCTTCATCCGAAACGGTGTGGCGGTGAAGCCGACGATTCGCACGTTGGGGTTGAGCACTTTGGCGTCGGCCAAGAACTGCCGATACATCCCGTCGCCCTCAACTGGGATCAAGTGGGCCTCGTCGACCATGATCAGGTCGAAGACATCGAGTTCGCAGGCCCGGCGGTAGACCGACTGGATGCCGGCAACGATCACCGAATGTGTCGTGTCGCGGCGCTTCAGCCCCGCCGAATAGACGCCGAACGCGATCTCCGGGCAAACGAGCCGCAGCTTGTCGGCCGTCTGTTCGAGCAATTCTTTTACGTGCGCAAGAACGAGTACGCGACCGCCCCACGTACCGACCGCGTCCTTGCAGATGCTGGCCATGATCGGCGTCTTGCCGCCGGCGGTGGGAACGACCGCGCACGGATTATCGTCGCGCTGACGAAGGTGGTCGTAGACCGCCTGCTTCGTCTGTTCCTGGTACGGGCGAAGCGTAAGCATGGTCAAGCGTTTGCCGATAAGGTCAGGTAGAGTTGCGTCGCCAGCTGCGGCAAGTCGTCCAATCGGACGATGGCAATCCACGGTCGGCCATTGGCGCGATGCAGCA
>JBBDYI010000225.1:0-19849 GCA_040901705.1 Pirellulales bacterium | reverse complement strand
GCCGATGTTGCCCAAACGCGTGTGGCGCGCCGCCAAGCGGATCGGCGAAGAGCGCATCGAAGAGCGCCGCGCCGCCGCCGTGGAGTACGAGCAGTTGTCGCTGCCCAAGGTCGCCGAAGCGCTGGCCCGGCATTCGACGATCACGTCGACGACGGATCGGAACACGCACTTGGGAATGGGTGATTTGGTCGAGGCGGTGGGGAGGTTGTCAGGAATGGCGATGAAGGCCGCGACCCAGCGTGGAGGCCAATCGTGTTTCTCGCTAACTATTCGGCATTGGTCCGTTTCTCTCGAAGAACAGTCGTTTGTTGCGACACGTCACGGTCTCACTCGACAATCGAACGCGATCGACGTTCGATCCAGTTGCCGCTCGTGATGGACGTCGACGTGCTTACTTCTCCACTCCGTCACCAACGCATGGCCGCCGAGCAATCGCTTCAACTATCCGACTTCAGTCCCAATGCTCGTTTGAGTGCTCGGTGCCTCAGAGGTTGTGAAAGAATCGAACATGAACAAGTCCAACCGCAACCTGTAGGGTGCTCTGTGAGCACCTTGGCACAACGCTTTGTGGTGCTCACAGAGCACCCTACATTCATTCACAACCTCTCAGCAGTCGGCGCACGCTTCTCCCAGGCTTGACGTCCACGAGGTTGTCCGACCATGAGCCAACTAAAGGCGATCAACTCAAAGATGCGTAGTCCCGTCGCGGACCACGTGGGCAACCAAGGCGAGATGTCAATGATCATTGCCGCATCCGGGGCATCAATGCCGAATATCGGCGGCAGGCGGAACCAGTAGTACGTAATGATTGCGGCTGCGGCGAAAACGTTGGCAATCAGACCTTCCTGCTTGGGCCGCGCCCTGCGCAGAAGAAAGTAAACGGCAAGTGTCACGCCGCCCGTGCTGTACGGGATGGCGTAAGCCACGTGCAGATGGTCGACCCCTTCCCAGCCGCTATAGATCGGCACATGATACCACCCCCATACGAAGCCAGGGAAGAAGCCTGTCAGCACCATTCCTACAAACTTGCCGAGTTTCGTGCCGATGGCCGTTGTCGGTGTCAACCCAGGAGTGGATTCCGAACAGGGCGCGACGCAGTTCATACATGACGAACAATGGGCGTTGGGGACAGACAGCAACGGCTGCGCGCCGTAAAGCAGCTCCACGGGATATACCGGGCAGAGGCTGGAACACCAGCCGCTCTTCCATTTGAAGACGTATCCCATCCCAATGGCAAGCAGTCCCACAACGGCCAGGAGTGCGGCCAGGATCGGGCCGTTGGTGTCCAGCACGACCTTTCGCAGCGGCACGACCACAATCAGCAGAAGAAAGGCGCCCAGGTACAGCCAGTCGCGCCATGCTTTCGAGAGCCTTTTGCACTGGGAAAGGCCAAGATGATGAGGCGCGAGTGACATGCTGCCCAGTGGGCAGAGATTGCGCCAGACACCCGGCGCGAGAACCAGCAATGCGGGCACCAGCGGAACGAGGACGTTCCAGAGCAAGTGCAACCCGATCTCTGGTTTGAAGATCAAGGTGCCCCAGATGAACATTCCCGCCACCCACGCGAGCCACTGGGCCAAACGCCAGATCGTTGGCCCGCGTGATGACACGTTGCGCATCGGTGCAATGTTTGCCGCGTCCATCCCTGGCTCCAGGTTGTGGCGCCACTGGTTTGACGGAAGAAGTCTCGAAACGGACCCTTCCACCGCGGAGTATAATTGCGGCGATATGCGCCGTCAAAGAATCGGACTAGCGGCTCCGGCTCGGCAAGCCAAGAAGATTCTTGACTGTGCGCGGCCGCACTCAATCGTCGGGCTTGGTCATGTGTTCGCCAGCAACTCGTCTCGATGCGAATCACTATCAAACCAGTTAGATTGTGCAGCGATTCGTCCGCCTGGCTTTCACTCGGCGTGAGCCGGCAGACGCAAGACGCGGATCATTCGATCCACGCGAGGCAAGCCCGCTTTCGTCAGGCTCAGCGTGCGGTCGTCCCACGTCAAAAGTCCTTGGCTCTGAAATTGACGCATCGCCGGAGCGAAACGCTGTACGACGTCCACGCCGAACTTGCGCCGGAAATAGTCGCGCGAGACATGAACGAGCTTCAGTTGCAGCACGAACTCGCGGACCATTTGTTCTTCTAGGGTCAAAGGATAGGCTCGCTGAATCGGCAGTTCGCCACGAGCAAGCGAACCATAATACTCCTCCAGCGTCGCCGCGTTTTGATAATGGACGCCGCCGACATACGAAAACGAAGCCACGCCAAGCCCCAACAGATCGGCGCCGCGGTATTGGGCATCCTGGTACAGGAATTGGTCGCGGACAGGATCGCGCACGGCGGCATAGGCGCTGCGTAACGTGTATCCGGATTCCGTCAGCCGCTCCATCGCCGCGGCCAGTCGGTCGTGCTTGACGTCCCAAGGGGCTAGCTCGACGCCCGTGCGATCGTGTTGTAGCCTGCGAAACAGCGGTGTGTTATTTGGAATCTCCAACTGGTAGACCGTCACGCTATCGGCGCCGAGTTCCATCGCGCGCTCGACGCTGTGCCGAAACGTAGCGTCGGACTCGCCGACGAGCCCCACCATCAGGTCGATATTGACCGTTGTAAAGCCGTAGTCGCGAATCGCCCGGTAGGCGCGCTCGATACTGCGAACGCGGTGTACGCGGCCATTCGCCGCGAGGACGTCGTCGTCGAATTGTTGCACTCCCAGGCTCACGCGCGTCACGCCGCCGCGGAGCAGCTCGCGGAGCTTGTCCTGTTGTACGCTGTCGGGAGCACACTCGAACGTGACTTCCTCGACGTCATTCCATGCGAAATGTCGTCGCACCGATTCGAGCAGTGTGCGGATTTGTATTGCAGTAAGCAGTGAGGGCGTGCCACCGCCGATGTAGGCAAATGACACGCGCCGACCGCGGACGACCGGCGCGTCGCCGTAGATCGCAAGTTCGCGGTCGAGGTAGTCGAGATATGTTTGACGATCGTCGTGTGTCGACTCGGCGAACGACCTGTAATAGCAATAGTCGCACCGCCGCACGCAAAAAGGAACGTGAATGTACAACCCCAACGCAACTGGCGAGCGTGGAGACGCCGCGTCCACCGTCCGGCGCGCGGCACCAACGAATTCCGGTTTCCAGTAGGGAAAAGGCGGGTAGGCACAGATGAAATACTTGCCCAGTTCCGGTTCGTCGCCGGCGCAGGTCGCCAAGTCGCGATCGTTCGCGGTTATGGAAGATGTCGTGCCCATCGTCGATCAAGCTCCAGATGCGGTGTGAACGGACTTCCCGCCACAGGGATAGGCCGACGCGAAGGCGTGTAAGGCATTAACGCCCTCGCGATGGCAGAAGTCGCCGAACGACTCGCTCGCGATGCGACACCGCCGGTAATAGACCAAGAGTGGAATCAGTGTCGGCACGATGTCCGCCTGGTCCACCAGGTCGTCGTACAGTGTCGCCAGCCGCCGGCCGAAACGGTCGCCACCGACGTAGATCGCGTACTTGCCTTCCAACGTACTCGCAGCCAGACTTCGGCCCACGACTGCAATCTCGGCCAGATACGAGCGCGTGCATCCGGCAGGGCAACCGGCCAGCCGCAGGCAGATCGGCTCGTCGGCAAGTTCGAGCCGCTCCAGGACGGTCTCCAACTCTTCCAAAACCTTCGGCAGCAGGCGGTGTGACTCGGTGATCGCGTGGCCGCAGAAAGGCAAGCCCGGACAGGCGTCGGAACAACGGCGAAGCGGCGCCACGTCGTCGAGTGGTAGTACGCCGTGCGCGGCCAGCACGGCATCGACGGCCGCGAGTGTTACCTCGGCCGCGCCGCTCCACAGCAGCCGCCTCCGAGGCAACACGCGCAGCGATGTGTCCGGCATTTCGAGCAACGCCCGTAATGCGGACTTCAGACGCGCGCCGGCGCCATCCTCGACCAGGCCGTCGAACACCTGTAAACCGAGCGACCACCTCCCGTCGTAATGTTGCTGCCATCCTCTATGGTCATCGCATCCGGTAATCTCGAATGGGCGCGGCCACGGCAACCACTCGCCGAGATCGTCTTCCAGATGCCGGCGAATACGTTGGATACCCCGGTCGTGAACGAGATACTTCAGGCGACCTCGATAGCGACACGACCGGTCGCCGAGATCGCGGTACATTTTAACGATCGCGAACACAAGGCGTGGAACGTCGCGAGGCGCAACGAAGGCCAACGGCGTCGCCAATCGCGGGAAGCTCGTTGTCGAGCTGGGGACGTGCCCTAGCCCCCCGCCGATCAACACGTGGTATCCCACGATGCGTTCGCTCTCCAACACCGCGACCAGACCGATGTCCTGGACCAGAACGTCGGTGCAGTTGTCGTTTTCACAGGCCAAACCGATCTTGAACTTATGCGGCAAATACGACGGGCCGTACGGAAAGTCGTATCGTCTACGCGAACCGTTCCCGCCCAACTCGTGCCGGGCATCGCTCTGGGCGTCGCTCTGGGTATCGTCCAGCCGCCACGTCGCTCGATAGCCGTCCTCGGCGGGCAACAGCGCTCGCGACAAGGCGTCGGCTAGTCCGTCCATCTCCTCCGCTGCGGCGCGGTTGAGCAAGGTTGGCGGACAGCACATGACGTTGCAGTTCAAATCGCCGCCAGACCCCAACGTCGTCAGCCCCGCTCTGTCCACCTGCCGCAGCACTTCCGAAAGCTCGGCTTTGCGAATGCCGGCGATCTGCACTCCTTGGCGAGATGTCAACTGCACCGCTCCCGTCCCGAAGCCGTCCGCCAGGTCGAGAATCGTCACCCACTGAGCCGCCGTCAGTTTGCCGGCAGCGGCTTTCAGCCGAAGCATGAAGTCGTACTCCCGCTCGTCGGTCGCCGCATCGCTGCGCCGTCGCCGGTCGCGGTTTTCTTGCTGGTATACGCCGTGAAAAAACAACAACCGGGCGCTTAAGGTCGAGAACGCTTCCGTGGGTTGCTCTAACTCCGCGCTGAGCGTTCCGCGCAGGCCGTCGCTGGTGACCTTGATGTGCTCTACCAGCGTTTTTCGATCGTACTTCGACATAAATACTCGGCAGTCTCGCAAACGAGCGCAACTTGACAACTTGAGGTATAATCTCTATAAAGTGAGTCGTATTACCCTGTCTTTCTTCCTCTCGCTTGAGGTTCATCGCCGTGGCGTTGGGTCAGTTTTTCTCGCAGCGTTTTGGTTACGGCGTCCATGCCCTGGCTTTTATGGCCAAAAAACCAGCGGGGGCGATCACGACCGTGCCCGAACTAGGTGAATGGCTCAAGTCCGTGTGGCCCACAACCTCGCAAACGTATTTATCGAATGTTATCCAGCGGATGGCTCGCGGCGGGATTCTCCGCAGCCACCGGGGCGTGTCCGGCGGGTATTCCCTCGCCAAGCCGGCCGACCAGTTTTCGCTTCGCGACGTCGTCGAGTTGCTCGAAGGAGTCGACGTCGACCGCTGCGCCCTGTCGCTGGAAAGCGAATGTCCGGCCGGCGGACATTGCTCGATCCAACGCAAGTTGCGGCGCATGGAAATGGAATATCTCAATCTTCTGGGAAGCATGTCGATCGAGGCGTTGGCCAAAGAAGTCACCATCACGCGCACGAAGACGCCCGCCAAGTAATTCTTGGTCGAGTAGGTCTGACGCCGCTCCGGTTGGAACCGCGTCGACCGCCGCCGGCTCGGCCGGATCGCTTTCGACTTCCAACAGCGGCGTGAGCCGTCGCCGAAGTTCGTGCAGCGCTTTCTCCTGCTCGTCGCCGTACGTGCCCGACCGTTGGGCGTACGTGTCGAACCAAGTGTTCAATCGTTCCCAGTCGTCGCGTGCTAGTGTCACGCCTTGATGTCGACCGCGCAACAATTCGGCGAGTCGACTTGCGTGCGAAGCACTTTCGTACGGCACGGAATGACCGCGACGATAACCCGCTCGAACGTGCTCTTGCAAACTGCCGGCGTCTCCCCACGCGATCAATGCATCGTAAGCGTGCCGACGAGTCAATTTGAGGTTCGACGCTTGGCCGTCTGCGCGATGGCACGATACGCATTGTCGGTCCAACACCGGCCCAACGAGGGCGTCGAAGTCTAGCGGCCACGATCCGTCCGGACCGGGCTTGATCCGCGATGGCTCGCGAGCAGCCGCGAGGGCGGGCCGGTTGTGCGGGGAAGTATGCCGATGTTCGTGGCAGCCGATACACGTCGTCGTGCTCCCGGGCGGCACGTAGGCTGCGCTACGCATCGTTTGCACCGCCCGACCTTCCGCGTCGAGTGCCTGAAAGAACAAGGACACGCCGGAGGGCACGCGAAAATGCGCCGACCCGTCGGCCTCGACTGGAACCGTGCCGAGCACAAACTTCCCGGGATCGTCGCGTGTGACGCCCAACGACGGATAGTTCATCGTGGGATGCGTTTTTGGTGGTATACCGACGATTCGCAATTTACGGATTTCGCCGCGCTTCACATCGGCCAATCCCTGGTACACGTCGAGCATCAACATGCGACCTTCTTGGGAATCGCCGCTACGAGCGAGCGAACGCACTCCAGGCGATTTGCGCCGTGGACGGATGGGCAACGGGTGCATGCTCGAAATCGACGCGTCGCGATGGATCATTTCCAGATTTCCCAGCGCGTCGAATAGATACAGGCCCAATGCATTGGCTGGATTCGGTGCATGGCCTTCGTGCGCCATCGGCTGGTCGCTCCACGCGACCAAGAAGAACTCCTCGGACAGTGGATATGGGTTTGCGAAGTAGGTGTTCGGCCATCCTTCGACCTCGGGATACGGAACTTCGGGAGTCAATCGCGTCATCGCCGCGTCGCCATCCGCGCCGCGGCTGGGGTCGAGCAACACGATACTGCCCCCCGTAATCGCGTGATGAGCCGAAGCGGTGAACACGAGCTTGCGGGAATTGGGAATGCTCCGCGCCTCGAAAATGCTGTGCGGACGCTGCGTGTGGTTGCCGAAAACCGCCTGAGCGGACGACCCGTCGGGCAATACGGACCACAGGCCCATGTACGGCATATTGTCTCGGTCGACGTAATCCCATCGCGCGTGAAGTATGCGACCATCGTCGGCGATGCTGGGATGCCACTCGAAACTCTCGAACGGTGAGAGGGCGCGAATGCTTCCGCCGTCCGCGTCCATCGTGTGCAACGTATACACGGCGACGGGCCGCTCGGGCCCTCCGCCGCAGCGAACGTATGCGTCGGCGCCGGCCGCGGGCACGTCGACGCACTGGTCGGCCTGTACGTACTGCCCGCGCCGCGTCGACAAGAAAACGATCCGCCCATCGGGCAGATAACGGCCATCGAAATCGTCGTACTTACCGTGCGTCAGTCGCCGCAGCCCGGTGCCGTCGAGGTTGACTTCGTAGAGGTGATAAAAGGCGTCCTCTGGAATCTCTTCCTTATCCAACTTGTCGCTCCGCTGCGCTAAACCCGGATAATGCTTGCAATAGGCGAACAGCGCTTTGCGACCGTCCCACGACAAGTCGGGACTGTTGACGCTTCCCGGCGGTAACGCTTCGGTGAGACAATGCGTCGTCGGTGAATCCGTTTTGAATCCACGCAGCACGAACAATCCCCCGCCAGCACGCGAGAACCACCCGTAGTTCTGATCCGACATGTGGTTGAAACTGCCCGGCACGCGCTTGACGAATAGCAGGTCGTCGAAGTCCAACAGCGGATTGGCCAGCGCCAGCTTTCGCACCGCGTGTCGAGCCTCGACGTACAGGGCTTGGCGTCTTTCCTGCGTCGTATTGGCGGGCTCGCGCTCCAAGGCACCCGCGAGGCGTTCGAGCGTTTGTCGAGACGCGTCGACGTCAACACCCCGACGTTCGAGCACATCGGCGAGCTGTCTCCCACGGGCAATCGTCTCGGCAACGACCGTCGCCCCATCGCTTCCCCGCGTTTGCCGCTGCCGTAACCAGTCGGCCTCGACGTCTGCCCGCCGCGCGTCGGCGGCGCGCTCGTTATCCGTTTCGGCGAACGCGATGCCGCCGCAGGCTAGCAGTGCAAACGCACCAACCGACGCCAGAATTGTCGAAATCCTCATCGCACCGCTCCCGTTCGTGGGTCATTTTCTGGCCGGGCTGGTTGAGGCTCTGAAATCGAGCGTGAATGCGCGGATTGCCACGCCTCTTTTAGCGCGCGCCGTGTGACTAGCTCGGGATAGTTCTCTGCGGCCGACTCCAGTGCCGGCAACATTTGAGGCGTCGCCGTGGTGGTTAACGACCGCGCCGCGGCGTGACGAACGTCCATCGCGTTGCCGTAATCGTTTATCACCGCCCACAGCACGGGCGTAGCTTCGGGCGACCGGATTCGTCCGAGGGCGTCGGCCGCGGCCGCCCGATACATCGGCGTCATCGCCTCGAACAGGAACACGTTCGGCGGCAACGGAACGCCGTGGTGGGTTTCGGTTGGTTGCTCGGCCAGCGCCGCGATGAGCCGCGGAGCCGCGGCCGCATAGCGTGCCTTGCCGAGTGCGCGGGCCAGGTAAAAGCAAACCCAACATTGCGTCCGCGACGCGCCGCCGGCTTGGAATCGCTCGAACGCCGCCAGCATCCGGCCAGCGTCTCGTTGCTTGACGCACAGGATCGACAGAATCTGAGCGGCGCGGGACTGCGGGTCGTGCGGGCCGACGGAAATGGCCGGCGGCGACGCGGTCACGGCTTCTACAAGTTCGGGCATTGGCGTAGTGTGCGGATCTCCCAGCACCGACAGGCAGGTTTCAACGATGTCGTCGGCGACTCCGGCCCGCTGAAGTACGCGCGCAGTAATCGCTTCATACGCGTCGTTCTCGAAGAGCAAGCCGCGGTCCGTGTCGATGGGAATGGCGCGAAGAATGGCGCCTGCCAGCGGACCGGCCCGCCGCGAGCCGATCGCATCGAGCGCTTCGAGCAGGCGAAAGTGTGGAATCGACGCATGACAGCCCATCAGCCACTCGTGGTCGCCAGACTGGTAGGCATAGTGCCAAGCCGGCGCGAGCTTTGAAGCCGCTGCGAGCAACGCCTCCTCGGCACCGGGCGTGCCGATGCGTCCGAGAGCTTCCGCGGCGGCGCCCGATCGCTGAACCGGGACTTGGCTCCAGCCGAACTCGTGACTCTTGGCCGGTTGCACGGGCGGTGCGGTGATGTTGCGTTCGAGTACGGCCGCAAGCACGGGCGTCGCCGCGGCGTCGCGCAGTTGTCCCAACGCGCGAATCGCCGCCAATTCGCACGTCAAGCTCGGCCACTCTCCACGCTCGACGGCGGACCGCAGCCACACCGCCGCAGCATCGCCGCCAACTCGTGCGAGCGCCTCAATGGCAAGCTGTGCCTCGCTCGCGTCTCTGGACGCGGCACGATGCACTAGGTTGCTTTCGACGGCGGTCCAATCGACGCTCGTTAGCCACGTTTCCCACTGCTGCCGGCCTTGGCGGCGCGCGGTTCGGCCGTCGTAGGGGTCGAATTGCTCGCGGTGACCGGTGATGTGTTCCAGCGCGATCGTCGCGGCTTGACTGACGTTTGCGTCGTCGTCGGACAGCAGCGCCGCGAGCGCCGTCAAACACTCCTTCCCGCCGCATGCCGCCAGCGCCAGCGCAATTTGAATACGCTCTTCGGTCGGTGCGTCGGCGAGTGCTTCGGCCAACGCGGGTGCCGCGGTCCGATCGCGAAACAGAGCCAGTCGCGCGGCGGCTTCGCTGCGTCGCGGCGCAATTTCCTTTCGGAGCAACCGAGTTAGGCGCGCAATCTCGGCGGCCCGGCTCGGGACGAATTCGGCCGCGTTATCTGCTGCGAACTCTTGGGGATACAGATTGATGCTAGCGACCTCGCGGAAGCGATCGAGTTGAAGATTCAGCACGCCGCCGTTGGCCGCGTTGTTGCCGCGAAAACGGTGCGGGGAGTCGCCGCCGGTCAGGTCGACAGGCGCAAGCCGCGCCGCCAGCGCCAGGCCGTGCGTCGGTGCGAGTTGCCGCTGCTCGTGGCAGCCCGTGCAGGAACGCCGTTCACCCGGTCGAACGTAAATCCAGCTCAACTCGTTGACGACCGCACGCCCTTCGGCGTCGACGGCCTGCAACGCCAGGGCGCGGTCGGCCGGCACGCGGATGTGAAACGATCCGTCCGATGCCAACGGCACGGTTCCCAACTCCACGGCTTCCACGCCAACGTGACCATAGGGATGACGGGCAGCTCGCAATGTGAACGGATTTCCCATGAACAGCCGGACGGCCTTCACGCGCGGCCACTCGGCTTCGGTTTGTTTGCTGGCGAACACGTTCTGGCAAACGAGGACGCCCGATTCGGAGTCGCCGCCGTGTCCGGCGGGCGCAACGCGACTGGAGATGATCGGTGGCTTGGAGCGCGGTCCAAGATAGACGACCGAATGTACGTCGTACGCGTCGGTCGTCAGCAGCCGGACAGCCTTGCCGCTCGCCGGATCGAGAACCGCCAGCGCTCCCTGCCCCTGAACCGTACAAAGTAGTCGGCCATCCGGCAGCGGCGCAATATCGAACAACGGAACGTCGCTCGGCAGCTTCTCGTGTTGCGCACTCTGTCCCGTCGCTCCCGAATGGCTTCTCGCGCGGGCCGATACAATCAACCCTTCGTGCGACAAGCAAGCCACGCGACCGTCCGGCAGCGGGGCTAAGCATCCAAAGCCGAACGTCCGCAGCCAACTCCCATCGTCCTCGGCCGCCGTTGCGCGGTCGTAGCCGATCGCACCGCGGTTCGGTCCGAGCAGCACTTCGCCTCCCGTTCCATCCGCGCGAACGGCATGGATGTGCGTCTCTACCTTGGCCCGTTCGAGAAAGTTGTCGCTACGCACGAAGGCAATCCGCCCGTCGGCCATGACGCGCGGCTGGGTATCGCCGACGATATGCTGCGTGAGCGGATCGATCGACGTGCGGTCGACGCTCAGCGCGAACAAGCACCGCGCCGTGTTGCCGTGGTATTCGTCGCGGCTGCCGATTCGCGTCGAAGCAAAGGCGATTCGGCCATCGGGGAGAAACTCGGGGTCGTAATCGTGCCACGGACCGTCGGTGAGCCGCGCGAGACCGCTGCCATCAACGGCGACGCGAAACAGGTTGAAGTAGCGTTCGCCTTCCGGCGCCATGGCGAAGACGATCTCGCGCCCGTCGTACGAACAGGCGGGACTTCCCAAGACGCCGCGGCCGGCATCCACGAGAACTCGCGGGCGTTCCCGGGGACCGGCCGGCACGAGAGCGCAGAGGCGGCGTCCGACGGCGCTGGGCGTTGGCGTGTCGTGCTCGAAGAAAGCGCGGCTGCCGCCGATGTCCCATTTCGCCTGCGGCGCGCCCGCCGTCGAGTTCAGCGGCGCCACGCCCGACACGAATGCGACTCCGGCCGGCCAGGAGAAATCCTTGCCCGGTTCGGTAAACTTACCGCCTTGGGGACCGCGCTGTCCGGCGGGCGAGGCGTCGCGGGGCGCGTCGAGATGCCCCCACGGCGCGATGCCGATGTTTCCGAGTCGCACCGCCTTGGTCCACAGACTGTCGTCGTGGTCCGCCTCGGTCCAGCCCGATGCCGTTTCTGTCGACGCTAGCCACGCGGCGTCGGTCTCGAACGACACCGCCGCGCCGTCCGTCATCGCGATATGTACGGCCGCCGCCAGCCCGCCCGGACCGCCGAGGTTGCGGGCTCGCACGGCGATCACGTTGGGACCGTCGTGCAGAAACTCCTCGATGCGAAACATCTCGACGCTTTGCCAGACATCGCCGGCGATTCCGCCGTCGCTGGCGACGAATTGGCCGTTGACGTATAGATCGAATGCGTTGTCCGCGGTGATGGCGATCATTCCGCCGGTCGGCTTGCCGGACAAATGGAACTTACGACGAAACGCACAGGCGTCGTTATTTTCGGCGAGAGCCTGTGCGTGCGACCAGATCCAGGAAGCTTTCGCCCAGTCCGGGCGCGCATCGGCGGCCGTTCGAGCGAGCACGCCGTGCTGAGGCCACGAAGAGACGCACACAAAGAGCAGCGACGCAGCCACGCGATGCAGCGACAGCATAGACGTTCCTTTCGTTATCGAGGGTCGCGCTAATCGTTGTGGAACAGGGCGCATCAAAGCGACAAAAGGTAGGCCACGATGTCCTCGACTTGTTGTGGCGAGAGTTCGCGGACGTTGCCGTGTCGGCCGGATTCGTTATGGGCCGAAAGCACGTCTTTTAGCGTCAAGGCGCGGCCGTCGTGCAGGTACGGGGCCGTGCGCCAGGCTTCGATCAGCGAGGGCGTGTCGTAGCGGCCGTCCGGCTCGTTGTCGCTCAGCACGCCGACGTTGTGCATCTTGCGGTCGGTAAAATACGGACCAGGGTGGCAACGCGCGCAGCCGGCTTGCTCCTCGAACAGCGTCTTGCCCCGCGCGGCGGCCTCGGTCAATTTGCCGTCCGCCGTCAAGTGAGGGCTCGGCTCGGCCCGCAGTGATGTTAGATAGGTATACAAATCGTCGACGTCCTGGTCGGTCGCCACGAGCATGTTCGTTCCTTCCAAGCCGTTACGCGCGCATTGCTTGGCGGTCGGAACCGTCGCGCGGCGGTTTTGCGGTTCGGTCTTGTCGAAGTACAGCAAGCTGATCGTGTCCTTCGCGTTGCCGATGCCGTCGCCGAGAAAGTCCCAACGCAGTCCATCGACGCGGCCATCGTTGGGATGGCACGAGGCGCAGCTATGCCAACGTTGAAAGGCCTTGGTGGCGTCGTGAAAGATGATTTCACCACGGCGACGGGCGTCCGGTTCGGGCTGTTTGCCGAGAGCAATCGACTCCGCCGCCCGACCCTCGCCGGTCTCGAGCACGGCGATTTTTCCGTCGTAGTAGTTGGCGACGTAAAGTTTCGTTTCGTCCGGCGAGAGGGCCAAGCCGCGCGGCCCCTTGCCGCCGGTCGGAAACCGCCGTATCGCGCCGCCGATGTAGAGCGCCGTCAGGTCGTTTTCGAGTTCGCTGATCTGGGCAGGATCTTGGCGGATGCGGACCCAGATGTTCGGCAGCGACCCGTCCTGCAGTGCAACCAGACTCTCCGGCAGCTTTCCGGCCAAGTATTCGTGAACGCGGCCAATCTCGACCAGCGACACTTCGTGCACGCCGGAGTGCGTGATCCATACCCGAGCGCCGTCCTTGGAACAGACGATCGAATGCGGATCGGCCGCGCCCTGCGTCAGGTCGTCGAGCAGCATCGTCGCCACGCGGCTGCACTGTCCGATGTCGATCACGCTCAGCGCGAACGTATTCACCCAGCCGCGCTCCAGTTGCGTGATCGGCAGATTGAAGCGGCCCAGCCCGTGAACGACATACGCCCACTTCCCGTCCGGGCTGACGCAAACGCCGCGGACGCACGCCGAGCCGGGCGGCAGCTTGACGTGCCCGGCAACGGATTGCTTTTCGGCGTCGATGATCGTAACTTCGGCCGCCAACTTTGGATTGGTTCCGACGCCGTTGGGCAGCAGATTGGCCACCACGACGCGGCGCTCGTCCGCCGTCACGGCCAACGCAACCGGCTCGCGAATGACCGGAATCCGCGCGATACATTGCGGCGGCGATGCGGCCGTGTCGATTACGGCGATCGTGTGATCGTCTTGGCTGGCGACGAACAGCCGCCCGGATTTCTCGGCCAGCGCCAACGCCGCCGGCCAGCGGCCCACGGCGACGCGAGCCGAAACCGTATCGTCGGCTACGTTCACGACGGCGACGGTGCCGGCGTCATATTCCGCGACGAACAACGAGCGGCCGTCGGCCGACAACGCCAAGTGTTGGGGGCGTCCGTTCAGCTTGATGCTCGTCCGCGGCTGTGAGGTAGCCGCGTCCACAACGATGACACTGCCCGCAGTGGAGTCGGCGGCGAAGATGGTCTTGCCGTCCGGCGAAACGACGACCGAGCATGGCGAGTGATAGGCGGCCGGCTCGGTTGCCGGTGGCGCGTCCTGCGGCGGCGCGTCGTCGGCCGCACGAGCAAAACACAATCCCACGACGCCAATCGCCACAAGACAAAACCAGGTCCGAATTCGCAGCGTTTTCATGACCGAGTCTCCAGGAAAAAATGACTATCGTTGGGATGTGTTGTCCGTCTTGGGAACCGGGCGATGCCAGAACGACTGCCAGTAGGCGCGGTCGAGCGCGTAGTAGTCGACCGGTTTGCGTGGGTCGTGGTCGGCCGGTAAAAAGCCGTATCGCTGCATCTCGCGTAGATAATGCTCGTTGGGGACAAAGCCGGGCATGTCGAAACGTTTGTGCGTCTTGAGCTGCTCGGCCGCGCCGTTGATGGCGGCGATTAACTTGCCGTAGTCCGCATCGCTCTTGTCGGCGAATACGGCTTCCGAGCACGCACCCAGGCCGCCGTGTTCCGCCGCCAGCGGAGCGCGCAGAAGGACCGACTTCTCCGGATGCGTCAGATTGACGAGCGATTCGAACGACCGCTCGCCGAACTTGAACGCTTTGCGACCCGTTTCTCCGGTTTGTTGTTTATCGCCGTGACAACTGGCGCAGCGTTGGCTGAGGGTCGCGGCCGGCCAGGGCGAAGGCTGATACATGCCGCAGCCGAGTGCGGCGTACGTGCCGGGATACGGAGCGCTCGAATCGATCCACAGCCGCACGATCCTTCGCTCGTGGTCGCTCGGCCGTGCGTTGTGATGGCTGCCGTCCATCAGTTTGAGCAGTCGGCTGGCCGAACTGCCGATCGATCGCGGTGCGCGATTACCGTAAGGCTGGTTGCGACCGTCGGACACGAGGCCGCGCTCGAACAGCGTGGCGTAGCCGATCGTGTACGCCGGCGTGCGATCGCCCACCAGCTCGACGCCTCCCTTGCGCCGGTCTGGGTTGTGGCATTTGACGCAGTGGGCGTCGAGAATCGGCTGGATGTCGCGCGAGTAGTCCATCACGTCGGGCACGTCGGCGATCGGCTCGATCTTGCTCGGCTTGCGGTGCATGGCCGAAATCTCGTGCCGATGAAAGCTCGTCGTCCGCGTTCGCTGCTCGTGGCAGCCGACACAACTCGTCCGCTCGCCGGGTTGCAGCGTGACGAAACTCTGCATCCGCTTGACGGATAAGTCGTTCTCATCCAACGCGACGAAAAACAACGAACGCATCGCAGGAAGTTCCATGTATGCCGACCCATCCGCCTCGACTGGCACCGTTCCTAAGATGCGTGCGAGCGTGAAGGATCCGCCCATCGTGAGCGGCTCCATGCCGCCGGAAAAATGCACCGGTTCCGGCAACTGTTCGAGCACTAAAAGTTTCTTCACGTCGCCCGGTTCGACGCCCTCCATATTGCGGCCCTGGCAGACGTCGGCGAGCACCAATTCGCCCGTCTCCTTCGACAGATCGACGCGCGATGGAATCACCGGTTCGCGCGGCCGTGCGCAGACGGGCTGCGGCTCGTGCGGTTCCATTTCGCCATCGTGCTTGCCCCGTTGATACGCGACGGATAGGTTTCCCTCACCGTCCATGACGTACACGCCCTGGGCGTCGGCGACTAGGAAACAAGTTTCGGCGACGGCAAAGGGATCGCGGAACATTCTCCCGCCGCGGCTAACCTGGCGGGTCGTAGAGTCGATGTCGGGGCCGCCGCGCGGATCGACGACCGTGACGTAGCCCATGTGCTCGTTGACGCCGTGTCCTGGCGAAAACGAAGCCACGATCTTTTGCGTGCCCGGAATCGGCTTGGCGTCGAGCATGGCGATGCCGCCCTTCTCGTTGCCGAAATACACCATTTGGCTCGTGCCGTCGGGATTGATCGTCCACAGGTGGTGAAAGTGAACCTGGCTGCGATCGACGTACTCCCACCGCATGTAGAGAATCCGTCCGTCGGGCAGCACCCACGGCGTGTTGTCGTGATCGTTGTTGCTGGAGATCATGCGAATGTTTTTGCCATTGCCGTCGCAACGATGGAGCGTGGCCACGTGCGTGTGCCAACAATTCACGTATCGCTGGCACCGGCTGGAGCAGAAGATGATGTCGCCGTCCGGCAGATACGTTGGTTCGATGTCGTCGAATGGGCCGTCGGTCAATTGCCGAAGTTGCGTGCCGTCGACGCCGATCTCGTAGAGGTGGAAGTAAGGTTGGCCGCCTTTGCGATACGAGAACAGGATCTTCTTGCCATCGTAATGGACTTGCGGGTCGCGCACGCCTCCTTGCGGGTCATCGACCAGGTTTTGCACCTTGCCCGTCCTTAGATTCAACCGGCACAGTCGCCCGCCGTCGGCGTACATTTTCTTGCTCGGGTCGGAGCACCAGTAGCCGAAGTTGGCGTACCAATGGGGATCCTGACCGCGCTGTCGCATGGCGAACACGACTTCATCGACGCCTGCCAGCGGTCCAGAGAGCGCCGCGGACAAGACCTCGCTTTCGGCGGGCGCGGCGCGGCTGGCGCGGTCGTACGACAACGGCAAGGCGATCGACAGTCCGAGGACCACCGCCGGAAGCAAACCGGCCAATCGGATCGAGGCACTCATCGCATGTCTCCTTGCAAGAGAATCGCTACGGTCGCATTCCCATTGGAGAACGTGACCGTGGACACGCTACGAAGTCGAGTTAGGGGCGGGGTCGCGCTCGCTCGAACCAGTTCTTGTAACGACAGAGCTCGTGGCGGCGCGATGGAAGCCGGCGGGGCTGAATCGGCTGACGCAACACATTATACACGACCTTCTTTATACAGTTTAGGGCGTGCGGCTGTCAACCAAAGAATCTTCCCTCCGCCGAGAGGATTCCACGTTCGCCACCAGCACGTTCTGTGCCGTGCGTCTGCTCGTGCGTGAACGGCGGGACGTAACGTGCTTTGAATAGCGCCCGAAGTCGCGCGCCTGCGCCAGAAATACCGCGATGAGTTCAGAAAGGCGAACGCCGATTGCCCAACCTGCGAACACGACGGACGTGACCGTGACGGCAATAGTTGCCGATGGCGACGCCCGTGTTCGTCCGGTGAGGTTAAACGATCGGCAGGGCGCAAGCCCCGCGTCGAGCCGTTTACTGAACGTGGCCACGCTCGTCAATCCGGAGCCGACTTGCGAGCCGGGTCTTCCTGTCGGATCGCGTAAAGCCGAGTCATGGTCGCCACGTACAGCGTTTTGTTCGCGGCCACGGGCGACGCGTGAATCGGTTCGCCGAAATCGGCCCGATGGAGAATTCGCTTTTGTTTTTCCGCAGCCAGCACCCAGAAGTCGCCCTTGCGTGTCCCGACAAACACCTTGCCGTCCGCAACGAGCGGCGACCCCCACAATTCGCCGTGGGTGACGTGCTTCCAATGCGCGACGCCGGTCGTCGCATCGACGCAATGAAGCATACGACCACAGTCGCCGACGAACGCCAGGTCGCGATACACCGCCGGCGTTCCGACGCAGTGGCTTTTCATCGCGAAGCTCCACAATTCGCGCGGCGCGGCATCGCTCGCAGACGCGGCGTCGACGCACTTCAGCCACGATTGTCGTTTACCGTGCCAGATATCGCCGCCGACGGTTATGTAGACCCGACCGTCGACGGCAACCGGCATGCCGGTGATGCTGCTCGGGCTGATCTCGCGGTTGCCCTGGAATTTGTAGATGTCTCGCTTGGGCGCGGTAGGATCGCAGTCGAATCGCCAGGCGCACGTTAGCGCTTTGGCCGCGGCTGGCGGCGTACCGACAAGCGCCTCGAACGCGTAGCATACGCCGTCGCCGCCGCCGAAGAACACGAGTCGTCGCCCGCCAATCTCGGCCACCGACGGCGACGACCACGTGCAATGCACGGTCCGTTTGCCGATCCCTTCGTTTTCGCGGGCGACGAAACGACCCGATTCTTTGTCCAGCACGACGAGGCTGGGCGCCTCTGGAGCGGGAATATGCCGGTGCGTATCGTCAACGCCGTTCGACGTGCAAACGTACAAGTACGAGCCGTCGATTAGAATCGAACAATGCGCGGCATCGTGTTGTTTGACGTTGAGATCGTGGGCAAGATCGAAGAGCCAAACGATGTCGGCGTCGACATTCTTCACCGCCGGCGGGGGCGACGACGCGGAGGCCAAGTATCGCGCTTCGTCCTGAAACGGCCCATCGTTTCCGTTGTCCTGGCCGTTCAGGTCGAGGCACGCCACTTCACCGCGATTCGTCAGCACATACACGCGATCGCCTTCGACGGTCGGTGGAAAGCAGATGCCGGTGCCCTCCCAATCCTGGTAGTTTCGACTGAGTTTGGGCACGACCAGTTGCCACAACAGGCGGCCGTCCTTCTCGTCGACGCACATCAGCACACCGCGGTCGCCCCCGCGCCGTCGGTCGCGCGGACGCTCATTGTTCGTGCCGATCAGGACTCGCCCACCGGCAATGACGGGCGTGGAATACGTTTGCGTCCCTAATGGAATCGACCATTTGACGTTTTGACCCGTCTTGGGATCGAACGTGGCGGGCAGCCCCGTTTCCGCCGACACCATGTTGCGCGAGTGTCGCTGGCCCCATTGCGGTTGATCCTCGGCGAAGGCCGGCGTCCGCCCCAGCCCCCAGGCAAATGCCGCGAGAACGAACACCATTGGTCGCCAAGTTTGAAATCTCATGAAATCGGCCTCCACGGCGTTTCGATGCGACACGGCGAGAACCGCCCTCTCCGCGACGCCGATCATCGATTGCGCCGTGTTTCCCGTCCGCACAGCGCGAAGCATTCGATCAACAAACACGATACTCGCGTTTGACTTCGTCGGAAACGTGAAGCCCTAGCCCCGGAGCATCCGAAAGCGTGTAGACGCCGTCCGTGGGTTGGACGGTTTGGCCCACTACGGGCGAAATCCAGGGGAAGATCGCCTCGACGCATAGGCCGTTGGGAACGGCGGCAACCAGGTGTAGATGGATGTCGAGCACAAAATGAGGCGCCATCGGGAGGTTCCAGGCGCGGGCCAGCGCGGCCACCTTCAGCCATTCCGTGACGCCGCCGAGGCGCGAAGCGTCCGCCTGGACGACGTCGACAGCTTCACGAGCGATAAAGTCGCGAAACGGCTCGGTGGTGTACAGCGTCTCGCCGGTGGCAAGTTTCATTGGAATGGCCTGGCGGACCGCCGCATGACCTTGCCAGTCGCCGGCCGGTATCGGCTCTTCGAACCAAGCGATGTTATCGGCCGCGAGTAGGCGAGCGACTTCGATCGCCGTCTTCGCGTCGTACACTTGATTGGCGTCGACGTACAACTCGACGTCGTCGCCGATGGCTCGCCGGACGGCGTGGACGCGCTCCACGTCCCGGCGCGGGTCGGCATTGCCGATTTTCATCTTGACGGCGCGATATCCGTCGGCGACGTAACCTGACATTTCCGCTACGAGCTGGTCCGTCGTCAGACCGAGATAGCCTCCGCTTCCATATCCCTTGATCTGTCGCGAGAATCCGCCGAGCAGTCGCCATAACGGAAGGCCGCAGGCGCGGGCCTTGAGGTCCCACAGCGCAACGTCGAGTGCCGACAAGGCCATGATCGCGATTCCATTTCGGCCGACGAACATCGTGCGCCAATAGAAATCGTTCCAGATCTTTTCGTGGTCGCGCGGGTCTTCCGCGAGCACCAACTCACGAATCGACGGTTCATCGAGAACCGATTTGATCGCTCCGCCTCCGACACCGATCGTGGCCGTGTAGCCCATTCCAGTCACGCCGTCCGTCGTGACGAGTTCCACGACCACCAGTTCGACAGCCAGCAGCGAAGTCACCGAGGCGCGCGGAACGGCACCTCCCGGAAAGGGCACGCGCAACACGTAAGTGCTGTATCTTTCGATCTTCATGGTTTTCCATGCGATGACGGGACGTCGGGAGCTCCACGAGCCGCAGGCAAACCAATATAAACAGGAGTTTATAACACATGTATTGGCGCGTCAAGACACGGTACCGCTCGTGTGAGCGTCTCGATTGTGGGTGGAAAATCGGGTCTATTGAAGGTGGGTTGGCG